>SYLG01000166.1 GCA_005808665.1 Planctomycetia bacterium | reverse complement strand
TTTTCACGGATGACCTCCAAGGCAACCCTGGCCTTGAACGATGCGTCGTATTGCCGCTTCCTGATGACCATGACAAAACCCTCCTTTTACTAGAAAAGAAAAGCTTAGCTGTCTGTCCAGTTTTTGGGGTCCACTACAGTCATGAGCCAATCGTCCCCCCTGAGCAGTTCCAGCGGGTGAGTATGCGTCTTGGGGAGAACCGTGCTCGCAAACGCAACTTCCGACGGCCAAGTAAGAAGGCATACATCCTTTCCGGATTGCTACGGTGCCAGTGTGGCAGTCATATGGTCGGCGCGTCCTACCACGGACGAAGTAAGGCGTACCGATACTACGTCTGTACGCGGCAAAGCCACGAGGGGACCAAAGCCTCCTGTCAGGCCCCACGGATTCCGGCGGACGACTTGGAAGAAGTCGTGCTCGAACGGCTGCGGGACATCGGCAACCGCGACGAAGCACGCACAACCATCGTCGAGAAAGCGATCGCCGGGGTCGACGATCAGCGAAAGGATCTGGCCTGTCAGGAGGGGGTGATCCGACAGCAACTCCTAGTCACCCGGACGACGATTGGGCGGATGCTCGACGTGCTCAAGACGCAAGGTGCGAGTGGTTTCTCGTGCATCAGGGACGAACTTTCCCGTCTCGAAGGTGAAGAGAAGAGTGTCGCCGAGCAACTCGCAACCATCAACAGGCGACAGCGCCCGCTCGACCAGAAGTCGAGCGCGGCGGCGCAGTTCCTGACAACCTGGGCCGGGCTGGGGGACGTATTCGTTGAAGCGACTGAGCAGGAGCAACAGCAGGTTCTGCAACACTACGTCGAGGTGATCGAGTTCCGAAAAACCGAGGACGCTGGGAAGGCAGGGGTCTACGCCATCCAACTCTTCCCGGAGGTCAGGCCCTACTTCGACGCGGACGATGGCGGCGAGACTTCGGTCCCATTCGACCCCAAGCGTCCGCCCGAAATGCCGAACGGGGCTGCACTTCCGGAGGAAGGCAACCCCGTTCCGTTAACCCTGGACGCTGTGGTTTGTACAGACGTCCGATTAGCTCCCCGAGTAGGACTCGAACCTACAACAAACCGGTTAACAGCCGATTGCTCTACCATTGAGCTATCGGGGAATACCAAGGCGGCAGTTGAAGCCGCCCTGTTCAGGTTGATATAGCAGCGAAAACGGTTGGGTTCAAGAGGAACCTCGAGCCCAATTAGGCAGGAGGGCGAATCCAGGCATAAAATAGGGCCTTTTGAAGGATTGAGGGGTGGTAACCCCACCCAAACCAGCAAAGCAGGGCTTTTTAACATTTCTCCTTGCGCTGGGCCAAGGGCACCGTTTATTCTTTTGTTTTTGGGCCAGACAGGGAGGTTTGGCATGGTGGCGTTTTTCGGCAAATATTCCACAACCCGGCCTTGGGTCATTGTCCTGGCATGGGTTGCCCTGGGAGCATTTGCGTCGCTATTGGCCCCCAATTGGGACCAAAAATCCCAGGATGATGATGTCCGCTTCCTCCCCGCACGCTGTGCAAGCGTTCGCGGTTTTTCGTTGCTTTCCGAGGCTTTCCCGGATGATGTTTCCGCCAGCCGTTTAATCCTTTCTTTTGAACGCGAAACCGGGGAACTCTCCCCCAAAGATTTCTCCCTGGTCGATACCATTGTGTTGGCTTTGTCCGAATATCGAATTTCCCACCCCGAATGGAAAATGGGCAAGATTGTCTCGCACCGTGACCCCTTTTTGGGAAAACGGTTGGTGAGCCGGGACGGCAAATGCACCTTGGTGCAAGTCCCCCTTTCGACCCCCTATCTAGCCAATCAGACCATGCTAGCGGTTGCCGAGGCGGAAAAAGTGCTTCAAATCGCCCTCAAAGAATGGTCCCAAAACAAAGGAACCAATAATCTTCCCACGATTCAGTTAACCGGCCCAGCTGGGATTGGCCATGACCTGATCACCGCCAGTGCCAACGGCCTGGAGGCAACCACCGGGGCCACCATTGCCTTGGTTGTGGTGGTGCTTCTGATGGTTCACAAAGCGCCTCTTTTGGCGTTGATTCCTTTGGTGACGATTGCCCTTTCGGTTTGGGTTGCCCTCAAGCTGTTGGCGGTGGCGACCCTGGTTCCCGGGTTTTACCTGGTCAATGTGAGCAAAATATTTGCAGTGGTTATGCTTTATGGTGCCGGAACCGATTATTGCCTCTTTCTAATCAGTCGTTACAAGGAGGAACTTTCGAAAGGGTATGACACCAAGCGAGCCCTAATCCGGGCTATGGATGGGGTAGGATATGCCCTGATTGCCAGCGCCCTTACGGTGATTTGTGGGTTGGGATTCATGCTCTTTGCCGAGTTTGTGAAAATTCGCTGTGGTGGGCCGGCGATCGCCGTGAGCCTGGGGGTGGCCCTGTTGGCGAGTATGTCCCTAACCCCTGCCATGCTTTACCTTTTGGGTCCGGCCGTTTTTTGGCCGGGAAAGCCACCCGGTGCCGATAAAAAAGTGCAATCGGGTATTTGGGACATAATTAGCCACATGGTGGTGGCCCGCCCCACAGTCATTTGGATCTTGGCCATGGTCCTGCTTTTGCCCATGGCTTTTTTGGGCGTTTTTGCCAAGGCAAGCTATCGTGCCACCGCCGAGTTGAACCCCAATTCTTCGAGTATCCTTGGTTTGCAGGCGATCCAACGCCATTTTCCGGCCGGCGAAACGGGCCCTCTGACGGTATTGCTCGAATCGCCAAAATCATGGCAACAGCCCGAGGGGCAAGAAGCCATATCCCGGCTGACTCAAGTATTCGGTTCCCTACCCCATATCAGCGAAGTTAGGTCACTCACCCAACCGCTTGGCAACCATGGCACTCCTGCCCTCATGGCCTCCAAAAACGGGGCTGGTATGCCGCTTTTGGATCAGCTTGGGCTTTGGAAAACGATTGAAACCCAAGTATTAAAAACGATCCATGGATTTTACTTGGCCACCTTGGTGCCCCCTTCCACCAACCGGAACTCGGAATTGCAGCTGGTGATGGGGGAAGTTCGGCCGGTGGAACGGCACATTGCCCGTTTTGACCTCGTCATGGATTGCGATCCATTTGAGCCCGAGGCGGTTTATGCGGTCGATTGCGTGGAGCTTTGGTTGAAAACCGAAATGCCCCGGTTTGTGGCCAACCAAGGCCCTGTCCGTGGCGAAGTGGTCGGCATGGCGGTAAGTGCCAGGGACATGGCCCAAGTGGTGGAAGCGGACAGGTTCCGGGTCAACCTTCTGGTTTTGGTGGGGGTTTTGGGCATCCTTTGGGGGGTTGTCCGCAAACCTTGGTTGGCAGTCTATTTGTTGGCGACCGTGCTTTTAAGCTACTTTGCCACCCTGGGAGCCACTATGCTCCTTGCCCAGCATGTTTTTGGGCGCATCGGTGGGGAGGTGGATTGGCGGGTCCCCTTCTTCCTGTTTGTGATCCTTGTGGCGGTTGGGGAGGATTATAACATTTTGTTGATGAGCCGCATGCTGGAAAAAGTGGGCAAATGGGGCCCCACCGAAGCCATGCGCGAAGCCTTGGCAACCACGGGTGGGACGATCACCTCGTGTGGCCTCATCATGGCGGGAACTTTTGCGACTTTGGCTTTTGCAGGTTTGAGCACCCTGGTACAGATTGGGTTTTCGCTGGCTTTTGGAGTTCTTTTGGATACTTTTCTGGTCCGACCTTTCCTTGTCCCTGCTTTTGTCCTGATGATTTGGAAAGAAGATACCTATGTTGATGATCGGGAACTTCCCCAAACCCGGGAAGCGTTGGACGAACACGCCTGGCGCAAAGCGGTTTGAGATCCTGGCGCAAAGCGGTTTGAGATCCTGGCGCAAAGCGGTTTGAGATAAAGTAACCAGGGCCTGGTTTGTTTCCAAAAAGGGTTGACTTGATCGCCCCTTCCATTAACAAAACCTATAGTCCTTTTCCGAGGGCTTCCGGTTCTCTCCGGCAGTGATGGAAAGGGCCAGGCCTACAATTCAAAAAAAGGGGATTTCATCTATGTCCGGACAACCCCATCGTCGTCGCATTGAGGTCGAGGAAAAGGGCGATATTGCCGTGGTTGGATTCATCGACAAAAAAATTCTCGATGAACAAAACATCCAGATCATTGGTGAGCAGCTCTCGGAATTGGTCGATTCGGAAAAGAAGCTCAAGGTCGTTCTCAACTTTGCCAATGTCGAATACCTTTCGAGTGCGGCCCTTGGCAAGATCATTGCCCTCAATTCCAAACTCAAAAAGGCCAACGGCAAACTGGTCCTTTCCAACATTCGGCCCGACATCAAGGAAGTCTTTACCATAACCAAATTGGATAAGCTGATCATCATTGTGAACACGGAAGAAGAGGCCCTTAAAAAGTTTTAGGTGAAAACGCTCGCCCTATTTTCGCCTATCCATTTGTACCGGGTTTTCCATTTTTCCCATTTCGGTGTGCTTTGGGGCCAGGATGCTTTGAATTCGAACCCGGCAGGAATTGATTCAGACCACACCTTTCAGGGAACCATTAAAAGTGATCCTGCGGAAGTCCGTGTGGTTCAGGATCACCTCGAATCCCTGCTTGGCCTGGTGGCCGTGGGGGGCCGTGACAGTTTTTGTGTGAAGCTTGGAATGGAAGAGGCTTTGGTGAATGCCGTTAAACATGGCAATCAGATGGACCATTCCAAGACGGTCACGGTTTTCATGCGAATCAACCCGATCCAATTCGAAGCCAAAATCACGGACCAGGGTCCTGGATTCAACCTGGAAGATATTCCAGACCCAACGGATATAGAAAATCTGGAACGACCCTGCGGACGGGGTCTGATGCTTATCCGGCACTACATGCACGAAGTGACCCACAACGAAACAGGTAATTCGGTCCACATGGTCCGGCGGTTTAACCAACCCGAGGAATAAGCCCTTTTTCCATTCATTTTATTCGTAACGGCCC
Organism: Planctomycetia bacterium; assembly: GCA_005808665.1. GTDB lineage: Bacteria > Planctomycetota > Planctomycetia > Gemmatales > Gemmataceae > SYLG01. The sequence continues at coordinate 8,827 of SYLG01000166.1, read as the reverse complement.
AAGCCTTCATGACCACCCCGATGATGCAACAATACCTGGATGCCAAGGCAAGGCACCCGGGCATGGTGCTTTTCTTTCGGATGGGGGATTTTTATGAACTTTTTGGCGAAGACGCCGAAAGGGTAGCACCCCTCCTTGGCCTCACCCTGACCTCCCGTGATGGCAAGGAAAAAATGGCCGGCTTTCCCCATTTGGGACTAGATAGCCACCTTAGACGCCTTTTGGAGGCGGGTCACCGGGTAGCGGTATGCGATCAGGTAGAGGAAGCTTCCCAAGCCAAGGGGCTGGTCCGGCGTGAAGTGACCCGGGTGATTACCCCTGGCACGGTGACCGAAGATGACCTCCTTGACCCCAGAAAACCAAGCATTTTGGCCGCCCTCGTATTTGGTCCAAAGGGAAAAGGCCCTGCTGGCCTGGCCTGGGTGGATTTGGGTTCGGGTACTTTTTTTGCCATGGACCTTGACCCAGGACAAATTTGCGACCACCTTGCCCGGATTGATCCCGCGGAACTCCTTTTGCCCGAGGGTGCCGCCTCATCCCGCGGACAATCCGGCGACAGTTTGGGAAATGATCTTCCCGAGGGAACTTTTTCCCGACTTTGCGGGTCAAGGTCCCTGCGGCCTTCCTGGACTTTTGATACCGAAAATGCCCGCATTGCCCTGCATGGCCTGTTTCAGGTCACCACCCTTTCGGGATTTGGCTTTGAGGATCACCAGATTTGCCTCCGGGCGGCGGGAGCTCTCGTTTCCTACCTTCGCGAAACCATCAAATCCCCTCTCGTTCACATTCGACGCCTCCAACCTTTTGCAAGTGGCAGAGCCCTGCAGATGGACGAAACCACCAGGAGGAGCCTGGAGCTGGATCGGACACAACGCGATCCCGGTCGAAAGGGCTCGCTTTGGGAGACCATTGACCGAACAACCACCTCCATGGGCTCCAGACAACTTCGCGAGTGGCTCCTCAATCCCCTGTGTGACTTACCCGAGCTTTCCCTTCGCCAGGATACGGTGGCCCGATTTGTCGGCGATACTCCCTTTCGCCGCAGACTTCGCGAATTGTTGGTGGAGGTTTCTGACCTCCAACGCCTTTCGGCCAGGGCCGCCACGGGTCGTGCCGTTCCGCGCGATTTGGCGGCCATTCGCCAAGCCCTGCGAGCCGTCCCCGCCATTCGTGCCCTGGTCGAAGATCGGGCGTTGGCTCCACCCACCCAAACCGGGGCAGGTACGGAACCTGGGACGGGTTCAAGCCTGTGGGAACTGGCCCGCCGCACGGAACCCCATACAGGCTTTTGTGACCTCCTTGATCAGGCTCTTGCAGAAGAACCGACCGGCTTGCCCGGCGAAGGAATGATCATTCGGGCGGGGTACGACCCGGAATTGGACGAGTTGCGTGCCTTGCTTTCCTCGGGCAAGGATTGGCTTGCCCGGTTTCAGGCCGCCGAGGTTGCCCGCACCGGGATCGGCAGCTTGAAGGTCGGTTTCAACTCGGTTTTTGGCTATTACCTGGAAATCACCCACGCACATACCGGAAGGGTTCCCTCCGATTATCAACGCCGCCAAACCTTGAAAAACGCCGAACGGTACATCACCCCGGAGCTCAAGGAACACGAAGAGAAAATTTTTGGTGCGGAAGACAGGATCAAGAATCGGGAGATCGACCTGTTTGGCCAAATTCGGAAAGCCAGTTCGGATCATTCCCTTGCCTTGATGGGAACCGCCGAAGCATTGGCCGAACTCGATGCCCTTTCCGGGTTGGGCGAACTGGCCGTGGAGAGGCAATGGTGCCGGCCAACCCTGGTTGGCGAACCGGTCCTTGATATCCGGCTAGGTCGACATCCGGTTCTCGATCAGATCCTTCCCCCGGGAACATTCGTGCCCAATGATTGCAAAATGGATAACCCAACGGCCCGCTTGCTCCTGGTTACCGGGCCAAATATGGGAGGCAAAAGCGTTTTCATCCGTCAGGCCGCCTTGTTGACCATCCTGGCCCAGGCAGGGTCCTTTGTCCCGGCACAAAGCGCAACCATCGGCCTTGCCGACCGGGTTTTTACCCGGGTTGGCGCCAGTGACGAATTGGCCCGGGCCCAAAGCACCTGTATGGTGGAGATGACCGAAGCTGCCAACATTCTGAACAACGCCACCCGGCAAAGTTTGGTCATCCTCGATGAAATTGGCCGGGGAACAAGCACTTATGATGGCGTGAGCCTGGCGTGGGCCATCGCCGAAGATTTGCACGAGCGGATCGGCTGCCGGGCCCTGTTTGCAACCCATTACCACGAACTTGCCGAACTTTCGGGACGCCTCGTCGCCATGGTCAGCCTGGTAGTCCAGGTTCATGAAACCGAACACGATGTGCTTTTCCTCCACCGTATCTCCCCCGGGGCCGCCGACAAAAGCTATGGCATCCATGTCGCACGAAGGGCTGGAATTCCTGCAGGGGTACTCGACAGGGCACAATCGCTTTTGATCGAACTCGAAGAGGCAAGGAGGTGCGCCCCCGCCAGTCCCCCAGGCTCCACCATCATGGCACCCCGGGTGATCCAATCGAGCCTCTTTGCCGACATGGGCGATCCCCTATTGGATGAAATACGGGCCATCGACACCCAATCCCTTTCCCCGGATCGTTCCCACGAACTGGTTACCAAATGGGTCCGGGAGTTGGGAAGGAAAAAAGGCGAAAAACAAGGCAAAGGCCGTCCATCCAAAGATTTCTAGTGCTTTGAGGAGGAAACCATCATGAAGTATTTCCTGATATTTCTGGCTACCGGGCTTTCCCTTGCCGATACCTCGGCCCAAATCCAACCGTTGGAACGGCCCCATGTCCTGCTTGTTTGCGTGGATGATCTCAAACCTCTTTTGGGATGCTACGGGGATAAACGGGTCAAATCTCCCAACATCGACCGCCTTGCCTCGCGTGGAATGACTTTCGATTCAGCCTATTGCAATCAGGCGGTTTGTGCCCCTTCTCGAAATTCCCTTTTGACGGGCCTAAGGCCACAAACACTTGGAATCTACGACCTTGCAACCAACTTTCGCAAGGCTCGCCCGGAGGCTCTCACCCTTCCCAGGCATTTTCGCGACCAAGGCTACAAGACCCAGGGGATCGGCAAAATCTTTCATGTGGGCCATGGCAACACCGAAGATCCCGTTTCCTGGAGCGTACCTCATTATCAGGTACGAAGCATTGCCTACGCTTTACCGGAAAACCAGATGCTCCCCACCCGCGAAGGAGCCCTTTTCGAAAATAAACCCGCCAACAATCTGGCCAAGGGGCCCGCTTATGAGAGTGCTCCTGTCCCTGATAATGCTTATGGCGATGGAGTGATCGCCGACGAAGCCATAAGGCGGATCCAGGAAGCAGGTAAACAACCGGAGAACCCTATGTTTCTGGCGGTCGGTTTTCTAAGGCCCCATCTCCCTTTTTGTGCTCCCAAAAAATACTGGGACCTCTACGATCGCAAATCGTTTGCCTTGCCTGAATGTACAACTCCCCCCGAGGGTGCCCCTCCTTACGCCCCAACCCACTTTGGGGAGTTGCGCAATTATGCCAACATTAAGGCTCAAGGACCACTTGAAGAGGATCTCCAACGAACCCTTATTCATGGATACCATGCGAGTATCAGCTACATGGACGCCCAGTTGGGCCGTATCCTCGACAAACTCGACCGGTCCGATTTGGCCAAAAACACCATCATCCTTTTGTGGGGGGATCATGGGTGGCACCTGGGGGACCATGGAATGTGGTGCAAGCACACCAATTATGAACAGGCCACCCGGATCCCTCTCATGGTCTCGATGCCCGGTACAATTCGGGCAGGGCGACGCACTTCGTCTCTTACCGAAACGGTGGATATTTTTCCCACCCTTTGTGAATTGGCGGGTATTCCGACCCCACGGGGATTGGATGGCAGGAGTTTTGCGGATGTCCTGCAAAAACCAAATCTGAAACCAAAAGCCTTTGTGCAACAGGTTTATCCACGGGGTGACAAACTGGGTCGGGCCTTGCGAACCGATCGCTATCGGCTGGTGGAATGGAAAAAGCCAGGTGATCTGCCAAGCACAGCCGAACTGGAGCTATACGATTACAAAAACGATCCTTTGGAAACGACCAATATCGCAGGGAAGGAACCCGATTTGGCTCGCTCACTACAGTCCCATTTCCTGGGGATGAAGGAGGCCAAAAAGCCTTTTCAACCGGGGCAAAACAACAAACCCAAACCGGCCGACCGACTGGCCTTGTTTCAAAGGAAGGACAAAAACGGTGATGGCAAGCTAAGCCTGGCCGAGTTTTTGGCGGAACAAAAGGATCCGGATCAGGCCCCCAAACGCTTTGAGCTATTCGACACGGACAATAACGGCGAACTCACCAGGGAAGAGTTTGTTACTCAAGGGGGCCGGGTGAAATAACAGGCGGATTTGGAAAGCGTTAGCCCAACCTACCCGGTTCGGACCATGGCCCCCAGGTTTTCCCCAGAGAATAATCAAATCAGCCTGCAAAAGTCGGGACTACAAATTCCCTCCAGGGATTAAATATTATTCCCCTCCTTTATTCCCCTCCTTGGAGGGGTGCCCGTCAGGGCGGGGTGGTTCGTAAAGTGGGCCACCCCTTCTTCCCAATGTTCTGTTTCCAAAGGCACCACCCCGTCAGGCTTCGCCTTCCACCCCTCCAAAGAAGGGAATTCATTAACCCAAGTTTTGGCCAAGCCGGTTTCGCCATCGCCTTTTAGCCCAAGTTTCCCGGTTGGGACGAATGATAACCCGATTTTTCCCGGAGAATATTCAAAATCGTATCGCACCTTGATTCCCCTCCAATGGAGGGGATCCCGTAACCTGACCTTTTGCCTTTATAAAACACATCGGATGGCACCTTGATTCCCCTCCAATGGAGGGGTGCCCGTCAGGGCGGGGTGGTTCGAAAAGTGGGCCACTACTCCTTCCCAATATACCGGATAATTTGGGTTAAAACCCTTTGACTCGCTATTTGTGCTTGTGGTCCGTGGGGGCGGAGGGTTTGGATTTCTGGCCCAGGATTCCTTTGAGGCCATTTCGATCGAGCCACCGGTAAATGTATTTGGGATGGATCGCAATCCCCCACTTGGTTTTTAACGCCCGGACAATCGCTGGGCCTGTCCAATGGAGTTTTTTGGATCCGTAGCATTGGGGATCCTTTTCCAGCAGGAGTCGAATGTCCTGGAGGTGGGCTTGGGAGGAAAATTTGGGATGACCCATTTGGTGTTTTGCAAGTAATGCTTCCCGTCCGTGGGATTTAAAGAGGCGGATCCAGAGGCAAACCGCAGAGGGGCACACTTCCAGCTGCAAAGCGACCCGGGTGGGGGTCAACCCGGAAAGAAATAAATCGATGGCTTGGAATCGAATTCGTTCCTAAAGTTTTTTGCTTGCGGACCGGTCCATAATCGAGGGACTCCGAAAAGGTGGGCTAGTTGCGAAAAAGACCATCGAACTCTTTACCCATTGCAGATCTACCAATATCAAGGCATTCCGAAATAGGGAGCCAATAGGCAAGAGCTCGTTTAGATAACAAGAGCGTACGGGAAACAAAAATGTCCAAAGATTTTTGGAAATTATCAAAAAAGGGAAACAATTTGAGAAACTTCGGAATTTATGGGATTTGGGTAAGGGAAAAGACAAAAAGTAACATTGCGCCATTTCATTAAAGCCGAAAAAGTAACATTGCGCCATTTATTAAGATGAAAGAAAAAGCGATGAACATTGAGATAAGGAGTGGAGCAAGGCATGGGGAAAAGTAACATTGCGCCATTTCATTTTAGAGAAAAGGTAACATTGCGCCATTTCTTAAGAATTTCTTAAATGTTGGTATTTGGTTAAAAGCCAAATGCCAAAGGTCGGTAGAAAAGTAACATTGCGCCATTTTTAAGGATTTTTCTATTGTAATCTTCGAAAACACACTATAGGGTACGAAGGGAGATGGGTGGCAATGCTTTAACCTTGGGGGTGTGCTATGTATGGAATCGGAAATAAGGCAACATCTAAAATATGGTGTATTAGCAAAAGATTTATTTTAGGTATTTTTGCATTTGTATTGGCAGGCGAATATTGTGATTTTCATCAAAAGGCGTTTGCTTTCCAACAGGATCCAACGGCAGGTCAAACAAATCAAAATGATGGTAAGAATGTACAACCTAATATATCATTGAGCGGTAGCGAAGCATTGGATCCGGTTGAATTGGAAACTTTAAATGATCTAAAAAAAAGCACAACCATTAGATATAATTTGAAACGAATAACATTTTCAAAGAAAACTTCAGATCTTATTGAGGAATATGAAACAAAGATGGGTAATCTAAAAAATGTAAATTACGATGTTGATAAATTGGTTGAATTTTATAAGATAATAAAGGTTAGGCTTTCGGAATTGCCTGTTATAAAACAAGGTGTAAATTCTGATAAAACGGCTGGTTTCCTTGATGGTGTTGACCTTGGAACTCAATCACAAGCTAGTGATATTAATTCAAAAGTTGATGGTCAAAATAAAGATACATTCTCAAAATATTTAGAGTATTCTAATGCTGCTAATTCTTATAAATTTTTGTCTGATCATCAAGATTTGATTATTTTGTCACGTAAGAAAACGGGAACAAGTACAGTATTTAATAATTGGACCGAACATAACGGCGGTATTTATTTTAAATCGGCTTTGATTGCTAACCATGAAAAACAAAAGGCAGAAAAAGTTCTTAATCAAGCAAAAAGAGCAATTATTCACACCTATGATTACATCCTTAACGAAAATAAAGAAATCGAAACTTATATGAAACTTCGGGATAGACACCTAAGATCCCAAGCAAAAATTAACGGTGCCCCAAACAATGGAAATTTCCCCGCCGCGGGTAGTTTTCCTATGCCCGGCGGATTTCCCATGCCTGGCGGATTCCCTATGCCCGGAGGTTACGGTAGGCCTGGCGGAGGGCCTGGTGGACCACTTCCTTAATGAATCAAGGAAAAATTAGGCTGTTGGTTCAGTGTTTGTGGCACCAAACACTGAACTGTGGTTAATGAAACTGGCTGATTACATATGGCTGGGTGGTTGATAAATATAAAAGAATTAGCAACAACAAAGGTTGACATGAATGTTTAAAAAAATATTTTCAGTAGGTCAAATTACAAAAATGTCTATCTGGATATTTATGTGTGTGTTAATGACTGGTTGTTCTAAAACTAGCAACGAACCAATAGGGAACGCAAAAAAGGTGGATCTTCCCAACCAGGAAAATCTTGTTGAAAAAGAAAGGCGGGCGCGGGAATGGAAACAGAAGGAAATGGCTCGGCTTGAACAGGAAAAGCAAGAGGAGCAACATAAAGAATTGGCTCGGATCGAAGAGGAAAAACTAGCCAAGGAAAAGAAAAGAGCGGCCCTGTTCAAACAATCCAAACAAGAGTTGTTATCCAGACCTGCCGATGTAATGAATGCTTGTTGGGGTGATCCGGTTGAAGTCGTTAGGCTTGTTTTTGGTGGCAAGTTTGAAAAAATAGTTGCCGATGAGGACGGCCTTTTAAATTCAGGGGAACTTAGGGGGACGGTCGTAATTGACAACCAAGAAATGGATATTATCTACATTTTCTATAACAATGAACTTGTTAAGTGCTCGTTAATGAAGTATGGTTTTGGCGATGGAGGGGTTGCTCGCAGCTGTTATTCGGCATTATTGATTATTCTTTATAATAAATATGGAGATTTTAAAATTACAGAATTACGCAATTCTAAATTTGTTAATTGGTCAATGCCAAAAAACAAAATTCAGTTATACTATTCACCTGGTCCTCAAGGAATGGTTTCTCTTCATTATACAGCCAACTCAAGTGAATTTGTGGAGTATGAAAAATTGAAAACACAAGCGAAAAATAATGCCAATAATAAAAATTTGGATTCCCTTAAAAAAGGTTTCTAAATACCAAACTTGCATCTCTGGTCCAAATTCTAATTGGCCAAACCGCCATTTTTTGTCCATATTCTTTTTGGCGAGTCACTTTGTAGATTGCTTTTGCCCGTGGAATTGGAGGATTGACTTGTTGACAATGGGTTATCTAAGGATGGTGTTCTGGCAGGGTTCTCCCGCCGGGACTATGGTCCAACCATGACCCAATTTGACTTAGGGATGGAAACAACCTCCTTTTCCTCCCCGTTTGTGTTCTAGGCAGAAAAGTAATATTTTTTGGGGCCCACCTTTTTCCATTGCGGCCTAAGCGTTTGATACCAATGGACATGGCTATCCTTGCCAACTAGAATTTTATTAACCCTTTTCGGCGAGCCCATTGAGTGTGCGGGTTATGGAAAAATCAGGCACCAAATCGAACCCTTATTCCTCCTCTTTTCCTTTCCATCTGGATTTGCATTGCACCACCAGTCTGAAAGTTCAGGAGCTTCTGGTTTTATCCTTTCAGGGAAATGGCCAAGCCAGGGAGGAGTTGTTCATCCGTTCCCTGGACCGTCTTCGGGCCATGGCCAGGCAGATGTTTCATAAATTTCCCAAACTCCTGACCCTTGAACAGACCGATGATATTTTGAACAAGGCTGTTTTGCGCTTGCATCGTGCCCTGGATGAGGTCAGGCCTCCGAACGCCAGGGCCTTTTTTGGCTTGGCATCGCTGCAAATGAGGCGGGTTTTAACCGATTTGTGCCGCTATTATGCCCATCGGACCATCAAATTTATTTCCATTCCTCCCGTTCCCTCCCAGGGAGGTAGACCCCTGGACCTGGAAGAGTGGTCCGAATTTCATCAGGCCATTGACCGGATGGAACCCAAGGATCAGGAACTATTCCATTTGCTCTTTTACCAAGCGCTAAGTGT
>SYLG01000165.1 GCA_005808665.1 Planctomycetia bacterium | reverse complement strand
GTCTCAACAGGAGACCTTTCACAATGGGTAAATCAGGGCGCATCTTTTTTTTGAAGCCGGGAATTACTGCCTAAGCCAATCTCTCCTAATGATTTTCCCATCAAAAACCACACCAACCACCTCAAAGGGAATGGGGGATTTCCCATCTATTAGGGCAAAAGATTGCTGAAAATTGGCCCCAATAGGGGAAATTGCCAACGCTTTGGCGGTTTGAGGTCCACATAAGGGAATGGCCTCCCTTAAAGTTAATGGGACATTATGGACCAACCAACGAAGGCACTCATCTGTAAAACAACCTGACCCGGCCAACAAGCCGGATCCGGGAATACCAACTCTTCCTTCTTGGGTGACTTCCACCTTGGTATCCCATAGGGTATAGGTCCCAAATGGAAGCCCAGCCAAGGGGGAAGAATCGGCAGTAACAATTACCTGGGAAAGTCCTTTGGCGGCGATTACCGTTTGGATGAAATCTACAGGCAAATGGTGGCCGTCGGGGATAATGCTAGGCGTTAATCGCCCCTCTGCCAATTGGCCCCAAAAGGGGTTTTCATGTCGGGGAATGATTGGAGAAATTCCGTTTCCCAAATGAGTTGATAGGGTCGCCCCAGCCTCGGCTGCTTCACGAATCAGGGTGCCTGAGGCTCGGGTGTGACCAATGGATACCATTACCCCATTTGCAACCAACCTTCGGATCATTGACAGGGCACCCGGGCTTTCTGGAGCTAAAGTCACCAATCGGATATTACCATTTGCAGCCCTTTGCAAGCGCTCAAAATCCTGCCAAACAGGCGAAATTACACATGCTTTCGGATGGGCACCCCGAAAGCCATCCTCTGGACTAATCCAAGGGCCTTCCAGGTGGTATCCCGGACAAAAGGCACGCAAAAAAGGTTTTTTTTGACAAAAGACCTCCATTTGGTGGAGGGCATTGGCCAAATGGTCCAGCTTGTCTGTAATAAAGGTTGGAAGTATCCAACCCATTCCACGGTGAAGTAAATTATCTGCCAACCTTGCCAATGGACCAATATCGGTTCCCGGCTGGCCAAAGGAAAAACCTAGGCCACCGTTGATTTGGGGGTCGCCCAAAAGTGGGCTAAGCCAAAGATTGGAGGTTTTTTCAGGGGTTGGGTCGGTGGCCGTTTTCGCTTGCAAATGCGAGTCGTTAAAAGCCAAATTCCAATATTGACCAGTCAAGGCCTCCTTAACCAAATACTCATCAGGTGGATTAACCATGCGTGCCAATTCTGCCCAAACAAACCCGGAAATTCGAGAAGGGTTTGGAATTCAGGAACCAATATCCAGTTCAAAAGCCTTCAGTTTTTCAAGCAATATAGGATCATCACGATGAAGCTTCTTCAAGGAATTCAAGCGCGTTTTGGCGAATCCTTTGTTTCCCTGTTTGATGTCGTGGCGAATTTGGTCCAAAGCCCCCAAAAAATCAGAAGGTAGCATTTCCGGGGATTTGGACGCTTGAAGGGACAGCTTTTCCCCTAGGGCATCCCTTGCCAATTGAACCCAGGGAAGGGCCTCTGGAATCGTGTCATAACAATCAATCACTTCCTGCCACCGTTGTTTTGCATCGACGGGTTTCCCCGTTTGATAAAGGTGAATCCCCTCGAGGAATTGCCTTTGGGATTCCGCCAATCCCTGAAAAAACCTTGCTTCTCGACCCGTGGATTTACGATCACGGTAGCGGCGAACCCTTTCACGAAATTCATCCATGCCAACCCTGTGGGTTTGATCGGGAAAACGCGATTCAAGGGGAGCCAAATACATATCCCAACCCCGAACCCAATCCTCCGGGTCTGTGCTGGACATCAGGGCACTCCCCTGTTTGAACAAGTCGTCGGCCGACGGTGGCAAAAGCAGGAAAACCAAAGCCGAGACGGTAAGGATAAACATCGGAATTACAAAAGCGGGATGCCTAGTGATTCGATTGAACCATCCTCCTGCCTTAATGCTTAGCATTTCCCTTTGGACAATCTTGCCCAGAAGGTCGGAGGTTTCCTTGTCCAGTTCCGCCGGATCCAAAGGAAGGTAATTGGCGGATTTGGTTTTTTGGGGAATGGAAGTGGAAACCCGAAGTTGGTGCTGGTTCCGAATCAATTGCCTCAATTCCGCCAGAGCGATTGCTGGGTCCATCGGTTTCCCTTCACCGGGACCTCCCTCAAGCCTGCGGGCAAGCGACCGAATGATCCCGGCAACATCTGGTCCAGCCGGAGGAACGGATTGGGTGTCGTTTGGCAATGGTTTAGTGATAACCTGTACAGCACTAGCAATATTGGCAAAACACCTTAATATCCTGGCCAAACCAACTCGATCTCCCCTTTCTATTTCCTCCAAAACGGGAGTTCCAGGTGGGTAAAGGGGTGGGGCCAAGAGGATGCGAAGGTCGTTTTCCTTTCGCCACAATCCATCCCTTACCCGACAGGATTCCGGGCTCAAAAAACCATGGCACCAACCTGCATCCTTAAGGTTGTTAAAAGCACCAAGGACTTGCCGACAACCCTCAAGAACCCAACTTTCAAGAATTCCGTTTGGGTCTTCCAAAATTTCTTCAAGACTTGGACCAAAAGGGTACTCCAGGATCAATAACGGAGGTGCGGAGGATTGTTCCAAAACCGCCGGCAAACTGGGATCGTCCAAGCGTGAGTAGGCCAATTCCAGGTTTTTTAGGATTTCGAGTCCTTGGGGATCCGGGTCCAATGGGCGAAGGGCCCAGATCGACACCTTGGTTCCATTAACCTCTTGGCCTAAGCATAATTCCAATTTTGGACCTGCCAGACAAGCCCGGCCTGTAAGGCGCCATTTGGATTCAGGAGGATTTCCCATGTTACTTTTCGCCTTGGACTCCTATTTATGGTATGGTTGGGCCAAATATTTCACCATAACCTTTAGATTTGTCAACCATGCCTTTACATCCTGCTCTATTGCTTATTGCCCATGGAAGCCGAAACCAACTGGCAAACGACGACCTATTTTGGCTTGCGGGCGAATTGAGAATGCAGGGTTTTGAACTGGTGGAACCATCTTTTTTGGAAATCGCGCCCCCCGATATTCTTTCGGCAGGCAAGATTTGTGTGGAAAAAGGTGCTACAACGGTATTGATGGTTCCCTATTTCCTTTCCGCAGGGATTCATGTTCAGGAGGATTTAACAAAAGCTAAACAATTGCTTTGTGAAGAATTTCCCACGGTTCAATTCAAACTTGTTCCACCGTTGGGAAGGCATCCCTCAATGGTTGATTTGGTATTAAAAAGAATCTCTGAAATTGAAGACTTCGGTTAGCTAACCCCAATTGAGTGAATGGATTTGGCATCCAAAATCGCCTTATTGGATTCGAAAAGCGTTTGAATAGCCTTTCTATGCAACCTCATTTTTAAGCCACCAACCCCCAAGGCACCATAGGAAATCCTGCCCTCCCGATCTGCCCCATTATCCAAAACAGTTACTCCTTCGATTCCAAGTGGGGGAACCGCATTTAGATCCACCAATACCCGAATATCATGGGCGGCTTGCCAAATTGCCTTGGGCAACAGGCAAATCCCGGCGGCCCCTGTGGAAATAACCACTTGGACTCCTTGGAGGGCTTCCAGCCATTGTGCTGTTGAATTTGGGGCTATACCATGGATTTTTGCCGGATTTTGGGTCATTTTTCCTACGGCTTGCACTACTGCCAAGGACCTTTCCAAAGACCGTGAAGCCAAAAAAACCTCAAATCCACCTTGGGCCAGCAAAAGTGCCGCCCGTTGCCCCACCGGCCCTGTTCCTCCTAAAACCATGGCCCGGTGACCGGGCCCTGAAATATGTTTTTCTACCGACCGAACGGCCGCCGATGCCGTGGTGTTACAACCATTTGCATCAAGCATAAGCGAGACCTCGAGGCCAAAGGCGGGAATCATATGTTTTTTCGCTTCAACCAGGAGTTCTTCCGCTTTTGCAACATCGTTGCCCCCAATAAAAATGGCGGTCCTGCAAAGGTCGGCAGGGCCACGCGTAAAAATGGCCCCATGAACCGCCGGTTGGAGTTTTTCAGGGGTTACTCCACCGTACGAAAAAACTTCATCCACCCCGGCATCCACTGCCACCACACGATCAAAAACGCTGGGATGAATATCCGTATCCAACTGAATCAGGATAGAACGCTTTAGCATGATAGATACCTGGATCTGAAATTAAAAAAACGAAAAAGGGGAGCTCGAAAGCCCCCCTGAATATCCTGCGCGTCAGGCCAAAAATTGGATTATTTGGGGGAGAAAGGGTGCTTTACCGAATCCTTTGTGGAAGTGATTTCACTTACCGAGGGAAGGTTCTTCAAAGCACGCTGAAGTGCTTCCTTAACAGCGTCATAGTTGAATTGGAAAATCTTGGAATCATCCTTGGCTTCGGGATGAATAAACACGCCACAAACCACTACATAATCTTCTGCCTGTTGAGCCGTAATCACACCCTCCGCAACCGAATCAGCTACCGCCCGGGCAACGGCCGCTTGAGCCGGTCCAAACATTTGAACAACTTGGGGGAATCCCTTTATGGTCACCTTTGTGATCATCACGGTGGCGGGCTTACAAATCAGGTTGGGAGCAACGACGGCCAAAAGGCTGGTGTGACCGGCGGATTGGTTGGCAAGAGCATTTGCAAATGCATTGCCTACAGGGCCATTTTTACAACCAATAAGCAGGTCGATATGGGCAACCTCGTTGCCGTCGCCTTTAAGGGATTCACCGATAAACATAGACATTTTGGTACTCCATGGGGTCAGGACAACAGGTTCCTGTCTGGATATCGATAGGACCCCAGCAGGGTTTTGGCCAAGGTTGCCCTGTTGGATTATGTCGTTCAGGTGCCGAATGCTTGAATTTGAGCCAAAAGAAAGTAGCCTAGCTATCGTAGTCTTTTGGTGAAATTACCCTTTTGAGGTGTCTTTGGATGTCCGCTCCGCATTACCGTTCCGCTACCCGAATGCTTGGTTTGGAATTAACCCCAGGAAAATTGCGGGGCCTACAGCGTATTAGCAACCCAAATGGCACTTTAACCATGGTTGCCACGGACCAAAACAATTCGATGATCCAAATGATCCAGGATGCCAACAAGAAAAAGGGAATTGACCGCCCTGCCTCCTTTACTGAAATCGTGGACGCCAAAATCGTCTTGGCATCAACCATAACCAAACATTCCTCCGCCCTCTTGGTTGATGGCTATTATGGCGTCTGGAATAGCATGATAAGTCTTAACATTCCAAGGAATGTTGGTTTGCTGGTACGGGTTGAAAAATCGGGTGGCAAGAAAAATGCCGCAGGGGCACCCCTTGGCGAATATGAACCCGGGTTTAATGTTGGAAAACTCAAGCGATTGGGAGCCGATGCAGTAAAGCTTTTGGCGTCCTTTGAACCCGGTGAAGCCGAATCCGCCGAACACCAATATGCTTTCATCCAGGATGTCTATGCCGAATGCAAAAAACATGACATATTACTTCTTCTTGAAACCGTTGCCTTTCCCTACGGATCCGAAAAGAAGGATTCCCCGGAATACAAAAAACGGAAAGCCGAAACCGTTCTGGAAAGTGCCCGTCAGGTGAGCCGGTTTTGTGATGTTTACAAGGCGGAATTTCCAGGTCACCTTGGACAGGAATCGGATTCCCAACTGCTTGATAACCTGAAGGAGCTCAATCGTTTAAGCGAAAGGCCCTGGGTCCTTTTGAGCGCTGGGGTAGATTTCGTTGATTATAAAAAACAGGTAGAAATGGCGATGGGTGCAGGAGCGAGCGGCGTTTTGGGCGGCCGTGCCTTCTGGAAGGAATACTTCCTCAAGGAAACAACCGAAGCTCGCCTCCACTTTGCACAAACCGAATGCACCGATCGGGTTCGCCAGATTGACGAGGTTGTGCAAAAGTTCGGTACCCCATGGTACAACTGGTATGGCCTCTCTATGGAAGAAATCCGCACCATGCGCGCTGCGGAAGGTTGGCATTTCCGCTATGGTGAATCCTTTGGTGGCAAGGGAACAAGCACCGGTGCAGGGGAATGGGGCTACTAACTTCCCTTTCCTGATCGATGAGTTTTCCCGTGCAACCCCACTGTTTCCGGTGGGGTTTTGCATTTCATTTTCGTTTGCTTTATAGAAATTCTTGGCCTTGTTCCAAAACCGCATGGACGAGCTGTTTAGCCTCGTCCGGGCCTTCCCCTTCCGCAATCACCCTAACAATAGGTTCGGTGTTGCTAGGCCGCAACTGAACCCACTTATTCTTCCAATCAAGCCGTATTCCATCACTCCGGTCCACCAATGCGCCTGGAAGCCTTTGTTCCACTCGTTTGGCCAATTCATCAAGCCTTGACCGGTCCAAGTGAAGCTTTTCCTTGACAATATTAAAAGGGGGAAGCAACCGCACCCATTCCGCCAGGGATTTTTCATCCATCGCTAAAAGGCCAAGAATGCGTACGATACCCGCCATTGGGTCGCGAACCCAACCAATGCGCGGATCAATGACACCACCGTTGCCTTCCCCTCCAATGGTTGCCTTTTTTTCACGCATCAAATCCACCACATGTGCCTCGCCTACCGGCGACCGATAAATGGGAACCTTTGCCCTATTGGCCACCTCTGCGGTGAGGTTTGAGGTACTCAGATTGATAACCACGGGTCCTGGTTCGGTTCGAAGACAATGGGCGGTTGCCAAGGCAAGGGTATATTCCTCTCCAATGAATAGGCCATTGGAATCCATTAAGGCTAAACGATCACAATCCGGGTCAACCACTATTGCCAAATCGACTCCCTCCGCTGCTACCCTTTGCGAAAGTCCCATCAGATTGACTGCCGTGGGTTCCGGTTCGTGGGCAAAAAAGCCAGTTGGATCGCACCCAACCGCAACCAACCCAACCCCCAGCTGACGAAGTAATTGGGTTACCGCCGGGCCCCCAGATCCCCCATTGGCATCTACCAAAACCCGAAATTTACGATTTTGAATTGTGGCGATATCACCCAGGGAAAGGGCTTTCCTCACATGAATATCGACCGGATCCTGCAAATCCAAAGCCTTTGGAGTACGAATGCGGCCACATCGATCATGTCTATTGATTTTCGGTGGTCCCTTGGCAAATTGATCTGCCAAAATTTTCCCCGGTTTACTTGGATAAACACGGCCTTCCTTGTGAAACAGCTTTAATCCGTTATAGGGTGCGCTATTATGGCTAGCGGTAACCTGAATGGCACCTGCAGCATTCCATTCCTGAACGGCAACCCCAACTGTTGGCGTGGGTAAGACACCTAAATCAATTACATCGCAACCTTGGCCGGCCAATCCAGCCGCAGCAGCCATTCTTAATGCTTCGCCGCTTGGCCTTCCATCCCCCGCAACCAAAGCTTTGCAACCCAATCCGTGTTCTTGGGTTAGGGATCTGCCCAGGACTGCGGAAAACCCTAATACGGTTTCCAAGGTTAACGAATCCCCCACAATTCCACGAACCCCTGAAACACTTACAATAAGTGCGGACCCATCCGGAATTTTTTCTTCGCCTGTCATGTAAAACCGTCCCGTTTTCTTGATCGATTAGGTGAATTTGGACAAAATGGCCAAAGGATGCCTCCCTCCATTTCATCTTGAAAGCGTATGATGAATCTGCGAAGAAGGGAACTGTGGGACAAAGGATTAAAGAATGCCGACCAAAGGTCAAATGTACATGGAATTCTTGGCCAAAAAGAAATTTCAACATCGGCTGGATTCGGATGGTGATGTGATTTTCCAATATGGTGGAATGTCCTATGTTTTGATGGCGGAAGAGACTGACCCCCGATTTGTCCGTATCCTGCTGCCCGCCTTTTGGAAGGTGGATTCCGACATTGAACGATCCCGAGCCCTTGAGGCCATCAACGAAATCAGCCTTAAATATAAAGTAACCAAAATGGGAATTGTCAGCGATCGGGTGGTGGCTATGGCAGAGTTTTGGATGGACATTCCCAAAGACCTTTACAAGGATTTTGAAAGGATCCTGAAATGCCTTTCGGTAACTGTGAAACAATTTTACAAAAGGATGATCTACGGTATGGAAGTAGAAAAAGCCAAAGGTGATGGTTAAAGTAGGAATTATTTGGTTTTATTTTCGGAAATTCATAGGCGAAAGGGGATGAAAATGGCTCGCGTATTGATGTGGGAAGGGTTAAACAGTTCGGGAAGAAAAGTCCGTGGTGTTTTGGCACTTACGGAAAATCAGGACGAAATCACCACCCGTAGAGAACTGGTTTGCATCAAAGGAAACAGTAATCCTCCTGTTCGTGTACGCAGAATTGTCCTCAAAGAACTCCCTGACCTGCCTTCCAAGGGACCGGGAGATTCCGAAGGAACCACCACCTGATACCGTTGTTTTGAATTCCAATAGACCTTCGGTTGCCGTGTCTAACGCAAGTTGGATACGGCATTTTTTATCAAATTAGAAAATATGCTATTACTATTAATCTTCCGATTTATCCCCGAAATGAAACTGGTCGTTCTCATTTTTTATTCAATATTTGTCCAATACCAATTCTTCCCGGTCGAGCCGTTGGCTTTCCGCATGAATACCAAACATGGGTAAAGGCAGGTTCCGGACCAATTTTTCCTTGGCAAGCGAATCCAAATGATCCAATCGACTCCCCTGTCCCCGGAAAATGGGAAGCCCTCGTTTTATCGACAAAATTTCGCGGCGTGTCCTTCCCCGGGGGGAATCCGTCCACCGGCCAATCCGTTCGTGGAAATCAAAAAAATGGGAAACCGTTTCCCGAATTGCCTTCCAGTATCCCGGGTGATCCGTTTGTAGAAAAATCAAGCCCCCCGGTTTGAGGCAATCATGCACGGATGCCAGGAAACTGGGGGTAACCATCCGCCTGTCGGCATCTCTGGGATCGTGATAGGGTTGAGGATGGTAAATATGCACCTCATCCACAGTTTCCCGACCCAAAAGTTGCCTTACAACTTTTAACCCATCAGCAACGGCAAAACGAATGTTACTCAAACCCCGTTGATTTGCCCTGCGTGTAGCATAGCGGATTACCATGGGCAAAACATCAAACCCAATATGATTCCAACCCATACGGGTATATCCACTACCTAATAAGTACCGTCCGTTTCCACAGCCGATATCCACAACCAATTGCCCTTGGGTTGGAAATAATGCCGGGAAATCAATGGGGCCAGTACATGGCAGATCTTTCAGGGCCGTTTGAACCCACTGATTTTGAGGAAGAATGACGCCGGGAATGGGAACACCAAATTCCCGTTCCATTTGGCGCTTGGCACCCATTCGATTGGGATCAGGTAATTGGGAGAAATTGTCCATTTGGGATCAGGTTGAGCTCAATTCAGGTATCAAGGGCTTTTCTCATGGAGGAGCAAAACAAACCAATATCCGCCAAAACCCTTTCGACAGGTTCATTGGAAAAACGGACAAACTGCTTGACTAAGGCACTACCTACGATGATGCCATCACAATGGCCTTTTAGCATTTCCGCCTGGTCCGGCTGACTGATGCCGAACCCAACACAAAGCGGGGTGGAAGACCGGCATTTCAGTGCTTTGAGCCGCTCAATGAGAGCCGGTGGAATGTCTTTTCGTGCTCCTGTAATGCCAGAAATTGATACACAATAAAGGAATCCACCGCTCGCCCTGGCGATGGTTGCCGCCCGTTCCAATGGGGTAGTTGGAGCAACAAGTTGGATTAATTTGAGACCCCTTGTTTGCATAGCCTTTTCCAGCCCTTCCGATTCATCCCAAGGCAAATCAGGAACGATAAAACCGGAAAAACCAGCATCGTTTGCATGATTTAGAAATTCCTCAACACCCTGACGATGGATAAGACTGTAACTAACCATGCCTACCAAGGGCACAGGTCGGTTTCGATGCCTATCCAATGACTTGATTGCTTTGGCCAAGTCCCAAATCTGGGAGGATTTAATGTTTTTGGCAAGGGCCCTTGTGTATGAGGCCTGGATAACGGGGCCATCCGCAATGGGGTCGCTATAGGGAAAACCGATTTCAATCAGATCGGCACCATTTTCAATCAAGACTTCACACACTTTTAGGCTGGTTTTTACATCGGGATCGCCCGCCGTAACAAACGGAATAAGAGCAACCCTGCCTTTTTTCCCAAGTGTAGCAAAACAAATGTCAATGGCATTGGAATCTGGGTTCATAGTCGTGGATGCAATCTATAGGTAAGGGGAAAATGGAAAGAGGTTTAATTGGTTATTCGTGCCCAAGCAGTCGGGCAATTTCATAGCAATCCTTGTCTCCGCGACCGGAAAAACAGATCACCACAACCTCGGAGGGTTTCATTTTGGACGCAATGCGGATCGCCTCTACCAAAGCATGACTCGTTTCCAAGGCGGGCAAAATACCTTCCAGTCGTGAGCAGAGTTGAAAACCATCCAGTGCCTCCTTGTCGTTGACGCTGGTGTAGCGAACCCGGTTGTTTACCTTCCAATAGCTATGTTCTGGTCCAACGCCTGGGTAATCCAGGCCGGCTGAAACGGAATGAACATCTGCGGTTTGCCCATCTTCGTCCTGGAGCACATAAGAAAAGGTTCCGTGGAGAACACCCGGGTTGCCATATCCAAGGGTAAGAGAATGTTCACCAACACCAAATCCCCGCCCCCCGGCTTCAACCCCAATCAATTCCACGGAAGCATCATCCACGAAGGGATAAAACATTCCGGCCGCATTGCTACCTCCCCCAACACAGGCAACCACCGCTTCTGGTAGTTTTCCCATTTGGGCCAAACATTGCAAACGGGTTTCCCGTCCAATAACCGCCTGAAACTCACGAACCATTTGCGGAAATGGGTGAGGCCCAACCACACTTCCCAAAATGTAGTGTGTTTCTCCAACGGATGCCATCCAATCACGCATCGCTTCGTTGACGGCATCACGAAGGGTCCTCGACCCAGAGGTAACCGGTGAGACGGTTGCACCCATTGCACACATTTTGAAGACATTCAGTTTCTGCCGCCTTATATCTTCCTCCCCCATGTAGACAACACAAGGAAGGTCAAAAACAGCGCATGCCGTAGCAGTGGCAACCCCGTGTTGCCCGGCCCCTGTTTCTGCAATGATCCGTTTTTTCCCCATTCTCTTGGCAAGCAGGGCTTGGCCAATGCAATTGTTAATTTTGTGGGCCCCGGTATGGTTAAGGTCTTCCCTTTTCAGGTAAATTTTGGCCCCACCCGCATGTTTCGTGAGCCTTTCCGCAAAAAACAAACGGGAGGGCCTTCCTACAAAATCCTGCAACCATTTGTCGACCTCGGCCAAGAAGGTTGGGTCGCCAATAGCCGAACGGAATGCTTTTTCCAGTTCCTTAAGGGCCTCAAAAAGGGTTTCGGGAACATATTTCCCGCCAAAAGGGCCGAATCGACCCAGGGCGTTTGGAACGGCAGATAAAGGAGTTTTTTCGGCAATTGTCATGACCAATCAAATCTTTTCCGAATGGGTGGTTAAATATTTCGTACCTCTATTCATTGGATAGGTTTTCATTGGACTGGTCAAGAAACCATTTTGACTTCTCACCCCACCATTTAACCAATGGGGTTAATAATGCCAGAACTCCCAGAAGTGGAAACCGTGGTACGGGACCTAAACCCCCTCCTTTACGGAAGGACCATTCTCACGGTCCTCAAGGCCCCTGTTGCGATCCGACGGGCCGGGAATATCCATTGGGAAGGGGTCCTTGCCAATCGCCATTTTGAGCACATTTCCCGGCGGGGCAAGTGGATTATCCAGCATTTGGATAACTTTGGGTACCTCCTTATCCACCTCGGAATGACAGGACAACTTTTGGTTCAACCCAAAGGCAATGGGCCTACGGACCACCTTCACATGATTCTTGCCCTGGATGACAACTTTGAATGGAAGTACAGGGATATAAGGAGATTTGGAAATATTCAGTATTTTGCCAATTCCGCGGATTTGGACCTGTTTTGGACCCAACAAAACCTGGGGCCAGAACCATTCCAGGTCGATCGCCCTTATTGGGCGAAAATGCTGAAAAGAACAAGTCGAAAGATCAAAACACTCCTTTTGGACCAATCCTTGTTAGCAGGGCTAGGGAATATTTATGCCGATGAAGCTCTTTTCCTTGCCAAACTTCATCCTGAATTATTAGGGCAAAACTTGACACCAATCCAAAACGAAGGGCTTCTCAAGGCAATTAAATCGGTACTCACAGCATCCATCGAAAACCGAGGAAGTACCATCCGGGATTATGTCGGCCCGTCCGGATTGAAAGGCGGCTTTCAATTCAAACTTCAGGTTTATGGGAGAACGGACCAACCCTGTTTCACTTGCGGAAATCCCATCAAACGAACCGTTTTAGGCGGAAGGGCAACCCATTTTTGTCCCAATTGCCAACCAGAACCATCCCGATAATCGTTTGGGTCGTAAACCTAAAGGAGGAGGACATCTGACAAATGCCCTCATGCAACCCGTGGTAACGAGCGTTGAAAAGGGGACCAGTTAAGGGCTGAAGCGAGCGTTGAAAAGGGGGCCACCGTATTAGAGCTTAACCCTTTCAGGAGTAAAACCTCCGGAAAGGGTGTGCTGGAGGATGCTTGCGGTGGAATCTTAT
>SYLG01000164.1 GCA_005808665.1 Planctomycetia bacterium | reverse complement strand
GTTCCGGACCGCCATAACTGCACGAACACGCACATCAGGTGTAGAATATCCACAACCATCCATGCCCCTTTACCTCCTGCCAAACTTGCAGCTGTCGTCAGCTGCTTATTGTAGCAGAACCTTTGCGGTAGGCCATATTTTCCTATCGTATTGGGAGCCCCTCCCTCGGAATGGACCCAACCTCCCACGGTGGGCAAGGAAACCACCTCACCCTCCTTTACGATGGTTATGCTTTTTATCTTGGTCATCAAGTCACGAATACGATCCCCGGCAGTAAAGCGTTCCGGGTGTGGTTCCACTGGGAAAACATGAATCCAACCTGCGGCATCACCAACAAGGACCGCCCCGAAACCCACCATTACAAAGATTATTAGGACCACGATTTTAAGGGAAACCTGGATTTGAAACGGGAAATGGCAAATGGTCATGGAATTTGTCGTTACCTTGAATGGAAGCGGTGGAAAAAAACCACCCTACGACCTGATTTAGGAGGGATGCGATTAGATCCCGGTGAGATCGGGAAAGGCAACCTGTAACCTGCCAGCAAAAAACCCAAGGACGATTGCATTGCACCCAAAGGGAATTCCCGGTCAGGGTGGGAGTATTCCACCAACGAAGCGGTTCTTTCAAACCCGATCAATCGGAAAGAATGACCAGGTTGTCACGGTGCACTACTTCCACATAGGGACATGACCCCAATTTGCCAGGGATTTCATCGGTACGAAGGCCTTTGATGCGAATTGTGTCGTGGGCGGAATAGTTGCTTAATCCCCTGGCGATTTCGAATCCCTCGGGACCTAACAAACCTACGACCGCACCTTTATGAAATGTCCCTTTTACCGCGGTTATTCCAATGGGCAGGAGGCTTTTCCCTTTGCCAAGCAAGGCCATTACTGCCCCGGCATCAAGGGTTAAGGTGCCCAGAGGTTGGGCCGTGTAACCGATCCACCGCTTCCACGAGGGGAGTCCCTCATTTTTCGCCAGAAAATAGGTTCCTTTTTCTTCGGGTCCAAAAATCCCTTTGAGGATTCCGGGATCGGTTCCCCTTGCCATGAATACGGAAGCCCCGGCCACCGAGGCCATCCGGGCCGCTTTGAGCTTGCTTTTCATGCCCCCTGTACCCAGGGAGCTTTTGCTCACCCCGGCCCTTTCCAGAACGGCATCATCGATTTCGGGAATTTCACGAATTACCTTCGCGGTGGGGTCGCTATGGGGATCGCATTCGAAAAGCCCATCAATCACACTCAAAAGGACCAATATGGGGGCCCGGATCAGGTTGGCAACCATCGCTGCAAGGGTATCATTGTCGCCAAACCTGATCTCCGCCACACTCACCGTATCGTTTTCGTTGATGATGGGGATGCTTCCCCATTCCAAAAGAGTCATGATGGTGTTTCGGGCGTTCAGGTACCTGAGCCTGTTATCAAAATCGCCCGCCGTAAGAAGAATCTGGGCGGTGGGTAAATTGTGTGGCGAAAAGGCATCCTCCCAAGCCCTCATGAGGAAGCATTGGCCTACCGCGGCACAGGCCTGCAACCCGGGCAAATCGGTTGGCCGACCGGGCAATTGGAGTCGGCCGACCCCGGCTCCAATGGCGCCTGAACTGACCAAAACCACCTGCTTTCCGGCATTTTTAAATTCGGCAATTTGACGGGCTAATTCTGCCATTCGCAAGGGGTCCAGGCGGCCGTTTTGGTCGCCAAGGACATTGGTCCCAACCTTGATCACAAGGGTTTTTGCTTTATCGAGTAAATCCTGACGCACCCTATTCTCCTGCCGGGCAAAATGGGACCTGGAGACATCCCTATCCCACAGAAAGGAATGCAATTTCCTTTGTCGGTTGGATTCCTGGTCCGAAGTGTTTAGTTTAAGAAAAACATCCCTGAATCTTAAGGACCCAGTCATGGCTATCCAACAAACCATTTTCGGCTTGACCCTGGCCGCTCTCCTCGGCGTATCAACGGTAACAAATGCTGGCGAAACTGGCATTTTTGAAGACCGGGTAATCAAGGATGCGGATGGAACCGAAGCAAAATATGTCCTATTCACACCAGCCGCCGCGATCAATCCCGCAGAAGGAAAAAAAATCCCCCTCATCCTTTTCCTTCATGGAAGTGGTGAAACAGGAACAGATGGCAAAAAACAGGCAACCGTCGGCCTTGGTTCTGTGGTAAAAAAACAAGCTGCCTCCTTTCCTGCCTATGTGATTTTTGCCCAATCCCACAAAAGGAATTGGCGGGCAGGCTCCCCGGATGCAAATCGCGCCCTCCGGATGGTGGATGAATTGTGCAAAGCCGCCCCCATTGATACCAACCGGATATATTTGACAGGCTTATCCATGGGTGGCTATGGGACCTGGAGCCTTGCGGCTGCGGAGCCCAAGCGATGGGCGGCCATTGTCCCGGTTTGTGGGGGGGGTAACCCTTCGGATGTTGCCAAGTTCAAGAATATACCCTGTTGGTGTTTCCATGGAGACAAAGACTCTGCGGTGAAAGTAGAAAAGTCACGGGAAATGATTGACGCCCTTAAAAAAGTGGAAGCCGAACCCAAATACACGGAATACCCGGGTATTGGCCACAATAGTTGGGACAAAGCCTACGGAACCCCCGAGCTATTTACTTGGCTTTTTGAACAAAAACGAACAGAATTAAAGTAATATTTGATTTTTAGGAAAGTCACCGTTTTTTATTGGAGGTCAATTGGATGAGCCAGAACAAGCCACCGCTCAATCGTAGGGGATTCCTCGGAGCTACCGCCTTGGGTGCGGGAGCGTTGAATTTGAGTGCTGCGGCATATGCCCGAACAATGGGCGCCAACGATCGCATGGGGATAGCGTTTGTCGGGGTGGGTGGCCGCTGCCAAGCCCACCTGGCCATCATCAACAAACGGGCCAAAGAAAAAAAAGATGTTGCTGCGGTTGCCGTTTGCGATGTCTGGGATGGCCATGTTGCCAAGTTTACCCGGGTAAATATGGGCAAAACCGAGGAAAGGGTTTACTCCCAGGGACTTTACCCCTCCGCCAAGACGGTTGGCCTCGATCCTGATGACAAGGTACATGTTACCAAGGATTATCGTCGTCTATTGGACCTCAAAGAAGTGGATGTGGTTTGCATTGGAACACCTGACCATTGGCACGCAAAAATTTCCATTGATGCCGCAAAAGCAGGCAAGGATGTCTATTGCGAAAAGCCAATGACCAAAACCATCGACGAGGCCCATGCGGTTGTTGATGCCATGCAAAAGTACAACCGGGTGATGGCCGTGGGCGTCCAATCCATGGCGGATCCCCAATGGCGGATGGCCAATGACCTGATCAAATCGGGCAAGATAGGCCATGTTTCCCAGGGCCAAACCAGCTACTACAGAAACTCTGCAGTAGGCCAATGGCGCTATTACCGCCTTTATAAAGAGCAAAACCCAAAAACCATTGATTGGGATATGTTCCTTGGCCATCAACACAGCATTTTTCCAAACACCCCCCTTGGTCCCAAAGTCGATTTTGACCGGGCTATTTTTGGACAATGGCGCTGCTATTGGCCCTTTGGTGGTGGCATGTTTACCGACCTTTTTGTCCACCAAACCACTCACCTTATCGAAGCCATGGGGTTACGATATCCCCGGCGGGTGGTAGGAGGCGGTGGCCTGTATCTTGAATACGATGGAAGGGATGTTCCCGATGTGGCGACGGTTGTTGCCGATTATGGGGAGGGTTGCCAGCTTACCATCTCGGCCTCCATGATTAGCGCCTATCCGATCGAGGAGGTTATTCGTGGCCGCCTCGGAACCATCAAGTTCGTCAAGGGTGGCTACATTGTGATCAAGGATGATCCCGCCGGTGGTGCGGGAATTCCGGCGCGCCTTGAAAAAAGCGTGGATGGTGAATTTGTGGCGAGCAATGGGCCGGTTGCCACACCCACCTGGCCCCATGCCGACACCGAAGACCTTTGGGACAATTTCATTAAATGTTGCAGGGCACGCAATCGGGCAACCCTCAGTAGCCCGGAACTGGGTGCAGCAGCCTTCACAACCGTGTCCCTGGGCGTTCAAAGCTACCGAACCGGAAAAGCCCTTTATTGGGATCCAGAGGCCAGGAAAGCGGTTGAAGCGGATAGCACATGGGCGAAAAGGCTTGAGGAAAAAAGCAAGCAAAGGGGCAAGGCAAATCAAATCATCGGCTGGAAGGGTGGCGAATCGGGAAGTACCCTTACCCCCCCCGATTATATGGCCCTTGCCGGGTCATGGGTCAACGGACAAGACCCTTCCGATGCAGCCAAATCTTCCGCTGTGCCGGTTGAAGGCATCCCGGTTGAAACCACAGGGCGAAAGCGTTCCAAAAAAGAT
The DNA here is from genome assembly GCA_005808665.1 of Planctomycetia bacterium. Classification (GTDB taxonomy): domain Bacteria; phylum Planctomycetota; class Planctomycetia; order Gemmatales; family Gemmataceae; genus SYLG01. Next base: position 4,964 of record SYLG01000164.1, on the reverse strand, counting down.
AAATAGCAATCCGTTTTCGCAGTCAACGCCAAGGCGGAAGGCACACTCCTTCCGCCTTTTTTTGTTCATTATCGCCGAAGAGGTGTAAAAATGCACATTTTTGGATGGTTTTTGGTGCTTATCTATCCTGGCTTTGCGGAATTACCACCCTCCAAAGCCAGGGCGGTTGAACCTTGGGCCGACCAGCGATTAAAGCTCCAAACCGGCCTTGAGTTTTGGTTTGATGCCACGGCTATTGGCAAGGTTACCGGACCACTCCAGGGAAAGCCCCCCACCAAGGAGGGTCCTTTGGCCCAATGGCCCGATGGATCTGGAAATCAAAGACACGCACGACAATCAGAACCCAAATATCAGCCCCAATTGCGAAACCTTTCTGGGGGTTCGGTAGTTCGTTTTGATGGCGACAAACACCATTTTCGCACCTTTGTCAAGGATCGGACCCTTTCCGCATTCACGGTGGCCGCTGTGGTTATCCCGCATTCCAATGGCGGACTATTTCGCGGATTCCTGGCATCCAATGCTCCCAATGGGCGCGATTATGAAACCGGGTTCAACCTGGATATGGGGCCAGAACTGACTCTTGCATTTCATACTCTCAATGCCGAGGGCAAAGGTTTCGGTGGCTACCAAAACTTTTTGAAAGGGTCTTTTCCCTTTGGAACACTCCATCAGGTTGTCCTTACCGGGGATCCCAAAACAAAAAAGATCCTTTGTTATGTGGATGGGGCCCTGGCAGGTTCACGGAATTGGACCGGTGCCCCCATTTCCCTCGAGGAAATCACCCTTGGGGCCCGTTTTTACAACAACAGCAAAGGTCCCCAGGAAGTCACTGGCCATTTCGAGGGCGATCTTTTGGAACTGATCGCCTATGACCACGCCCTTTTTGGTTCGGAACTTGGCGATTTGCATAGCTATTTCAAAACCAAATACGCTGTCCTTGCCAAAGGCTTGCCCCAAAATTTGGGAAGGGCCCTCACCGGAACTCCCCTTGTTCCCATTAACCCGGCACCGGCGGTTCAAATGCTCTTGCCCGGGTTTTCGGTAAGGCAACTCCCGATCGATTTGCCCAACCTGAACAACCTGAGATACCGCCCTGATGGCAAACTAATCGCCCTTGGTTATGGAGGGGACGCCTGGATCCTTGAAGATACAGACGGGGATGGTTTGGAAGACAAGGTAACCCCTTTCTTTGTCAACAAAGGCCAACTCCGCTCCCCCATTGGCATGGCTTGGACACCCAAAGGCCATCCGTTAGGGGATGGCCTGGTGGTAGCAAGCAAGGGAAAAATCAGCTTTCTTTCCGTCCCATTAGGCGGGACAAAGGCAACGGAAAGGGTCATTGCCAGCGGTTGGAAAGAATTGGTCGTTAATGTCGATGCCCTTGGCATTGCCTTTGATCCCAGGGACAACAGTATCTATTTTGGCCTTGGCGTGTTTGATTATTCCAATGCATACCAGGTGGGCAAGGAGGGCAAATCCTCCTTTCAGATCGATTCGGAAAGGGGCACAATCATGCGTCTTTCCGCGGATTTGAAAACCAGGGAGGTGGTTTGCACCGGCATCCGTTTTCCGGTGGCCCTTGACATCAACCGGCAGGGAGACCTTTTTTGCACTGACCAGGAGGGCGCAACCTGGCTGCCCAACGGAAATCCTTTTGATGAACTGCTTCATATTCAGAAAGGCCGACACTATGGATTTCCCCCAAAACACCCTGTCTACCTCCCGAAGGTGATTGATGAGCCAAGTGTTTATGATTATGGCCCGCAGCACCAATCCACTTGTGGACTTTGGTTCAACCGTGCGGATCGCGGGGGGAAATCTTTTGGACCAGCCCATTGGACAGACGATGCCATCGTCTGCGGAGAATCTCGCGGCAAGTTATACCGAACCAAAATAATAAAGACCCAAGCGGGTTATGTTGCGTCAAACCAGATAATTGGTTGCCTGAATATGCTGACCATTGATGCCGTTACCAGCCCAGCGGGGGAATTGGTGGTTTGTGTCCATAGTGGAGCACCCGACTGGGGAACCGGTCCAACGGGCATAGGAAAAATCTATAAAATAGCCTATTCCGATCCCCAAATTCCACAACCTGTACTTGTATGGCCATCCTCTTCACGAAAAGTTCAGGTGGCATTCGACAGGCCACTTACCGACGAAGCACTTGCAGGACTGGCAAGCGGAAGCTCCCTTGTCCGGGGAAGTTTTGTTCGTGCTGGAGACCCTTTTGAATCCATGAGGCCAGGCTATGAAGTGGTTCGGCGGCAAATGCAGAGCCCCCGCAATGTACTTGCTATTCATGGAATGCAGGTCACCCCGGATCGGCGAACCCTGGTCCTTCACACCGATTCCCATACCCAATCGGAACAATTTGCCCTTACCCTTCCCGGCCTGGGTCGGCCCCCCAAAGGTTCCATGGAGGCCCTTCCCAAAGTGGAATTGGGGCAATACCCCCAAATTGACCTCGACTATTCCCTGACCGGGGTTGAGGCCAAACTTTCTGTCAATGATACCACGGAACCCTGGTCAGGTTGGCTTCCCCACCCCGACCCCATGGTCAGTCGTGAACTCACTCTTAAAAGTGCCATGCATCAGGAGCTTTGGAGAGCTTGGAAACCTGGTACAAAAATGACTCTTGCCACCAACCTGTTGGTTAAGGATATGCTCCGCCCCGCCATACAACCCGGCGCCAAACTGGATCACATTTTTCCCCCCGAAAAGGTAACCTTGATCCTGAGGAGTAAAACGCCCTTTACGATTTTGGGCAAATCCACCCATGTTGGAGAATTTCGCCTTAACCTTCCTGATACTTCAAACCCGGTACCCTTGGTGGTAGAGTTGACTGGCCCGGATTTTAGCCTGACCTGGTGTACCGCAGAAGATTCCCGTGAAAGGGCATTTCCCCTTCATCGGTTCCTCCTTCCCTGGGCACCCAAACCAGGAACAAGCCCAACCCCCGAAGCGGAACTGGTCAAAGGGGATTGGGGCAAAGGTCGGAATGTTTTTTTCAGTGAACAAGCGGCCTGTTTCAAGTGCCATCAGGTCGCAGGTGAAGGAGCCAACATCGGACCCAACCTGTCGAATCTGGTCCATCGGGACATGGAATCGGTCGTTCGCGATATTACCCACCCAAGCATGGCCATCCACCCTGACTACCTTACTTATGTGGTGAATACCCATTCGGGAAAGGTAATTACAGGGACCATACGACGGGTGGACGGAAAAACATGGATTAGTGACAACCTTGGTGTTGTTCACAAATTGGACACCTCTGAAATCGAAACCCTCACGGCTTCTCCCAAGTCCATCATGCCGGAAGGCGTTGCCAAGCTCCTTGGCACCGAAAAAATGGAAGACCTTCTGGCTTACCTTTTAACACCTCCTCCCACCATGCCGCTTGGAGGATTGAAAATTCCGTACCCTCCACGATCCCGGGCCGAAGTGGAAGCAGTACTATCCGGTTCAGCCCCGCAGCGGCGTGGTCCTTCTTTATTACGGATCCTTCTTGTGGCAGGTCCCAAGGATCATGGACCCGGTGAACATGATTATCCTGCCTGGCAAAAACAATGGAAACAATTGCTATCGGCAGGCCGGGAAGTTTCGGTTGAAACCGCTTGGGAATGGCCCAATCCTGACCAATGGAAAGCTGCGGATTTGGTAGTTCTTTTTCAACAGGGAGATTTTAACGGCAAAAGGGCAATTGACCTGGATGCATTCCTACAAAGAGGCGGTGGTCTGGTCCTCCTCCATTGGGCAGTCGCCGGTCGAGCCCAACCTGGCGCTTTCGCAGAGCGCATCGGCCTATCGAGCAATGACAAAATAAGCTATCGACATGGTCCTTTGGACCTTGATTTTTCCAAAGGCAAAGGTCATCCGATAGCCAGGAATCTTGATAAAGTCCATTTTCATGATGAAAGTTATTGGAAATTGATCGGGGATCCTGAACGGATCCGGTCACTGGCAACGGGGGTGGAAGAAGGGAAAGACCAACCCCTTTTCTGGGTGCGTCAACAGGGAAAAGGAAAGATATTTGTCAGCATCCTCGGGCATTACAATTGGACCTTTGACGATCCACTTTTCAGGGTAATCCTGTTCCGGGGAATGCTTTGGGCGGCCAATCAACCTGTTGATCGGCTGAACGAACTGGTTTGGCCTGGAGCAAGGATCAAAGAATAAGCAGATGCCCGGTTAACCCAAGTTACGCAGTTGGAGTGATTTTTTACGATATTTTGCCCTTTTTGGGGACAAGAATTGTGGTTTTTCCCTGGAATTGGGAGTATATCGAGTTCAAAACAGACCTAATTCCCACAAACTTACTTGTTGCTGGCCGCTACTTGAGCGGTTTTAACAAGGGAGTTTGACAGGGATCGCAAGTACTCTGGCCTTTTTCCAAACCATCCGACTCGGTTTGAAGGGATGAAGGCTATTGGGAATCAGGAACAACCGACTTGAATCAGACTCCGGAATAGGAGATTTGTAGTTTTTACTTTTGCAGGCGGATTTGAATTTTTCATAGTGAAGATTGGGTTTTCATGGTCCGAAATGCGTAACTTGGGCCAAATCCACTCCTTTGCATATCGAGGAAATATCCCTCTTTTTTGTCAAAGGAGCTTGCCTGCACCTTTCCTTCTCTTTAGCCTGAACCAAGCATCCCTATCAATTATCCATGGGATTTAGCCGTGTCCTCCCAAGTGGTATTCCTTATCCGTTGGTTAGGGGGATTTTATCGACCGGTTTCCCCGATCTTAAACCGTTCACTGTTAACCTTGGAATCCCTCTAAAACCGGCTTGTCCCGGATGGCCAAGGATTCCCGCAACTTCTCCCTCAATGGAACGGGGATAACTGGGTGCACCCATCGGCATCGGTTGCGACACTTTCTTCCAACTCGGTCCTCGTTCCCCTGGTGGCTCCTTCTCCTCCCTCATCGGGACCGGGTGCCGTTCCCTCCGACTTTTCCCAATTC
>SYLG01000163.1 GCA_005808665.1 Planctomycetia bacterium | reverse complement strand
ATCGTCCATGGCTGACAAATCCTTTTGTCTGGATGCGAAGTTAGGCAACCCAGGCAAGAATCATGACAGCTGTCATTACGAAAGGAAAGACCGAAAACAGCGTTTTCCCCCGGGATAATCAACCGGCCGGGAATTGCTGTGTTCTTTGTTTTGTTATTGGTCCAATGCTTGTAACCTACCCGGACAGCAATGGTTCGCAACCAGTGCAACCACGGGGATTTTCCTTTGTAACCTGGCAAACTCAGGTAGGCTTCGACAAATACATCATGAACAAGTTCCTCCCTAACTCCAGCGTTTCTACTAAACCTGAGCATTTGTTGAGCGATTTCGGGTTGATACCGCAGTACCAATCGGCGGTAAGATTCGCTATCCCCATTTAATGCAGCAGCTATGTCCCGTTGATCACATTGGTTTGGGTTATCGTCCTTCCCTTCCAATGCTTGGGTCATCTTTAAGCCTTGGTTATTGCACCTACAAGTTTCGGGTGGATGAATTCCTAGCTGACGCTTACCCGACTCCGCCAAGGCATGCGGAGATATCAGGATTGTCCGCAAAGAAGAGTAGTATGTCAACATCATCGCCACCATTGACCCTTAGGAAGGCCGAATCACTTCATATTCCTTTCTCGTTACCAATCCATCACCATTGGAATCCGCTTGGGAAAGGCGCCTCCATGCGCGCAATGGAACCTCGGATTTCTCAACTGAGCCGTCCTTGTTTGAATCAAATGTATGCAAAATCTTGTCAAAAGCAGGCCGCGGGCCTGCTTTTGGCCCTTGGGCGGCTGAGTACCCGGATAAAAATCCGATGAGGCCATTAACCAACAGAAACCGAAACCAAATATTTGGCATTTCCAATCCTCCTTTTAGCCCAAATAACCCAAAGGGTGTTTACAATTGGCTGGTGAAAAGGGATTCTCAAACCACTCCAAACCATTTAGTGGAGGTTCAAGCGATTAAGGTTACAGAGTGATTGAGAAATAATCGGATTAATCGGCATTCAAACGGCCTAAAGCTCCCAGTCAACAGGACCGAATCCAACAAAATAGCCATCATGGGGAAACCACCCCCGAATACTTCCCAGGGTTAAATGGGGTTGAAAGCTAAACAGCGTTCAACGAAATCCAGGAAAACCATGAAAGCCTGCGGTCAAACTTTCTCCTTGCTTAAAATGAAATTTTGGGGATAATTAACTTACCAACCTTTTGATTAGTGGGCCTAGCCACCATGCCTTTGCCTTTGGCTCAAATAGCGGTTTCTTTTTTTTTCGCAAGTATTTCCTTGGGGCAAACCCTTCCTGAGGAACACTTTGAAAAGAAAATACGCCCCTTGTTTGTCGAACAGTGTCAAAAATGTCATGGAAATTTGATCGCTCGCAATGGGTTGAGGTTGGACTCCTCAAATGGTTTGGAAAAAGGAGGCAAACGGGGTAGGGTAGTAGTCCCCCTCAATCCTTCCGCCTCCCTCCTTCTTCAAGCGGTCAAAAAACAGGGGGAATTGAAAATGCCCCCCGATGGACAACTATCTACCCAACAAATCACCGACTTGGAATTATGGATCAAACAGGGTGCCGTTTTTCCTCAAGCCAGCACGGTTGCTGGGGCCAACTCCCTCCATTGGTCCTTTCAACCCTTACCCGCAACCATCCCTTTGCCCCTGCAAAACAATCCTTGGGTGCAAACCCCTGTCGATGCCTTTGTGTTGGATAAACTTGAAAAGGTAGGATTGAAGCCTTCGCCCGAAGCCGACAAGGCAACCCTGATCCGCCGGATTTCCTTTGACCTTACTGGCTTGCCTCCAACCTTGGAAGAAATCCAGGCCTACTTGGCCGACAAGGAGCAGACGGCATACCAAGCCATGGTCAACCGTTACCTTGCAACCCCCGCCTACGGAGAACGCTGGGGGCGGCATTGGCTCGATGTAGCCCGATATGCCGACTCCAACGGCCTGGATGAAAATGTGGCCCATGGCAACGCATGGCGCTATCGCGATTATGTTGTCGGGGCCTTCAACCAGAATATGCCTTACAATCAATTCCTGATGGAGCAAATCGCAGGAGACCTTTTACCCTCCACAGATAAGGATGGCAACAATTCGAGTTTAATTGCCACCGGGTTTCTTTCCCTCGGCCCCAAGGTTTTGGCGGAGGTTGACAAACAGAAAATGGAAATGGACATCATTGATGAACAAATTGATACGGTTGGCAAAACATTCCTTGGCCTGACTCTTGGCTGTGCCCGGTGCCATGATCACAAATTTGATCCGATCCTGACAGGAGAGTACTACTCCCTTGCTGGTGTATTCAAAAGTACCAAAACGATGGAGAGTTTCATCACCATTGCCAAATGGCATGAAAATCCCCTTTTCGATAAGGCAGGGTCGGAACGCGTTAAGGAGCATGCCAACAATGTGGCCGCCCTTGCAAAAAAAACAGAGGCCTTTCTGGAAGGCCATGGAAAGCTCCTAATCGCAGCAAACAAATTGCCGAAGGATAAAAAAAACACCCCAAAGGAGATAGAAGCACTCCTATTGGAATCATCCAAAGCAGAATTAAAGAAATTGCGTGAAGATGCCGTCGCCTTGGAGAAAAGCACACCAGAAATTCCCAGTGCCATGGGGGTAACGGAGGGAAAGCATAGTTTGGTGGCGATCCATATTCGTGGGAATACGGATCGGTTGGGAAAGGTAATGCCTCATGGAATCCCCCAAATTCTAGCCGGTAAAAAGGAACCCACCTTTCCCCCTCAAAGTAGCGGACGACTTGAATTGGCCCGGTGGCTTGCCTCGGAGACCAACCCGCTTACGGCAAGGGTGATGGTCAACCGGGTTTGGCGGTGGCACTTTGGCCAGGGTATCGTAACTACGGTGGACAATTTTGGAATCCTTGGGGCCAAGCCAACCCACCCGGAATTGCTCGATTGGCTTGCCAGGTACCTTATCCAGGAAAATTGGTCCATCAAGGATCTGCATAGGGTCATACTGTTCTCAAGCGCCTATCGTCAGGAATCCCGCTTAACTGGAGATATTGCCTCCAAAGACCCTGCAGGGATTCATTATGCCAGATTCACTCCAAGGCGCTTTGAGGGTGAGGTCCTCCGCGATGCCCTGTTGGCGGTATCTGGCAAATTGGATAAAACCATGGGCGGTTCCCTTTTACAGGTAAAAAACCGGGCATTTTTCTTTGACCATACTTCCAAGGATTTGACCAAATACGATTCCCCCAGGAGAAGTCTTTATTTGCCTGTTGTGCGAAACAATCTTTATGAGGTATTTTCCCTCTTTGATGGAACAGATGCCGCCGTTGTTAATGGCGATCGGGCCAACACCACCATCGCTCCACAAGCCCTTTTTTTTCTGAATTCCCCTCTGGTAATGGATGCGGCAGAAGCCCTGGGTAAAAATGCCTACAATGCCTCTCCCTTGGTAGCCAACCAACTGACCCGCCTATACGAAACGGCTTTGGGAAGGAAACCTACCCCCGGCGAACTGGCTGCGGGTGAATTGTTTTTGATACAGGCGTTGAAACAGTCCCAAACTGACAAACCTAAAGCACTTTCTGCTTTTGGTCAGGTCCTCCTTGCATCTAATGAGTTTGTAACCCAGCGGTGAAAACGGATCCCAATATGCCCTATCCGTCGAGACGAGATGCCCTGAAACAATCGGCCGTTGGGTTTGGATCCATCGCCCTTGCAGGCATGCTAACCGGGAAAGAAAGTATTGGTGCCGAGGATCCTCTTGCGCCGAGGCATCCTCATTTCCCTCCAAAAGCAAAAAGGATGATTTTCCTCTTTATGAAAGGTGGACCATCGCACATGGACACCTTTGAAAATAAACCGTTGCTTGAGCGGGACCACGGGAAACCATTTCCTTACCCTAAACCAAAAATCCAGTTTGCACCCACCGGGAACCTTCTTAAGTCCCCATGGAAATTTCAACCGCACGGTCAATGTGGACACAAGGTTAGTGAACTATTTCCCCATACGGCAAAGCAGGTGGATGATATTTGTTTTTTGCATGGTTTGCATGGGACCAATGCAGCCCATGGTGGGGCCCTATTGAAGTTGCATACCGGCAGCGACACCTTTGTCCGGCCATCGCTAGGTGCCTGGGTCAATTATGGTTTGGGAACCGAAAATTCTTCTTTACCTGGTTTTGTAACCATTTGTCCGACGCTTGCCCATGGTGGGGTTAATAACTGGAGCAGCGCGTTTCTTCCTGCGGCCTTTCAGGGGACCCCAATCGGCAATGCATCAATTCCAGCAAAAAATGCCAAGGTCTCGTACATGCAAAACGACCGGATTTCTCCCGGTTTGCAAGCCCTTCAGCTTAATTCCCTTAGAAGGGCCAACGGTCATTTTTTAGAAACCATTGGTTCCGATTTGGTTCTTGAAGGGAGAATTGCTTCTTTTGAATTGGCGTTTCGCATGCAGAACGAGATGCCCCAGGTCGAAGACCTTTCCGGGGAGTCCCAAGCAACCAGGGCACTCTATGGATTGAATGATTCGGTTACCGAAAATTTTGGGAGGCAGTGCCTATTAGCCCGGAGGTTTTTGGAACGGGGGGTGCGCTTTGTCCAGGTTTCCCACAGCGATGGGTTTGTCCAATGGGATCAACATGGTGACTTGATTAAGGGCCATACCAAAAATGCTCGTGAGGTGGACCTTCCCATTGCCGGCCTTTTGCACGATTTGAAACAACGCGGTTTGCTTGAAGACACGCTGGTTTGGTGGGGGGGCGAATTTGGCAGAACACCGACTGCCCAGGGGGCGGCCGATGGCCGGGATCATAACCCCGATGGATTCACCATGTGGCTGGCCGGAGGCGGGGTCAAAGGCGGTTTTTCCCACGGGGCGACAGATGAATATGGGTTCTTTGCCAAAGAGGGGCGTGTCCACATTCACGATTTGCATGCAACAATTCTTCACCTACTTGGCCTCAATCACGAAAGACTTACCTTTCGCCATGCCGGACGGGATTTTCGCCTAACGGATGTCCATGGCCAAGTGGTGGATCAGATTATTGCCTGAGTGATTGGCCACCTATCCCCTCTCCATACCAAGGAGAGCGGTAAAATCAAATCAAACGATCAGTGGCCAAAAAACAAAGGCAGGTACCAAGAAAAAATCAAGCACAAGGACCAATTTGAATGTATCTTTTCTCCCAAAATGATATAACGCCACCAACCGCCCTCCCCGCTTGCTCACGGCCATCACCCGTGTAAAAGAATTCAGGAGCCTTTTTTGCGATCGGGTAAAAATGGGCCCGGATGGTCAAATTGGGAAATGATCCTGGGTTGCCATTTTGCCTATTAAAGGTACTGTGCTTTGAGTTTTTCAATTACGGCCAGGGTCTGCGTAGGGATTCCATTGGAATCAATCAATCCACAATTGGGGTAGGTGTGGGGACGGCGATCATCGAGATGACACCACATCACCTCTTCCACCGCCGCCTTCGATAGCATGATTGGAAGCATGGTTTCGGCCCATAGGGCCTGCCCCTTGTGACTGTGGGCGGGGCCAAGGTGGCCACCGGCCAAACGGACAGAACTTTCTGCCAAGGGGTCGCTGTTTCCCGAAGAAGGAAACCCTGTCAGGATTTTGAGTGGCTTCCCCAAAAAGGCAAATTGATCAATTATCTTTGAGGTCTCGATGCCATCCCGTACATAGCCGCCGCGTGGAAGCGTACCCATTACCAAATCCAGGACAATGGATGCAATGGGAAGGCCTGTCCTAACCACGGTTTCGGCAAAAGAAAACGGGCTATGGTTTCGGTGTTCGGTAGACATGATTTCACCAAACGGTTGGCTCACTCCCAACGATAGTTTGAGGTTCTTTCCGACCCTTCTGGCTTCATCACAAAGGTGGTATGCCATCCTAAGCCACTCGTCCTCATCCAGATCGAAAACCTCTGAAAGGTTGGCACCGAGCAAAATAGTCCAGGAATCAAAATGGGAACCGTGACTTTCAATGAGGTTTCGGACATGCTTGGAAAGAATTGCTGTGATTTGATGGGGATCTGAAGAACTTTTTATTACCCAATCCGGCAACCCTTGGGACCTGAAATCCAGGAGCGGTCCGGCCGTTAAGGTTTTCCCCGTTGCTTTTGCCGCTTTCACACATTGATCAAGAATTGTGAGGTTGGGCTTTCCCTCCACAGGTTCCAAGGAACGCCAGGAAACAGGTAGGTGCAAATTGTCAAAAGGGGCCAGGATCGGACCCAATTCTGTAAAGTCGATTGGTTGAATATCCTCGGGCAATCCGACAGAAAGCAAAGTCCCAAGGCGGCCCTGTTTTTGGGTACGGAGTTCAACCAGCCGGTTTACATAAACATCGGCAAGGTCATTGGCAAGGAAGTGAGCCTCGGTAAGGGCTTCAAGGCAGTTGGCATCCACAGGGACCTGGTTTGGTGAGGTAACAATGGTTACCAGCCGATGGGTGAGTTGTTGTAGTCTATGGAGGATATCCGAGGGGAGTTCAAGGCCTAAAAGGTGCCAGTCGGAGGCTTGATTTTGAATTCGACATAGCTTGCCACGAAAAAGTTCAAGCAAAAGGGAATAGACTCGGGTCCCAACCATGAGGTTTCCCGTTGCCCCCAGGACTTCCCCAACCCCGGGAATGGGGATAAGGGCGCAGAGGTGGAGGCTTTCATCGCCGTTGTAGGAAAAGGTGTGGACCGGGTGCTGGCAATTTTTGAATGTGAGAAGTGGAGTACGATCCGGGCCACCGGCCAAAAAGGCATCCAATGTGACCCCACCAACGGGGTTAGTCCCTAAAAAGGTTGGGTTGATTGAAACTGATATGGATGCCATTCCCGCTTGCCCATTCCGGACCGTTTCATCAAACCACGGTGGTAATCCATGGGGTTCAAAGGATAATTTATATTTTATGGGAAAGAAGTTCAGGCCACTTTTTCCAGGGGGTGGTAATCGGATAATTATTGTCAGCAAATCGTGCACCGCCATTGTCCAAAGCAACAATGGCAATTCCTAAACGGTTGGCAAGTGAAATGGTTTCCGGTCCATCCAGAAAAATTGTTTTTCCCCCTTCAATAGCCAAAACCCGGCCTCCCGACCTATGGAGGTTTTGGATGGTTTTGATGCCCACGGTAGGAACATCAAACCGCATATCCTGATTGGGTTTGGCTACCTTCACCAAAATGAATCCACCTTTTCGGCACAGGGCCCCTGCTCGAATGATGGCTTCATCGGTACCTTCCAAAGCTTCCACCGCCAGGACACAATGGTCCTTTACGGCAATGGATTGGCCCACATCGAGACGGCCCATTTCCTTGGCAAGGCCCCAGCCAAATGCAATGTCCTTATCCTCGGCGGCGGTCGTTTTTCTGTGGGTTAGGATGCCGGTCTTCACAAGCAACTCCGGGCAAAAATCCAGGGCTGGAAAAAAGTCCAACCCATCCTTGTTAAACTCCCGAATGACCCCTAAAAGCAAGGTGTCATCCCGATTGTCGTGGGTGGTGCGGCTATACCAAAATTTCACCATTCGCCAGTCCGGAATAAGGCTAATGACCTTCCATGGAGCATACAAATAGTTGGCCTTGAATATTTTCCCTGCCATGACCAACCGTTTGACCCCGGATCCTTTGAATTTGCGGATCATTCGTCCAATTTGAGCGACTCCTGCCCAAGCAAACTCGTCCACCTCCTGGATTAAGGACGATTCTGCAGACCCCTTGATACCAACACAAACCACACGAAAGCCTTGAGCCTTGGCATTCCGGGAGAAGGTAATGGGAAATTGTCCCCATCCCGCCAACAACCCAATCGTCTCCGCATCCCCGGAACCATTGATCTGTGGAGGAAGTTGTCTCGCCTGGATTTCTTTGGCGAGTGTCATTCGTCGGCCATTCCTAATTTGTGATTGATCATTTTAACTTGTCGGATCAATCCGGGAAGGCGCTACAGATAAACAAGCATTCGTTTGAATTCTTGTTCGGGTCGCGCTGGGGCACCCAGGACCATGACCCCCTCTGGTATATCACGCATTACCCCTGACCTTGCCCCTATCACGACCTTGTTGCCAATCGAAATGTGGTCCGCCAACCCTGCCTGGCCGGCGATTACCACATACTCTCCTGTCCTGGTTGATCCCCCGATTCCCACTTGGGATACAACCAAATTGTGTTCACCAACCATGCAGTTGTGGCCAATCTGGACAAGGTTGTCAACTTTGGTTCCCCTTCCAATGCGGGTCTCCTCAAATGTGGCCCGGTCAATGGTCGTCCCTGCTCCAATTTCCACATCATCCTCGACCACCACTATACCTAATTGCTCCACCTTTTTGTGTTTGCCTTCAATAAGTCGATATCCAAATCCATCTGCCCCAACCACCACATTGGCATGAAGAATTACCCGATTTCCCAAAACCATCCCCGGATAAAGGACAACCCCAGGATGAAGGATTACATCATTGCCGATTTGACACCCCTTGCCAATGGTAACATGGGGGTGAACAATAACCCGATCCCCCAAAGTCGAATTGGCCCCAATCACGACAAACGGGTGGATTTCGCATTCCGCCCCCAACTTGGCACTAGGGTCGATAGAGGCCAAGGAGCTAATGCCCGAAAACCTACACGATTCCATGCCCCGAATCCGCCGGAACACTTCGGTGAAGGCCCAAAGGGGATCATCCACCACGAGAACTGGTAAGGCCAAGTTTGGCAGCAGGCAATAAACCTTTTTGGATAATATGAGTGCCGAAGCCAAGCATTTTTCCGGTTCCTTCAGGTTTTTGGCGGATTCCAAAAAGCTGATATCGCCTTGCCCGGCGTGAGCCAAATCCCTGGCACCTTTTATTCCAATGGTACCATCACCACAAACCGTGGCTGAAATCCAGGAGGCGATTTCAAAAAGGTTGGCTTCCATCCCATGGTCCTTAGGGAAATATGTGTATCAAAAGGTCCAATTCAATCCACTTGGAACTCTACCGATTGCGGGGTTTGGCGGACAAGTCCAAGTCCCAAACAATTGACACAGGATGGGGCGATTGGTTAAAGGGGATTGGGGGACAAGTCCAAGGGCATTCGAATGCTCAGGAACAATAGGTCATACCATGGAATGGTTCTGGGAAAAAAATACCAAAATCTAATCATGAACCATCGGGTGGCGGGCAAAGAATTTCAGGCCGCCACAAACCAGGGCCTTGAATACTGAAAAATCGGCGGGAATGGGAAAAACCAAATGGGAAATTCTTTTGGTGGGTTGCACCCAAATGCCCTAGAACAAAAAGAGGGCATTTTGCATTTACGGGAGTGTTTACACGGCTGGTGCCGGTCATGGTCTTCAAAACCATCGGGGGGTTTGACAAAGGCTCTCAGTGGGTTCGATTCCCATACACTCCCGCCATTTTTTTGTTCCCTTGGTTATCCAAGAAATTCCCAAAATGGAATCAACCCCATTTTGGTTAGAAGGAAAGCAGGAGCCTAATCCTTTCCGGATGTCGGTCTTAGTTCCATGCCAGCAATTCAGCTGGGTTAACCCAATATTTCCATAAATCCACAATACTTTTCCGGCGAGGGGAAGGACCTTAGCCTTTTTTTCCAGCAACCTAAACATTGGTTGGATGGTTTACCGCCATTAAAGGCTGATTCGCTTTCAAACCGGAAGTTGAAATCCCTTATCTACCCAGAATGCGGTCCCAACGGGCTTTTTGCCAAGTTACTTTTTCTGCACTGGTCATTTTGGAAAAATCTGGAACAAGTTCGGAATCCGTGCTTTTGATGGACAATCCACCCTGTTTGACACCCGACTTCATCGAAGCATTGGTACTGGGTTTCGCGGCGATTCCAGTTCCAGGAACTAACCCTGGAACTGAGACTTTTACCGGGCCTCCCCCGTAATTCATGATCCCAGTGGTGAGCTCCCTGTCTTCCCTCAAGGTTCGATTGGGTTTAATTTTGAGTTTTTCCAATACAGAATGGTACGCTTTTACAGCTTCCTCCGGGGATATTTCACCATCCGCCAAAAGCCTTAAAAAGCGAATGAAGGCAAGTTGGTTTTCCGCATTATTGATTTTCCTTCCAAACAAGGCCACACGGGCACCATATTTCTTGGATTCTGCCAATAATTTGAAGGCATCGTAAGTGGTTCCTGCCGACCCACCCAGAATTCCCACAACAAGGTGAGGATCATAACGAACCAGCTCTTCCATGGCCCTGGCACCATGGTAAACGATTTTCAGGAAAACGGGTCGGCCCCTGGAGGTGACCCCACCCAAAGCCCTTACGATACAGTCGTTGATAAAACCACCCAGTTCTGTTGGGTCTACCATTCCAACAACATTGGGATCAAAGACTTCCAGGAAATGGCGGAACCCTTTGATTTCCGCCTCCAGGCGAAACTGCTTATAGGCTTCAAGGGCGATTCGATCCCGTTCGGAATCATTGGCAAAAGTGATACTGTAAAGTCCAAGGTCTGGTCCCAAATGCTGAATTCCTGGTTCGCATTCGGCCTGCCCGCACATGATATGATCAAGAGTTGCTGTTCGAAAAGGCAAACTGGGTTGGCTTGGATAACGGGATCCACGCACAATGTGGATGTCTGTTGTATCATTAGCCCGGGCCGCAGGGGTTACCCGGCTCTTTTCGAAAAGCCGTTTTTCCATGCAAAGGACTTCGGCGGTAGAGGCAGACATCAACATGATGTCCACCAATCCTTGATGGACAATGTCAGTAACCTGATCGCGGAATTCTGCCAAGGTTTTGTGTTTCATTTCGCCATCTGGCCACCGTTCCGGGGAGCGGCCCGGGGCCCCGATGGAGAGGGCCATGTCGGCATCCTTGGCATCGGCTAAAATGTAGTCATTACCACCATGAGGATTCGCATGAATCCGGGCAAGTCGCTCGTCAAGTGTTTTAATTGCCATAATTGTCCGCCGTTTGATTCCTTTAATTGCTAATCTTCATCCGGAATATCGAAATCTGCCCCGATTTTGTTTTTCAGGCGATGTTCAACCAAAAATTCTGCGGCTTTTTGACCATTCCTGAATTGCTGTTCCCTTGATTCGTATTCGCCTTGGCTGTTTTTGGTTTCATATTCGACGATGAAGGCATCCTGATCCAGACACAAAACAGCAAGGCCCTGGCCCAATCGGATTTCATATCCCGCACCAAGGTCAAGGACTTTTGCAAGGGTCTCCGCTTCATTCATGATTTGAACCTTGAAAAAGGGGCAAAAGGAATGGCTCGTGTGGGTTAGGTTCGTTTCCAGGCAGGGCGAGCTGGTTGGGTACGCATTTCTATAGGAGGGTGGCCAAGGGGTTTGGTGTTGGCATCGGCAACCTGGGATTTAGTGACATCGGGGGAGGCAACCTGGGGATTTTTCACATCCGTGGGTTGAGAGATTGGGATAGGACCCTTGGAGAGGCGGTTTTCCACCTGGTCAATGATTCCCCTGAGGATTCGCGCGGAGTTCTGTAAACCAATTTTTTCTTTGGATGTGAGAGGGAGTTCAATTTGTTTCCTTGCTCCATTTGTACCAATTTCGGTAGGAATTGAGAGACAAACATCCTTGATGTCGTACAGACCCTGTTGAAGAGTACTTACGGGTAGAATTTTTCGACTATCCAGAAGGATGGATTCCACCACTTCACGAATGGAAACACCAACGGCAAATCCCGAGCCTCCCTTGAGGGAAATCATTTTGGCCCCAGCGGTTTTGGTCTCTTCAAAGGTATCGGCGGCGGCCTGGGGGTTCCATCCGGGCCATTGTTCCAAGGGTAATCCCCCTACCGATGCGGAGGACCAGATAGGCACCATGGAATCACCATGTTCGCCCAAAAGGAGGGCGCGAACCTGGGTAGCTGGCACTTGAATACGCCTGGCTATGTGGGAACAGAAACGGGCGGTATCAAGTTGGGTGCCCAAACCTATCACTCTTCGCCAATCCAGACCGGATTGTTTGACTGCAAGGTGGGTAAGGATATCGACGGGGTTACTTACAACAACCAGATAGGATTCCTTCCGCAGGCCGGCTTTCTTTGCTTCGCCCAATAGTGCCATAAAAAGATCAACATTCCGGTTGATAAGGTCAAGCCTTGATTCTTCGGGTTTACGCCGTAGGCCTGCCGTGATCACTACGACATCGCTGTTGGCTACCCCGGACATGTCTTCCGCAATAATTCTCTGGTCAGCAATGAGAGAAGCCCCTTGGAGTAGGTCAAGTGCGACCCCTTCGGCCACCTGCCGGTTTGCGTCAATGATGGAAATATCACTGGCTATTTTTCCCATTTGAAGGGAAAATGCGGCCATACTGCCTACCAGGCCACCACCACCAATTACACTAACTTTCATGGTATTTCCTTGGTTTTCTGATTTTCCAATTTTTTTAATCGTTCCCGCTCACGAAGGACGCCAATTCGGTAAACTCCAATACGGATCAACACCGCAAGCATGGAGATTACATACCATCCAATGATGATGATTTTTATTGGGAGAAAATAGGTTTCCCAATCCCCTGCACAAAGGCCAATGATAAAAAGGATCAAGACCGCAATAAGGGAACCTGCCCCGATTCCGATTAATACCCAAGTATTGAGAAAACCCACCCAATCCCGTTTCCAATTTATCCTAAGCACCCTGCACCTCCTGGTTTGGGATTTACGGCAAGGGAGAATCCCTGACGAAATACTGTCATTAACCCCCCAGGGCCCCCATCACCTGGTTGGTGATGGTTTGAACCAATTTTTCCAAATCTGTATCGGACCGGAGATAAGGCGGTGGATTTTCGGGGGAAACCCGGGTGACACCTCCACAAGTTGACCCTTGGGCAGGTGCTTTGCATTGGCATTCACCCACTCCTGCTGGTTCCATTTCCCTTCGAAAAGCAAATGGTCGGGGTATAAAGGGTGAGTATTCATTGTCGAAGGAGCTTTCCCCACACATGGGAGGGTTGGTTTTTTGGAACCGAACATCATCGTATCCAAGGCGCTTTTTGAGATCCAAAAGCTCTTTTGTTTGCTGGTCGCTAAAATAATTGACCCGTCCCAGTTGCCGGGACAGGATTAGTATGCGACAATAGGCATCGATGATTTCCGTGTTGAAATAGGCATTTTCCAAATTGGGACCAAATGTGATTGTCCCATGGTTTGCAAGCAAAATGGTATTGCAACTTTTGACATAGGGAGAGATGGTGTCGGCAAACTTTTGCCCCCCTGGGGTTTCATAAACCGCAATGGGCACTTCTCCCAAAAATACTTCCACTTCAGGAAGGACGCACTTGGGGATTGGCTCGTGGGCGACGGCAAAAGCTGTCGCATGAGGTGGATGGCAGTGAACGACCGCATTTACATCTGGCCGTTCCTTGTAAACCGAGAGGTGTAGCAAAACTTCCGAGGATCGTTTGCGTTGGCCGGCGATCTGGGTGCCATTGATATCAATCTTGCAGATGTCATCGGGGGTCATGAACCCTTTTGATACCATGGTGGGTGTACACAAGAATTCCCGGTCATTGAGTCGAACGGTTATGTTGCCATCGTTTGCGGCGGCAAATTGCCGATCGTACAATCTTCGACCGATTTCGCACATGAATTCTTTAAGGTTTTGTTCATTCTGGCTCATTATCTATCCTCTAAAACCACTTTGTCCAATAAAAGCCCACAAAAGGCGTCAACAGGCACTTTTTCAGGGATAAACGGTGCTGCCGCCTCTCCACCTTCGCTAAATGCGATCAACTGCCCAACTCCTACACCCAAATCGTCGTAAACCACGATTTCCTCACCATCCCCCGCTGGTTCTCCGCAAGCCAAGGATGATTTCAAGGCATTTAGTGACATAGGGGAAACAAGTATCCAACGGGCCCCGGTCAAAATCGGGTGAACCCTTTTGAGTGTTACATTTCCCACCACGGAACCCATTCTCAATTTGCCGTACTCCCAATCGGGGTTTTTGCTAATAATCCCTGGCGGTTGGCCTGCCAAAGGTCAGCCCCAAACCGAATAATTTCATAGATCGTGGCGCTTCGACCTTCGGTTACCAAAACTTGGGGTTTTAGTGTCCTTAAAGCCCGAGTCATGCCCTCCACCCTGAACACTTGGGCTGCCCTCACCCCATCCAACCGGTTGAAACTTGCCGTTTCCCATTCCGGATGATCGGTCAACCTCAGGATGCACCAAACCAAGCCTGCGGAGGCAAGTTCCGCCGCCAAGGAAATCACGGCCGAAGGTTCTGCCTTGATTTCCTCGACCGGGATGCCTCGCTTCCTCCATGAAAGTCGTGCCGCTTCGAGAATCTCCCTCTGGTCGGTAGTACCATTGCGGGCTAAAACCAGGGAACAGGGCATGGAATCGGGTACCTTTGGCATAAGAGATGGCATTAAACCCCTCCCAGATCGCAAAGCCCCATTACCATCCATCGAACGGGGGAGCTCCTGTCGCCCACCATTTTTCTGGCCGCAGCGCCGTCGCTAGAGAGAATGACTCGATCCCCACGGGATGCCCCCAATTGATCAATAACCAATAGAGGTTCACCCTCCTCCTTGCCAATAATATCAAGGGGTTGTACGACTAGTAGCCGCATTCCTGTGAAACTTTTATGCTTCACGGTTGAGGTTGCCAATCCTTCCACCCGCCCAATTTGCACTGCCCTGCCAACCCCCTTATATCTTCCCAACAACCACTCATTAAAAAGGAAATGTCCTATAGGACTCGCAACGCTTTTACCGTGGTGGAGCGCCTTTGCCTGGTAAAGGTAAGGGGCGTTGTAACCCCTTCGCCGGTTGGGGTGGCGATGGAGAAGCTCAAGTAGCCTTCACCCCCAGAACCCAAACCGGCCAAGCTGGCCCCATTTTGAATAAAAAGGGTGGTATCCATTTCCCGTCCCATTCGGGTTATGGTGTCGATATTGCGACTGTGGATGACCGCAGTGTGGCGGTAACCATGTTCGAATTTTTTTGCAAAAGCAATGGCTTCATGGACATCCCTGGTTCGAACAAAGGGAACAAAGGGCATCATTTGTTCATGATCGACGAAGGGATTATCCGTACCCGTTTCGGCGAAAAGAAGCTCGGTTTTATCGGGTACCTGGAATCCCGCGGCCCTTGCCAACACAGCAGGGTCCTTGCCGATCAATTCCTTGTTCAGAATGGTTTTTCCACCTTCTCCTACCATGAAGGCGACTCGGGTAAGTGCCTCGGTTTGGGACCGATCCAGCCGAATCGCCCCGGCGTTTGCCATTTCATTGAGGAGTTCATCCATTATTGAAGCGACCGCAAAAACTTCCTTTTCACCGATGCACAGGAGGTTGTTGTCATAGGAAGCCCCGGCAATAATTGAAAGCGCTGCATTTTTGATATCGGCGGTTTCATCAACCACGACGGGTGGGTTACCAGGGCCGGCAACAATTGCCCTTTTTGGACTACGAAGGGCAGCTCTTGCAACCGCAGGCCCTCCGGTAACACAAATCAATTTCACTTCCCGGTGATCGAAAAGTTGCTGAGCGGTTTCAAGGGTAGGGGTTTCGACAATTGTTAGCAGGTTGTCGATTCCAATGGCTTCACGAATTGCACGGTTAAAAAGGCGAACGCCTTTGTTCGCTATATTTGCGCCGGAAGGATGAGCATTAAAAACCACGGCATTACCGGAGGCGAGCATATTGATAGCGTTGCAAGCCAAGGTAGGGAGAGAATGGGTTACCGGTGTGATGGCCCCAATGACGCCAAAGGGTGCATATTCCTGTAGTGAAACGCCATTGCCTCCCGAAAAGGCATCCGTTCGTAAAAACTCGGTTCCCGGGATTCGATCCGCAACAATCCGTAGTTTTTCAATTTTGTGAACAAGGCGGCCGATTTTGGTTTCCTCGAACTCTTCCCGACCAAGAGTTTCAGCCTGATCGGTGCATATTTTCCGGATACGGGCAATAGCCAAGGCACGGTCTTCGATTCCCCTACGATTGAATTCTTTTTGGGCTAATGCGGCTGCGTTGGCAGCTTGGTCAATCGTGGGAAACACACCATCGCCGGAAGAGGCCCCTTGCTGGGTCATTGGGGGAATTGAAACTCCCGGACCACGGAGTTCGGTTAACACCTGATGGATCACACCCCGGATCACATCATCGCTAAATTTGACTGTCATCGCCATTTGCCTCTTCTTATACACCTATTGAGATAGCTTAAGACGGTTGGCTATCATCCATTTTGATGATCGTGTCGCCCACCCGAACCTCATCCACCAAACCGATCACGGCGGCATCGATAGGCAATTTGTCTGTTTCCGGCATTAGCCTGGCACTTGATCCCTGTACCATCAGGATCACCTGACCTGCCCCGGCACCTAATGGATCCACGGCAATAAGGCTTCGGCCTGTGCCAATAAGCCTGTCACGCAAATTCGGATCCACCCGGAGCGGTTCCACGAGGAGGAGCTTATGCCCCTTCATGGCTACCGCTTTTTGGGTGGATACCACAACTCCGGTCACTCGTGCCAGAAACATTGGCCCACTCCCTCCAGGGGATTACCTGACTTACTTGCCCTTGGCGTCTATAAAAGCCAGAATCTCGCTATTGGTTGGGAATCGTCCAGCATCAAATTTGCTAAACACTTTTTCCCCATCAATCTGAACATCAAATACACCGCCTGAACCCATATGTGTTTCTGTAGAAACAACCGTGCCATGGGCCTTCCGGATCGCTGCCACCAAACTGGTGGCAAATTGCCTGTATCCTCAGGAGGTGCAGTAGGTAATATCCACTTTCATTTGAAATCTCCTTTTCATAAACCCCGGGTGGTTTCCGCCATCCGGATTCCCTAGTTTGCCAGCAATAGGTCTCTTGTTTGTCTGGCAACCATTAATTCTTCATTGGTGGGCATGGTCCAAAGCTCTACCTTGCTATCCTGGGCGTGAAACGCAGCTTCACCTTTGGCCCCAAGGTTGGCCTTGGCATCCACGGAAATTCCAAGGAATCCAAGGTTTGAACAAATGGCTTCGCGCACCAGGGTTGAATTTTCGCCAATACCCCCAGTGAAGACGATGACATCGGCTCCTCCCAGGGCAACCAGGTAGGATCCAAGGTAATGCCGAACAGCCTCGATAAAGATATCCAATGCCAGTTTTGCCCTGGGCTCACCCTTGGCGGATGCCATTTCGATGTCACGAAGGTCGTTATGGCCGGAAATCCCCTCAAGGCCAGACCTAGTGGCCAAATCGGCCAAAACCTGTTCAAGGGTTTTTCCGGTTCCCCTCATAATCAAGGGGAGGGCGAAAGGATCAAAATCCCCAACTCTGTTGTTATGCGGAATCCCGGACTGGGGACTCATTCCCAGACTGTTCGCCAAGGATTTGCCCCCAATCATGGCACAAAGCGAACTCGAACCACCCAAATGGCATGAAATCACTTTCAGGTCCTGCCGATTCAATATTTCGGCGGTACGCTGGCCAATGTATCGATGCGATGCTCCATGAAAACCCCAACGCTTGACGCAATAAGCTTCTGACCATGCCAGTGGGATTGCATAGATTTTTCGGCTGTCCGGAATGGTTTGGTGAAACCCGGTTTCGAAAGCGGCAACCAAAGGAATGTCGGGGAGCTTTTGACTTAGCAAGCGCATGGCCGCAACATAAGGAGGGTTATGTGCCGGGGCAATTTCATTGCAATCCTCCATGGCACGCAATAACAGATCGTTAACCAGGCGCACCCCGCTGATACCACGAGCCATAACAGCTTTGAAACCGATGGCGGCTAATTCGGAGGTTGTTTTCAAACATCCCCAGGCAGGATTGGCTAGTTGGCCAAGACAAAGGTTTACCGCTGCGGCATGATCACGGGCTTCAATAACCATATCCTCACGACGGCCGTTGGCTTCAACGAAGGCCTTCGAGCTGTCCGAGCCAATCCGCTCAACCCCACCTTTTGCGACCATTCGCTCGCCTTGGGGGTTGGCACCTCCCTGTGTATCGGCAAGCTCATAAAGCTTGTATTTGAAGCTAGTGCTTCCCAGGTTTGCCACAAGGATTTTCATGAATGGACCAGTCAGTGTTAAATTGGGAAGAGATGTCTCGGACGACCTATGACCAGGCCGCCCGAACCTCTACCCTATTTAGTTGTTCAAAAAAACCGCCACAACGGAGGGGTCCGGGCGCGGCATGACATGGGCACTTACCAGTTCACCATGTTCGGATGCTGCTTTGCCGCCGGCGTCGACCGCAGCGCGAACGCTGCCGACATCGCCCCGGACAAAGGTGGCAACAAATGCGTTGCCAATCTGGATTTGCCCGGCATAGCTGACATTTGCTGCTTTGCACATGGCATCGGTGGCGGCAATCGCCGAAATCAAACCCTTGGTTTCAACGATTCCCAAGGCTTCTGGCCTAACTGACATAACTTAGTCTCCTATGTATGAGGGGGTGTGGGTTTTTAGGCCGATGGGGCCTTGGGGAGGATTGTTTGAAGGTCGCCATGGGGTCGTGGAATCACCTGGATGCCCACAACCTCACCGACCCGGCTTGCAGCCGCAGAACCGGCGTCCACTGCCGCTTTTACAGCAGCCACATCACCAACCACCATGGCGGTAACAAGGCCGCTGCCAATTTTTTGCCAACCAATTAACCGAACATTGGCAGCTTTCACCATCGCATCGCTGGCTTCCACCAGCGCGGTTAGTCCTCGGGTTTCAATCATTCCCAAGGCTTCCAAAGATCCCGCCATACCGAACCCCCTTTCACAGGTGTTTGACCCCCGTGGGCCGTTGAAAAGTCACAAAACAAAAATCCAATGCCCTTCACTCCACCAAGGAACGCAAATGTACCCCTTTTGGCTTCAACGGAATAGTTCCATGTGGGTCGCCTTGGCAAGGTTACAGGCGTTGCCCTCGTCCGTGTCGATGTGGGCCTCCAGTTTGGCTCCTTTCGACACCCGAACCAAAAGGTCTTCCAAGACCGCAGCGCAATCACTCCTAACGCGCAGGTTTAACCTTTCCCCATCCTTGACTCCGAAGTGGGCGGCTTCTTCTGCACACAAATGAACATGCCTTTCATGACGGATCACGCCTTTTTCCAACTGGATCATTCCCCTTGGACCGATGAGGTAGCAGCCCGGAGAGTTGCGATGGTCTCCGCTTTTGCGGACAGGTGGATCAATACCCAAGGTTATGGCATCTGTGAAAGCAAGTTCGACTTGGCTATGATCCCGACAAGGACCAAGGATGCGTAGGTTGGTAATTGTCCTTTGGCGAGGGCCCACAATAGTAAGGGATTCTTCCGCAGCAAAATAACCATCCTGGTATAGCATTTTATAAGGGGTTAAATGATGTCCTTTTCCAAAAAGGAGTTCGAGGTCCGCTTGGGTAACATGAGCATGCCGGGCCGAAACATTAACCACAAGCTTTGGTGCGGAATTTTTGCCAAGCAAAGCAGGATGGGCAGTAGGATTTATCCCTCGAAGGAGACTATCCCTAACCATTTTTTCAACCAAGGCCCGATCAATGGACCCCCGGTTTGCCATCAGGATGCTCATTCGCCAAATCCTCCGGGTTCCCCTGAAACAATGAGCCGAACCCCTGCCTCGATAATGGTTTTTCGTGCGTCTGGCTTGATTGCGGGATCCACAACAAGGGTGTCCACATCTCGCAACTCACAAAGCCACGCCAAGCCAGGTCGCCCGATCTTGGTATGGTCCGCAACCACCACCAATTCATCGGCACGACGCATCATTGCCCTTTCAGTTTCCACCAAAAGAAGGTTGCCGTTAAAAAGGCCTTTGTCCGTAATGCCTTCCACACCCATTACCATCAGTCGAAAATGAAGGTCTTCCAGCATTCGAATCGTGAGCGGGCCAAGGGCGACCCCCGTTCTTGGGTAGACATAACCACCCAAAAGCACAAGGTCTGTATCCCTGCACCCAGAATAGAGTTGTGCTATGGGTATACTGTTGGTAACCACCTGGACGGGTCGCCCTACCAACCGTTTTGCGACCTCCAGGGTTGTGGTCCCCCCATCCAGAAGCACCGTATCCCCATCCCGGATGTGATTGGAAACTGCCTTCGCAATCAATTTCTTTTCTTCCAGCTGACGGCTGGATCGTTCCTCTAAAGTGGGGAGAGGTGTGGCATCGGCAACAAAAACAGCTCCACCATGTGTTCGACGGACCAAACCCTGATGGTGCCAATGGTCCAAATCACGGCGAAGGGTGGATTCGGATGCACCCAATTCCTTGGAGAGGTCCCCCAAAGAGGCGAATCCCTTGGAACTGATCCAATCCAAAACCCGTTGACGGCGTTCTTCAACCAACACGCGGGATTCTCCGACCGTGAAAGGTACAGAATTTGGGGTTAATCCGGCAAATAATACCAAAATCTGACTCCCTTCAATAGTATACTACCAAATTAAAGCTTCGGTGGGGACCTTATTATTGGATTTTTTGAAAGATTTTGGAATATTTCCTTCACAATCTGCCCAAGGGCGTCGACATGATTGAATTGACTCGAATATTTTCTTAAAATCTCATCGCCTCTTCATTGCCAACATGCCATAAATAGGGGGGGAGGGTCTGGATCATGAACCGGTTGACCTTGGTCAGGATTGCTTTAACCAGTTTTGTTGTTACGCTCCTGTTTGTTCTCGGAACGGCAGAATCTAGTGCCCAATTTAGATTTGAAATAAAAGGTGGGTCCCCTGCCCCCGCCACCCCCGGTGGGTACGGTACGCAGCCTGGAGTTTTCATGGCACAACCTGGTGGTAATGGAACTCAGCCTGTTTTCATGGCACAACCTGGTGGTAATGGAACTCAGCCTGTTTTCACCGCCCAACCTGGTGGTTTCGGTTCTCAACCCGGTGGTTACGGTGGAAGGCCTGGTGGTTTTGGTAGCCAACCTGGTGGTTTCGGTTCCCAGCCAGGCGGTTTTGGATCTCCATCAAGTGGGTTCGGGGGACAACCCGGTGGAATGGGCCGTGGTGACCGGGGAAATTTTGGCAAAGGCGGCTTCGATATGGGAATGTTGTTTGACCGGAGTGCAAACGGGAAATCAACCATTGATGTCAACACTTTTTCAAGCCAGATGGACCCTCAAGCTGGAACAAAACTCAAAGAATATATGGCGAAAAAAGGAATTGCCGGAAGCCAAATCAACCGCGAGCAATTTACCGATTACATGAACGAGCGAATGAGCCAAAGAATGGCTGAAAGAGGAGGACCGGGGGGTGGCGGGCCAGTAATGATGTCCTTTGGTTCCGGGGGTCCGGGAGGATTTCCAGGGCCTGGTGGCCCGGGAGGATTTCCAGTGCCTGGTGGTCCGGTACCCAATCCGGAAGAACTTGCAAGAGAACGGTTTAAACAATTTGATAAAAATGCCGACAGCATCCTTCAACCTGATGAACAGCCTGAAGCTATTAAGTCGGAGTTAATCAAATTTGATGGAAATAAAAATGGCAACATAGAATTTGACGAATATAAGGAATTCTTCAAAACCCAATTTGCCAGTATGGGTTCCCAAGGGGCGTTGCCTGATATGGGCGGTCCAGGTACTATTGAGGACGAACTGGATAAACGGCCCACCATTTTTCGCGCGGGCAAACTTCCCAAGGATTTACCCAGTTGGTTTGAATCACTAGACCGCGACAAGGATGGTCAGGTTGGCCTTTATGAATGGAAGGCAGATTCCCGAACATTGGAAGATTTTCGCCAACTCGATTTTAATGGGGATGGCTTCATAACCATTGATGAATCCTTGAGAAACAATCGCATTATGGCTAAAAAAGCGGGTGTTCCGGTGCGAACCGATACGGTAGCCTCCGCCACAAAAACCTCCTTTGGAATGCCTTCGGGAATGGATAAAAAGGAAAATCCTTGGGCCAAAATGTTTAAGGGAAATGGCGATAAAAGTGGTGCTCCAAGTGGCTTTGAACGACCAGGGCGAGGGGGGGCTGATGGCGGGCTCCGCGGAGGTCCCGAGGGGGCAAAATCGAGTGAAGACCGAGGGGAAAAGAAAGCGAGAAGGGGTTTCTAGTCGCAAACAAAACCTCTCGTTTGGTGGTAGAAGCCCTGCCTTGGGAAGTTTCCTGAAGCAGGGCTATTTCGTTGAAATCAGGTTTTTTTTGTATTACCCGATCAAAAGTCTCTCTTCAATTCCGATATTGTAAAATGAATTTGATATATTCCCCCAATCCCCGGAACAGGTTCCATGGATATCAGCCCGATTCAACGGGAAGAACTTATTCAATCCGGACTGATTCCGGCATCATGTTCAGTGAAAACCATTACTTTGGAGGAATTGGTTCATCAGGGAACCATTAGTGCTTTTCAAGCTTCCAAAATCATTCAGGGAAAACTGGGTGATTTAATCGTTGGGAACTATGTTATTTTGGATAAACTGGGATCGGGGGGAATGGGGTCTGTTTTCAAGGCCAAACACCGACGCATGCGTCGTATTTCTGCCATAAAAATCCTTGCTCCTGAACTCATGAACTCAACGGAGGGAGTCCAACGATTTCAGCGGGAAATCGAGGTAATTGCAAGGCTAAGCCACCCCAATGTGGTGATGGCGTATGATGCCGGGGATTGCCCTCAAGGACATTTCCTCATTATGGAATTTGTCGATGGAACCGACCTTCACCAATTGGTCGCCAGGCATGGTCGCCTCCCTTGGGAAGAAGCCATTGGTTTTTTTCGGGATGCGGCTCAAGGCCTTTCGTATATCCACAAACAGGGTTTAACCCATCGTGATATCAAGCCGGCAAACCTCCTTAAATCCCATGGAGGCGGTATCAAAATATCCGATTTGGGCCTTGTCAGGCTTCATGGTATCGAGGAAATGAGCGAGCCTGGTAGCCAGTCCACCTCCCCACTTACCATGGGTATTTGTGGGACCTTTGATTATATGGCCCCGGAACAAGCCGAAGACACAGGGATTGCGGACCATCGGGCGGACATTTACAGCTTGGGTTGCACCCTTTGGTATTTACTTTCCGGCCAGCACCTTTACCCCGAACGCAACCTTGTTTTGAAAATCAAAGCTCATGCTACAAAATCGATCCCTAAAATCGGTCCCTATTCACCAGATTTAGGGCCTCCATTGGAGGATTGGTGGGGTCGAATGGTTGCCAAACGACCCGAACATCGGCATGAAACCCTTGATGCAGCACTTCAGGACCTTGATAACATCCTCGGGACAACCCCTATTCCTTCAAACCGGGTTCTGGGGTTATCCATTCCCATTCCCCCACACCCTAGCCAACCAGAGGCTCAAACGGTTTTTGGAGGAACCTTTGCCGCAGACACCCAGGAAATCCTGTTGGTAGATCCTTCCGAATTTCAACGCACCATTACCTCAAAAATGCTAGGCGAATTGGGCTATAAAAAGATTCATTTTGCCGAAAATATGGCCATGGGTCTTGAATGTTTCTTTGACTTTCAGCCAGACATTCTCATTATTGGGTGTTTGTTGCCCGATGGCAGCGCACTTCAACTCATCGAACGAATTCTCCCTGAATGCCCAACCGGGCCACCAGCATGTGTTGTCATTTCCTCGGATATCAATCATGAATCCTTGCCAGCAATAACGGCAGCCGGGATACCCTATTTGGTCAAACCATTCTCTTCCCATTCCCTGGTCAAGGCCTTGGATGCTGCCAAAGCTTGCCATTCAAGCGAGCAGGGAAATACCACCGTGGTAGATGCCCCATTCCTTGGAAATCGCAAGGTCAGTGCTTGGTCAAGGGCAACGATCCTGATAGTGGATGATAGCGCTTTTGCCCGGAAGCGAATACGATCGCTCCTTTCCTTCCTTGGTGCCAGGAATTTTACAGAAGCTTGTGATGGCACGGATGCCTGGGAGCTTTTGGAAAAACGATCTTTCGATTTCATAACCACCGATTGGCAAATGCCAAAAATGCAAGGTGATGAATTGGCATTGAGGATTCGGGCGGAACGGCTCCATGCCGACTCGGGCCTGGTCATGATAACAGGAGAAACCGAAACCGAACTGCTCAATCGGGTTCGGGAATCTGGAGTCGAAGAGGTGTTAGGTAAATCCCTATCTGATCACGCACTTCTCCAGGCAATCCAAAGAATCAGGCCCCAATGGGCCACAAAGCCTTGATGAATCATCCTTTGCCTTCGCCAGATTTTTGCTATTGGTGAACCTGTTTTCCTATTGCGGAGTAGTACCTGTATAAAGCACGCCAATAGCTTGCCCTCATGGAGTAATAGGATTTGTTCGTCTCCCGAAAATTCCGCTGGGCATCCAGCATTTCCACCAAAGTTCGAGTCCCAGCTTCGTAGGCATCCGTGATACTTTGCAACACTTCGTTGGCAAGGCGAAGTTGTTCTCCGGCAACGGCTTCGGCATTATTTCTGGCCGCTTTTAGTTCCTGGGAGGTCGTTTCAATTTCGGCGCGCAAAGACACAAGTGTTGCCTCATATTCGACTTTTGCCTGAACCGCATAGGACGATGCCTTGGCCCGATTTCCCTGATTGCGGTTAAAGAGGGGTAATTGGGTCGTAAGCGAGGCATTCCATGATCCGGCATCCGGTTGCCCCATCGCCGCCACCTGATATTGTCGGGTCCAGCCCACCATGGGTATGAGTTCGGGATACTTCTTTCGATCTTCAACAATCACATTAGCCTCGGTATGAAGCATTTTTGCCCTAATGGCTTGGACATCCGGCCGATTATCCACCGCCAATTCGAATGCTTCGTCTGGCCCGAGGGAATAGTTTGTCAAGGGAGCTTCCAGGTTTCCATCAATATCAAATTCAATATCGCGATCCGACCGTCCCATTATGGCCCGCAAGCGGGCCTTGGCGGCAACGAGAGTTGTTTCAAAATCCCGAACCGATTGCCGATTCTGGAGTAGGTCCAAACGAATACGGTTGATTTCAACTTTTGGTCGGCCTCCTGCTTCCACAGCCTTGATCAGTGCCGCTTCCACCTTGATCAGAATCGAGAGATTCTGATGGGCCAGGTCCAAAAGCACTTTAGCTTCCATGACATCGCAATAGGCAAGAGCACCTTCCGTAATTCGGATTCGTACCAGGTTGGCGAAATCCGCCTCACTTACTTTGACCATGGCCGATGCGGACGCCATTTGCGCTGCCCGTTTTCCAAATACATACCAGTCAATCGGATAAGACACCATGACATCTTGTTGAGGTGGTCCCCCTGTTCGACTTGGTGAAAATGGCCTTGCCAATGGCAACATCAAAACATCTGCCAATACCGTTGGGTTGGGAACCAAAGAGGCCGTAAGGGCATCCGCACTTGCCTGGTTGATGCTTTGAAATCCGGCCATGAGCCTTGGATCACTAATCAAAACGGCGTTTATAACCTCGTCAAT
Source organism: Planctomycetia bacterium (assembly GCA_005808665.1). Lineage (GTDB taxonomy): Bacteria > Planctomycetota > Planctomycetia > Gemmatales > Gemmataceae > SYLG01. The sequence continues at coordinate 51,155 of SYLG01000163.1, read as the reverse complement.
AGAAAGTTTTTCGCCCACCGACCGCTTCCGTAAATGTTCTGGTGTTCCCGATCTATTGGGTTGGTTGGGATCAATTTCCAGGGTAACGGGTGTAATTCCTCCATCCCTTTGCAAATCTGTAAATGCCGTTTGGTTAAGAAATGCCTCGGAAACGAGCGGCGGTTGGGTGGTGGAAATCTGGTGGTGAAGCGAAGATGGGAATTTTTTTTGGACCTTTTCCCCAGGGGGGAATTCAATATTATTTTGCCTTGCGGAACAACCCAACAAAACCAGGGACCAAACACCAACCAGACCAAGGGAAAACCGGAAAAGGTTCCTTCGATAGATCCCCGTTGGTAGCATTACCCTTTCCCTGGTTTTCGTTTTGGTTTTGTCCAATTGCCTAAGTATGGTAAGACCCTACTATCCCTTTTATCGGCATAATCGGCACCGAAAATTGGCCATTTTTGGCCTAAAAAAAGGCTGGGCCCCATGCTAATTTGCCAAAACTTCCCCTTTCTTCCAAGAGGGGGTCTTTCCATAATTTGAAATGGGACCAAAAATCTGGTCAATCGGTTTTATCCATCGCTAAGGGTCTGTCCCTTAATGCTGTAAATTCCACTAGATTTCCCCGGTTCAATCCGGAAAATAGCAGTTTGACCTAATTTGAGGCAATTCCTCCAATGCCGAGTTACCTTCCTGCGTCGATTGAGCCCAAATGGCAAGCCTTTTGGGAGTCGAATAAGACTTTCAAGACCGTAACCGACGCCACCAAACCAAAGTACTATATCCTCGATATGTTTCCCTATCCAAGCGGTGCCGGTCTCCATGTCGGGCATCCGGAAGGGTATACTGCCACCGATATTCTTGCCAGGTACAGGCGGATGTTGGGTTTTAATGTGCTTCATCCCATGGGCTGGGATGCGTTTGGACTACCCGCGGAACAATTTGCCATCGAAACGGGCACTCACCCAAGGGCGACCACCGAACGGAACATCAACAATTTCAGGAGGCAAATCCAATCGCTTGGGTTCAGCTACGATTGGGACCGGGAAGTAGATACCACAAATCCAGGCTACTATAAATGGACTCAATGGATCTTTTTATTGCTTTATGAAACCTGGTATGACCAGGCCGGAAAACGAGGCCGCCCTATTTCCGAATTGCCCATCCCACCAACCGTTGCCGCCGAGGGGGATTGTGCCGTTCGCCAATTCATTGATTCAAAGCGATTGGCCTTTCAGGCGGAAATTCCGGTAAACTGGTGCCAGGTCTTGGGAACGGTCCTTGCCAACGAAGAGGTCATTGACGGCCGGTCCGAAAGGGGAGGCCACCCGGTAATTCGGATTCCCCTTAAACAGTGGCAACTTCGGATTACCGAATATGCAGAAAGGCTAATCGATGACCTCGACTTGGTGGACTGGCCGGATTCGGTTAAAAAGATGCAGCGGGAATGGATAGGCAAAAGCGATGGTGCCGAGGTGGTTTTTCCCGCACTTGGGCCGTTGGGCCAAACCGAAACCATTCGGGTATTCACCACCCGGCCGGACACCCTATTCGGGGCCACCTATATGGTTCTGGCACCTGAACATCCGCTCGTGGATTCTCTTACCTATCCCAGTCAAAAGGTAATTGTTAATACCTACCGGGAACAGACCTCCCGGAAAAGCGATTTGGAAAGGACCGACCTTGCCAAAACAAAAACCGGAGTATTCACGGGTGCTTTTGCCCAAAATCCGGTAAACGGGGTAAAAATCCCAATTTGGATTGCCGATTATGTCCTTTCCGGTTACGGAACAGGGGCAATCATGGCAGTCCCTGCCCATGATGAGCGCGATTTTGAATTTGCCCAAACATTTGGACTGAATATCGTAACGGTTGTCCAGCCAACAGAAGCCTGGTTGGAAAAAACCGGTTCCACCCGAGAAAACCTTACCGAGGCCTATTCGGAAATGGGTGAGGTTATCGCCTCGGAAGAATTCAATGGGCTTGACTCCCTAACCTGCAAGGCAAGAATCACAGACTGGTTAGCCGCAAAAGGGCTGGGCAAAAAACGAATCCATTACAAGTTGCGGGATTGGCTATTCAGTCGTCAACGCTATTGGGGGGAACCATTTCCCTTGATGCACGAGATTGACCAGGCGGGCAATTACACGGGTCGCATTGACCCTGTGGATATTGAGGACCTTCCCCTTCAATTGCCGGAATTGGAGGATTACAAACCCTCCGGACGCCCCGAGCCACCTCTTGGTAAGGCAATCGATTGGGTTGTGGTTACCAAAAAGGGGAGGTCATACCGCAGGGAACTCAACACCATGCCTCAATGGGCGGGTTCTTGCTGGTATTATTTGCGTTTTATCGATCCCCAAAATCCGAATGCTTTCCTTGAAACGGAGGAAGAAAAACATTGGATGCCGGTTGACCTTTATGTGGGTGGGGCCGAACATGCCGTCCTGCACCTTTTGTATTCCAGGTTTTGGCACAAACTCCTTTATGACAGGGGGTATGTCAGCCATGCTGAACCCTTCCAAAAACTCGTTAACCAAGGCATGATTCTAGGTGAAACAGAATATACCGGATTCAAGGTAAATGGGGCTTGGGTATCGGCCAAGGAAGTTGATTTCGATGGTGGGGTCGCACGCCTCAAAAAAAAACATATAGAAACCGACAAAATCCGCCTTGCCGAGGAAATGGTTGAAAAAAAAGGGGAATTCTTTGTTTTAAGGGAGGATGTCAACATTCGAATTGACTCTCGTGCCTACAAAATGTCAAAAAGCCGAGGAAATGTCATCAATCCAGACGAGGTTGTCAACGCTTTTGGTGCAGATAGCCTTAGGCTTTATGAAATGTTCATGGGGCCGCTGGAAGCCACCAAACCTTGGTCGATGCGGGGCGTGGAAGGGGTGTTCCGGTTTCTGGGTCGGGTGTGGAGGCTTTTTGTGGATGAACGAGCCGAATCCGTCGGACTTTCCCCGGCTGTAAATTCCGAACCTGCTGAAAAGGAGACCTTGCGCCTCCTTCATAAGACAATTCAAAAGGTGACCGACGACCTGGACGGAATGCGGTTCAACACCGCTATTTCGGCAATGATGGAATACACCAATTACCTGACCCCATTGGCCTCCAAACCGCGCGCAGCTCTTGAGCCATTTATCCTTCTTTTAGCTCCGTATGCCCCCCACCTTGCCGAGGAATTGTGGAGCCTGGTAGGTAATCAAAAGTCTTTGGCATATGAGCCATGGCCCAAAGCCGATAGGACACTATTAGTGGCGGATACCATTGAGATTCCTGTCCAAATTGCTGGTAAGATTCGGGCCCGCCTTGCCGTTCCGCCTGGCCTATCCCATGAGGAACTTAAGGCTGCCGCGCTTGCTGACCCCAAGATTCAGGCCCTTATGATCGGCAAATCGATCCAAAAAGCCATTATCGTCCTGGACAAATTGGTTAATTTGGTAGTAGCTTAAGGGATCCGTTTTCTACCAGTAATGGAAAGGGAACAAGGATTCCTGGCGGGCCTTTGGTGCGGCCAACACTTCCTTACAGTAAAACCAAACCCTGGGTCCGGGTCCCCATTGTTCAATGTGACGCTTGGAAGTAATTCCTTGACCCTAACGGACCAAACGCCAAGCGCCTAGGGGACTTCGCATTTAATTTGGCCTCAGATATTCATTCCATTCACGGGCGGCTTGCGGGGAAACCCTGTCCCCTGGGCGGTCCATTGGAGGTAAACTAAATGCGACCCCATACAAGTTTTTTCCCGGTCGAACCCCTTTTTGGGTATAGGTTGTTGCTCCCCAGTACTCCCCAAGAGCCACGGCATCAATGTTGGTAAATTTTCCTTTGGCAATATCAAAGGTAAGTCGACCAATCAGGGAACATTCGTAACCCCTTTTGGAAGCAATTAGGTCGGCCTCATCGGCAAGGAGTGCGTTCCCCACAAGGGATACTTCGATTTTTTCTGGGGTAATCGAGGTTACTTTTAAGCCAAAATCTGCCTTCCTAACATCGGTCCCTTTCCAAAATTCGGGTTCGCCTCGGGTATTATCAATGAGGCAAAATCGTGCAATCCGTTTTGTCACCGATACCGGCAAAGAATAAGAAAAACCCAATTCCGGTTTTGGAATGAGGGCCTTCCATTCCTTGGCAGTTAACCAAAGGAAATCCCGGCTTGCCTTACCTCCCCCGGGAAAATCGCACGAAGCGTTGCAAATTTCCCCTGCCTTCTTGTCAAGTATGCGACCGTGAACACGAAGGATAAGTCCATTCTCAGGTGGAGTTCTCTGGTAATTTGCGTCTGGTTTGCCAAAGGGTTCAATGGCCACGGCACCAGGTAACCGACGGTTGGTTGGAAGCTTTTCAAATTTTGCCAAAGCTAGTAATAATTGTTCGCGAGTGGCTTCGCTGGAATTGCCCGCATTTTTGTACGCAAGCAATTCCCCATCCGCAGTCAAACAGTAAATGCCTTGGCGGGTAGAGCCGCCTTGGCCTTTCCGGGGTCCCTGGTTGGCAACCTTGATGAAAAACCGACCTTCGGCATCCTGACGCCTTCTCTGATACCAATCATCAACTGTAACCGGAATAAATTTTTCGGTGGCAAGCTTAATGATTTCAGGATCTGCGAATGCGGACACACGGCCCACAATGACATTGTTTCAACCACAGCCAAGCGGATGGCCGTCCATTTCCCAAAGCAAAATGGGTTTGCCTTCCTTTGCAGCAAGAATTCTGGCATTCCAAAGAGAAATCTGCCAAGGAATTGTGTCGAAGGAATCCTCGTCCGCCTGGGGCCTAATCACCTTTAACAATTTATGAAGGTTGAATTCTCCCTTGACAAACGCCAATTCGTTGGCTTGCCCGCTCGCCCCATTTGGAGTAAGGACGGAGAAAAGGGCAACCAGGGCAGGAATCATAATACCAGTTAACCAAAAACGACGATTCATGATCCATCCTCCAATAGGCGAAAAGTACTTTTCCAAAAACGGAAGGGAAAATAGGGCCAAGGCCAAAGTTACTGCTCCCGATTTTAATGCCAGCCAAGCAATTGTCTATAAATTGGACAGCATTTATCCCGGAATAAAAAAGCAACTCCAATCCTGTCAGGGGTGGCTTTCCCTTTGATGTATTTCATGTTTTTGTACCATTAAAATGTGGCTCTCAACCATTGGTTTGTATGGGTGGAAAACCCGTTATTTCTTGGGTGCAGCCCATTGATTGCCCCAGCCTGTATAGAGGTCATGCAATAAGGCACGCCATTGTTCCGCGGTTCGGGAAATGGGATAGGGTTGTGGGGCTTCTGGCTTGGCCGCTGTCCAGACCACCTCAAATTGGCCAGTCGCTAATACTTTGCCGATCCTTGGCAACTTGTAGGTGTGTTGAGTCCCGGCATCGATACGCACATCGCCTTCCGGTGCCTTGATTTGGAGGTTGCGCATGGCTCGTCGAATCTCGGCGGCGTCGGTCTTTCCGGACTCCTGAACGGCCATTGCCCACAGTTTAACCCCAATATAGGCGGCTTCCATTGGGTCGGTAACCAGTCGCTGTTGGCCGTATTTTGTTCTAAAATTGGTTACGAATTCCACATTCTCAGGAGATTCCAGGCTTTGGAAATAGTTCCATGCCGCAAAATCGCCAGCCATGGTGGAGACATCAATATGCCTAAGCTCTTCCTCCCCGATGCTGAAGGAAATCGTTGGTAACTTTTCGGGTGTAAATCCGGCTTTTCGTAAGCCGGCAAAAAACGGCCAATTACTATCCCCATTTAAAGTGTTTAGGATGACATCAGGTTTGGAAGCCTGTATCTTGGTGATAATGGCGGATACATCCCCCTCGCCAAGGGGGATATACTCTTCGCCAACCACATCAGCTCCCAAAATCTTTAGTTGATCCTTTATGATAACATTGGCAACCCTGGGGAAAACATAGTCGGATCCAACGAGGAAAAAACGCCTTCGTTTCTGGGTAATATAAGCCCATTGGACTGCGGGAATGATTTGTTGATTGGGAGCAGCTCCGGTGTAAATCACATTGGGTGATTCTTCGATTCCCTCGTATTGAACCGGGTAAATAAGGAGGTTATTCCCTTCCTCAAAAATTGGCACTACCGTTTTCCGGCTTGCCGAAGTCCAACAACCAAACACCGAGGATACCTTTTCCTCCTTAACCAGTCGAATTGCACCTTTGGCAAATGCGGTTGGATCGGATCGTCCATCCACAATCACGGCCTCTACTGGACGGCCTAACAAACCACCTTTTTTGTTTATTTCGTCAATCGCCAAAAGGGTTGCGTCTACCACCGGCGACTCACTGGCCAACATGGTACCCGATAGGGAATGCAAAATTCCCACTTTGATTGGTTCTCCAGTGGGAGGGGTAATTCCTGGGGCAACAGGACCAGCACTAAGGCTTTTTGTTGGGGGGGAAGTGGTATGGTCCCCTGAGAAGACTCCCGAAAAAGCCAATATGGTAAATAATAGTCCCACAAATCCTATGGCAATCCCGGCAACCAACCCAACCATTAATCGCTTCTTTGGTCCACCAATTGGACCTTGGGTTAAAAAAGGTTTGACAATGCTTGTAGTCGTTTGTCCCCCGATAGTCGGGGAACCCTTACCCAGGAGGTTCTCCAGGTCGGCCTTCATTTCATCCGCCGACTTGTATCTGTGGGTCGGGTTTTTGGCCATTGCCCTTTGGATCACTTGGGCACATTCGGCGGGAATTTGCGGTAGGACAAGTCGGGGATCGGGTGGTGGTTTGTTGAAGTGGGCAAACATCACTTGCATAACACTTGCACTATCCGCATAGGGGAACTTGCCGGTTAACAAAGAGTAATAAGTAGCACCGAGTGAATAGATGTCAGATCGCGCATCCACGGTCTTGGATTCGCACTGTTCCGGGCTCATGTAATAAGGGGTCCCAACCATTTGGCCCTCTTGGGTCATTTGGAGGGTATTGCCCTGGGTTCGTTTTGCCAACCCAAAATCGGAAATTTTCACGCTAAGGTTTTCGGTCAACAACAAGTTGGCAGGCTTAATGTCCCGATGGACAAAGGATTCCTTGTGGGCGGCGGCGAGCCCTTGGCAAGTCTCAATGGTGATGCGCGTGGCTTCATTGACCGTAAAAGGGCCATCCTTTTTTAGAAAACTTTCAGCACTACCCGCAGCAACTATTTCCATTACCAGAAAATGGGTCAATTCATGTTGGCCCACCTCGTAAATGGTGACAACATTCGGGTGATTGAGTTTCCCGGAACTTTTGGCCTCCGCCAAAAACCGATTCATTGCCACTTTATCGGAGGAAAATTCTACCGGCAATACTTTGATCGCAACATCTCGTTCAATGGAAGCGTCATGTCCCCTAAGGACGACCCCCATTCCACCCACGCCAAGTACCCCAAGTATTTCATATTTTCCAAGCCTTCGGCCCACCCATAGTTCCGGATCGGTTCTGGTGGTGGAATCCGTTGGCCAGGTTCCCTCTTTCAGGTTCGTCGTCTCATTGAAATCAGGGCCACTCTGCTTGACAGCAGGGAAATTCAAATTATTGGTATCTTCTGGCTTTGGCGTTGTCATGAATCACCGGAAATTTACAAGCAAGGCCAAATCCTATTTTCGGATCAGGTGGGAAACTTACAAGGCAATCGCCCTGAATATCGCAAAATGGATGGGTTTAGGACTGTTGCCTAGGGCAAAAAAAGGCCTCACTTGGTCTCAGGAATGAAAATGGATTTCCACATTCAAGGACAAAAAAGTGGCAAGGGGCGGACTGTTTCCCCTCGTTGCCTAGCTACTGACACGAGTCGCTTTTTTAGAGCTTTTTCATGGCAAGGGCAAAGCAATTTTGGGAAAACCCCTATAAAACCTACTCGAGGTAAAGTGGCTTAATCCATGAACCATAATTACCCGAGTACCCTCCCACCCAGCCTATTTAAAACATGTATTCTCAAGAAAGTGCAAGCAAATGATTCGCTCCACCGTTGATTATTCGAAAACGGGTAAACAAACCGGCCATTTGTATATCCCCTATTCCTATAACTTGGCGGGTTGGGCAAACCTCATGGTACCCATTACCATTTTGCAACGGGGTACCGGCCCCACAGCTTTGGTGATGGCGGGGAATCACGGCGATGAATACCCTGGGCAGGTGGCGATAATGCGGCTAATGAGGGAACTGGATCAAAGCCAAATTCATGGTCGACTCATCCTTATCCCAACCTTGACCATGCCTGCGGCCAAAGCTGGAACCCGACTTTCACCCCTTGATGGCAAAAATTTTAACCGCTGCTTTCCAGGGAATCCCATGGGAACTCCCTGTGAGGCGTTGGCCCATTATCTAACTACCGTATTGTTTCCCCTTGCTGATATTGTGGTTGATATTCACACCGGTGGGCGAGGTGTGGACTTCGTCCCCTGTGCTCACATGCACCTGGTCCCGAAAGGGTCCCAAAGGGATGCCATGCTTTTGGGAGCGGAAGCGTGGAATACCGATTTTTGCTTCCTTTATGCAGACATTGCGGGAACTGGACTCCTTCCCGTCGAGGCAGAAAGTCAGGGAAAGGTGGTAATCACCACGGAAATGGGAGGCAGCGAAAATGTCACAGCCAAGGTTCACTCCCTAACCCAGGGTGGCCTACGAAATGTCCTTGTCCATTCCGGAATTCTGGAGGGGATAAAGACCACCCGGGAATCTTTGGGATTGAATCCCACTCGGTGGGTACAGGCCCTTGACTGGGAAGACTATCGATTTGCTCCTGAGTCTGGTATTTTTGAAAATATCGTTCCCCTTGGTACAAAAGTGAGGGCAGGGGAAACATTGGGAGCGATTCATTTTTTGGAATGTCCTGACAAGCCCTGTGTGAATATCCAGGCTCAATCCGATGGAATCCTGGTTGCAACACGGGCACCCTCGGTGGTAAGTCAGGGTGACTGTGTTGCATGTATAGCCCATGAAGTAGATCCAAGAAAGCTCCCATGAAGATAACCGAAGTTGTTTGCCAAATATTACGCATTCCAAACATACAGGCAAAAACAGCCAGCAGCCAGGATTCTGTCCTGGTAAGGATCAGGACAGATAGCGGGTTGGAGGGAATTGGGGAGGCTGATTCCTCCCCTGAAGTAGTCAAAGCAATCGTGGATGCCCCCTTTAGCCACAACATAGCATGTGGCCTAAGAAAGATCCTCCTTGGTGAAAATCCACTTGAAACGGAACGGTTATGGAACAAGATGTATCGACAAACGATGTATTTTGGCCGGAAAGGAGCTGGAATTACCGCTATGGCAGCGGTGGATATGGCCCTTTGGGACTTGAAGGGAAAGGCCTTTGGTCAACCTATCCACTGCCTTTTGGGGGGTGCCCACCAGAAAAAACTGAGAGGATATGCGTCTATCCTTTTTGGACGCGACGGCAAGGAAACCGCCGACATTGCGCAAAAATGGGTTGAAGCAGGTTATACCGCGGTAAAATTTGGCTGGGAACCCATGGGAACCTCCGAAGCAGTCGATATCGACCTTGTCAAAGGTGCTAGGGAAGGGTTGGGTTCCGCTACCCTTTTGATTGATGCTGGTTGCGTTTATGATGCCCGAACGGCGTTACGGCGAGCCGTGGCCTTTGCCGAATTTTCACCGGAATGGTTTGAGGAACCTCTTCGGGAGGACGACATCGAAGGCTATGTTTGGTTAAGGGACCGCTCGCCCATTCCCATTGCAGCCGGTGAAGGCGAATGCGGCCGGGAATCGTTTCGACCCTTTATCGATCGCCGTGCCTTGGATGTGTACCAGGTAGATATATCACGCTGCGGTTTTACGGATGCTTCCTACATTCGTTCCCGGGTGGAAGAAATTGGGGGTAGGCTATGCAACCACTGTTACACCAGTCCACTGACGGTAGCGGCCAGCCTTCACTGGTTGGCTACCTGTCGGGATGCCTTCCTTTTTGAAGATTGTGTCGAGGATTCCCCCCTTCGTCACGAATTGACACTTGAAAAGGTCCAGTCCAACAAGGGTTGGATTGAAATTCCCGAAGGCCCTGGGCTTGGGGTAGAACTCGACGAAACATTTGTGAATAAATTCCTTGTTTCAGAATCCCGGTAAACCACTTTCAGGGGAAAACATGAGTCGCGCCAAAACCGAGTACCGGTATGAAAAACTGATCTGGCCCGAGATCAACGATGCGGTTGACCTTGGCAAGGTTTGCATCATTCCCTGTGGTGCTGTGGAACAACATGGTCCCCATTTGCCCCTGGATGTTGACCTTGTTTGCCCGGTGGGAATCGCCCAGGGCGCAGGACGCGAAATTGCCGAAAAAATCCTTATTTTACCGGTGGTTGCCTATGGTTATACAGGTCATGTGATGGATTTTCCTGGAACCATCAACCAGGATTTTGAACATTTCATTCATCATGTCCTGGATATCACCAAATCCCTTGCCTATCACGGTTTCAAAAAAATAATATTGCTCAACGGTCACGGGTCAAACATGCCCAACCTTGATCTTGTTGCAAGGCGTACCAATCTGGAAACGGATGCCGAATGTTGTGTGGCGGCCTGGTGGAACCTGCTCACGGTGGACAAAGAATTTTTGCCCCGGTGGCGGCAAAGCAAATTTCCCGGAGGATGTTCCCACGCCTGCGAATTGGAAACAAGCCTTTACCTATACCTGGACGGGGACAATGTAAGGAAAGACCTGATCAAGAGCGGTACCATTTGTTTTAACAACGAAAATAATCCGTTCCAGTGGGTGGACCTTTTCGGGGCAGGCCCGGCCACGGTGGTTTCCTGGACCAGCAGCTACTCGGATACGGGGGTACTTGGCGATGCGGAACTGGCAACCTCCGCCAAGGGTGAGGAGGTCTATGTAGAAAGTGTTAAACAGCTCGTTCGATTGGTGAGTTGGTTTAAAGATCGCCCCAAAGATTTTCGCCACGATTTCCATCGTCATGCCCCAAGCATGCCTATGCCCTGGGGCCAGCGGCCCCTTGGTTCATAAACGATATTCCATCCATTTTGGAGTTTTTGCGCAATGAAGATTGTGGATCTAAAGGTTACTGGCCTTTCCGGGGGTACCGTTGAGGGGGGATGGGCCAAGGAGCTTACGCCTGAAGATAATGTTCATACCGTTGTTGAGGTAAGCGCCGAGGATGGAAGGGTTGGTGTGGGAAGTACTTTCACCAGCAGCCATTTGGTCAAAGCGGCGGCAAAATTATTAAGCCCTTTCCTGATAGGGGAACGAGCAGATGAACCGGCAAGGGTGAGTGAAAAACTGAGGCAAAACACCTTTTGGCAAGGTCGGGGAGGGTCGGTAGAACATGCCATCAGCGGGATAGACATTGCCCTTTGGGACCTGTTTGGAAAAATCACCAACCAACCGGTTGCCCGTCTTTTGGGAGGAATATACCGAAATAAAATCAAGCCTTATGGTTCGCTCCTATTTGCAGAACCGGATGCCCTTCGGGAAAAACTGAAAATGGCCGTGGGGCGTGGTTTCCGGGCGATAAAGCTTGGTTGGACACCTTTTGGGCGAGTTAGTCACAAAATGGATGAGTTGCTCATCCAGACAGCTCGGGAAACCGTGGGTCCCGATGTGGAAATTATGGTCGATGCGGGTGGAAGTGATGCGTTCTGGCCCCATGGCTACAAATGGGCACTTCGGACGGCCCAGATGCTATACCGTTATGATGTCACCTGGTTTGAAGAGGCTCTCCATCCAGACGATTTTGCCGGTTTTGCCGAGTTAAGGCGGCACTCCCCGGTGCCTATTGCTACAGGGGAAGTCCTTACCAGAAGGCAAAGTTTCCTCCCCATGTTTCACCAAAGGGCAGTGGATATTATCCAGCCGGATTGCACCAAATGTGGAGGATTAACCGAGGCGTGGCGCATTGCCTGGGCCGCATATGACCACAACATCCAATGGGTACCCCATGGTTGGAACACCGCCCTTGGTTTGGCGGCGGATATCCACCTCTCCTGTGCCATGCCTGTTGCGAAATATGTTGAGTTTCTCACTCCGTCTCCCTATATGGATGAATTGATCCAAGTTCCGTTCAAGCCCGATGCCGAGGGCTTTTTAACACTTCCCGAGGGCCCGGGCCTTGGTGTTGAACTCAATCGCGATGCCCTTGAACGGTTCGCAGCGCCTTGATCGATTTGCTTAAATAAAACCCATTTATGCCGGTTGGGATTCATTACTCTCTACAGGGCGATAGCGATAACTCCACCAGGCTATGGCTCCGATTAACAACACCACCACATAGACATCAAACATTGGGTCCCATTGGGCACGACCCTGAAAGCCGGCTGCTTTGCGGCTGTCGGTATAGACCCCAACAAACCACTGGGAACTTATGGCCCCTAAAAAACCAATACCATTCATCAAACCGGAAAGGGATCCGACATGCGCACCACATTGAGGCATGGCCAACAACCACCAATTGGGAAGCGTGATGTGCATTGAAAAAAAAGATAGACCCCAAAAGAGTGAAAAGACCAATGGGTCATCACACCTGGTGCCAAGGAAAAGAAAACCTGCAGCGGATAGGTAGCAAAACATGCCCAAGTAGCGTCGGGCAGTTACAGTATCGCAGGTCCATTTTCCCAATTGGTCGCCCAACCACCCCCCCAGGAGCATCCCCAATGCAGACCCCGCAATTACCAACGAAGTCAAATTACCCGCCCGGATATTGTCCAGTCCGCGGGCGTTTTGCAAATATTTGGGAAACCAAACATAGATCAAATAGGTATAAAAAGCGCCCAGGATCATAATGCAGCAAAGGGAAAGCACGCCCCGATTGGAGAGGGCCGCTTTCCAGGGAATGGGGCCATGGATAGGCGGATTGGATTCCCCAATTCCACCACGAATATGATCCAATTCCTCTCCGTTTACACCCCAATGTTGGCCAGGGTCATCCCGAAACCACCACCAAAACCCCAATGCCCAAAGGATGCCTATCACCCCAAATACGGCAAAGGTCCATTGCCAACCAATGCGTTCGATGAGATGGGCGGTAACGGCAGGGGCAAGGACCGCCCCAAACTGGGCGGCTGCAAGCATTATTCCTTGCACCCTTCCCCTTTCAAAACTGGGAAACCAACGGGTGATCACCCTTGCTGCGTTGGGGAAGGCTCCAGCTTCGCCCACCCCAAACATAAACCGCATCAAAACCAAAGCATAAAACCCGTTGCAAATCCCTGTAAAAGCCGTGAAAATCGACCACCAGACCACAATTCGCGTCAAAACGATTCGGGAACCGAATCGATCACCCCATCGCCCTGAAGGGATTTCAAATAACCCATAAGCAAGGGTGAAGGCCATTCCCACAATACTGATTTGCGTGTTGGAAAGGTTTAGGTCGCGCTGGATAGGAACAATTGCCTGAGCCATACAAATGCGGTCAAGGTAAAGGACCCCGGTTAGCCCGCACAACCACAACGCCAGGATTAACCTCGCCTTGGTGGGTTGAGACCCAGGTGGTGACAAATCATCCCTCCTGCCTCATCCTTCAAAAGGAAAACAGACTCTTCCAACCCTGTTCATAAAACGAACCCGGGTTGGAAGGGTTTGGCCGCTGGTTATTTCCAATCGTCTGTACGAAAGGGAGAGGCCGGCAATACATCGCGATTGGCCAGATTCGGTTCCGCCTCTTCATCCCAACCAAAGCGAACCGCCACCGGATCCTTCACACCCTTGACAAGGACTTCATTGCCCCGGATTTGGGCAACGGCGGGAACAAACTTTTTATCGGACGCCGCTATGGTAAAGTGGCTGAGTTGCTTGCCGTCACGGCTAATGAGGCCCCCATTGGCATGATCGAAAGTGATTTTGATAGCATCCCCTTCTTTGACCATGCTTTTGTAAAGAGGCCCGGAATAGGCAAAACCTTTTTTGCCGTAGGTATTTGCCAATGCCCAGAGGGCAAGGCGCTTGCCCACATCCTGTTTGTTTCTGGGATGGATGTCCTTAAGGGCACTAATATCCACGGTAACCGCCATACCCGTATTGGGTATTTTCAAGGTTGCCGTTTGGGCCTCCCAAAGGAAAGGCAATCCACTGGTGGAAGCGGAATTTCCCGTATAGTCAAATGGGGCAAGTTGAACGAACAAAAAAGGCATTTGGGGGTCGTTCCACAGTTTGCGCCAACCTTCAATCAGGGCTTTTTGTTTCTCGAAATAGAGCATTCCTTCCCCGTTGTTGGATTCCCCTTGGTACCAAAGGGCTCCCCGAATTCCATAGGGGACCAACGGGGCAATCATGCCATTGTATAGTGCCAAGGGAGTTTGATGATTGACTTGTCCCTTGTCATTTTTAAGGGGAAAGGTATCAATTTTATCCGAAATATCTTTAAGGGCGGGAACATTTTTGAAACCATCAGGCGTGGTCCAGGGTTCAATCCTGGTGCCGCCCCAATTGGAACCGATCAGGCCAACGGGAACATGCAATTCTGCTTGCAGGCTTAGGGCAAAATAGTACCCCACAGCGGTGAAATTCCCAACGGTTTTAGGGGAGCAAACCTCCCACCCGGAACTGTTCATGTCTTCTTGGGGTTTATCCTTGGGGTTGTGGGGAACCTTGATGTGACGGATTTTAGGGTGGTTGCCGGCCGCAATTTCAGAGGACGCATAGTTTGAAATATTGACTGTCCATTCCATGTTGGACTGACCAGAACAAAGCCAAACCTCTCCCATAAGGACATCTTCGTACTTGACTGTTGTCGTTCCTTTCACCAAAAGAGTCAGAGGAGCCCCGGGCTTTCGAGGTGGCAGTTTTACTGACCATTTCCCTTTATCATCGGCCTTGGCAGTGGCGGTGGAATCTCCCAAGTTAACCTCCACCTCCGTCCCCGGGGTGTCCCAGCCCCAAACGGGAATGTCCCGATCACGCTGAAGGATCATGTGGTTGCTGAATATTTTGGGAAGTTTCACCTCGGCTTGAACAGAGGCGGTCAAGCCACAGCACCAAACACCGGCAAGAACCAGACCGGAACGAATCCAGAGCATTGGAAAGGTCTCCATCAATTGTGAAAGGAATAAGGGGCTTTATAAGCCATGGAAAGAATGACAACCATCCCTGGCAGGGAAAATCATTCCATGGGTGATGCTAGGGAGTTGGCACCCTTTTGGTCACCATGAACCCTTTTGAATTATTCGACTTTAGTTAAGGTTTCATGAATATTAACCCTGCCAAGGATTCCATCCGGTTTGCAAGCTTCATAGGAAACGAACAAGGACTTAAGTCAAGACTGGTTTAGTCCATCCCAGGTTGCGGAAAAAATGATGAAACCAACGACCTCTTTATTTGTCCTTTGCGGTTTATTTTGCGGAAATGCCTTTTCATCGGACGATAACTGGCCCCAATTCCGGGGGCCCGGGGCGCGAGGAATCGCCGAGCGAGCCAATCCTCCTGACCGCTGGTCGACTACGGAAAATGTAGCATGGAAAACGGACATTCCCGGCCGAGGATGGTCTTCACCCATCGTGTGGGGTAACAAACTCTTTCTAACTTCTGTGATTAACCAGGGGATAACGGAACCGGCAAAGAAGGGGCTCTATTTTGGCGGGGAACGCCTTACGCCCCCCAAAACCGAACACCAATGGAAAGTCTTTTGCCTGGACTTGAATTCAGGCAAAATCAACTGGGAAAAAACCGTCAAAAAAGGTCCACCTCCCACCTCGATTCATATCAAAAATAGCTTCGCCTCCGAAACTCCGGTTACCGATGGTGAGAGGGTCTATTGTGTCTTTGGCAACATTGGCTTGTTTGCCTTTGATTTGGATGGCAAGGAGCTTTGGTCCCGGCCCCTTGAACCCAGGCCCACCCGATTCGGCTGGGGGCCGGCGGCTTCCCCCGTGATTCACGGCGACCGAATCTATTTTGTAAACGACAACGATAAACAATCCGAACTGCTAGCTTTGGATAAACGAACGGGCAAGGAAATATGGTGCGTTCCCCGGGATGAAAAAAGCAACTGGGCCACCCCCTTCGTTTGGGAAAATGACAAACGAATGGAAATCATTACCCCCGGTAGTGGCAGGGTCGCCAGCTATGACCTGGATGGCAAGCTCCTTTGGTCGCTTCGTGGGATGTCCTCGATCACCATTGCCACGCCCTATGAGGCCAATGGCCTGCTTTATATCAGTTCCGGTTATGTAATGGACAAATCTCGCCCCCTTTATGCCATCCGCCCTGGTGCCAAAGGGGATATTTCTTTAAAAGCGGGAGAAACGACCAATTCCCATATCGCTTGGAGCCATCCCACTGCCGCACCCTACAACCCTGGTACAGTTACCTATGAAGGGCGGTTGTATGTCCTGCATGACAGGGGTCTGGTAAGTTGTTACGATGCCAAGACCGGGGAAATGCGTTACGAAAGGGAGCGACTTCCCAAAGGCCTCGCCTTTACCTCCTCCCCTTGGGCTGCCAATGGCAAGATTTTTTGCCTGAACGAGGATGGTATTTGTTTTGTCCTTTTGGCTGGGGACAAGTTTAAACTTCTTCACACCAACCAACTCGATGGAGAAATGTGCATGGCTACTCCAGCCTTGGCGGGGAATCGCCTTCTCCTAAGGACCGCCAACCGAATCTATTGTGTACAGTTAAAATCGTCCAAAGGATAGGGAATGGGGCGAAACCGATTGTTAACCGGGTTGGCATAATCATTGGACCGAGGTAGGTAAAAAGACCGTATTCTGAAGCAACCGGAAAACACAAACTCAATAACCAACAAGGCTGGTTGGGTTGCCCCAATCAGCCTTGTTTCTGGTGGTTTGGACCCGGCAAGCGGGTCGGAGGTTAAGGATTGGGCCTCTTTCTTGGTTCCAGCCCCAAAAACCAATCCTAACGAATTATTTAGTACCGCACCTACCATGCCAATCGAATAAAACCAATACCATGAGGTTCCCTAACCTATTTACTAATATGCATTTAAATAAAAAAACTGTTCCCACTCCTTCTGATTTCAGCCCCGTATCCTTGTGTTTTTGTTGTCAGATTTACAAAGATTCTTGCAAAAATACCCCAAGTCTAACATCCATTACATTGGTTCCAGTGGGCCCTGGTGAAAAAAGGGCGCCGGCATACTCCAAAAGCTGATGGTTTGATTGGCTTGCCAATAATTGTTCCGCTTTCTGGGGGTTCCTATCGACCCAATCATGGAGCTTTTGCCAAGCCATGGCATCAACCCATCCACCAGCTGCGGTGGTGGGACCATCTTCCCCATCGGTCCCCGCACTCAATAAACAAAGTCGTTTCACCTCCTCACATCCCAACGCCAGGAGCAATTCCAAAGCAAAAGCCTGATTTCGCCCCCCCGGCCCGGGATGGGTGACAAGGCGCATGGTTGTTTCACCGCCCGAAAGAATACAAATAGGCCGAGTACCGGCTTTGAAATTTCCTTCAATCGACCGCTGTCTAATGCTCCGAATGATTTCCAAATGGTCCCTTGCCAAAGCCAGGGAGTCGCCCTCGAAACCCGAACCAAGTTGAATGGTTTTAAAGCCAAGAGAACGGGCCTTTTGGGAACAAGCTTCCAAGGCAATCTTATTGCTCCCTAATATTTGGTTATTTACCCAAGGTGGAGTCTGTTTCAAAGTCTCGTTTTTGAAATTTCCTTTTCCAAGGTAATCCTGGACCGCTTTGGGAAGCTGGTCCCAAACCCCAAGGCTTTGACAATCCGATATACACTGGGCAAATGTACTCGAATCGGCCACCGTCGGGCCGGAACCTATCACCTCAACCGGATCTCCAACTACATCCGAAAGGATGTAGGCGATCAGGGGAAATTGCGGGGGCGCAGGGCAAAATTCCTGCAATAGGCCTCCTCCCTTGAATTGACTGAGGTGTTTTCGGACCCCATTGAGTTGTTGAATGCTGGCACCGGCACTAGCCAAAAGAGAGGTAGTTTGGATTTTCTCCTCGAGGGTGATCCCAAATACGGGTGCCGGGGTTAAGGCGGAAGCCCCACCGGAAAGGAGAACTACCACCTGTTCCATTGGATTTACCCCTCGTGCCAAATCCAATAGGCTTTGGGTCCCTTCCAAGGCTTTTTGGGTTGGGAGGTTGCTTGCCCCAGGTCGGACTGCCCGGACCTCTACATTGCCAAATAATCCTTCCATGCCGGAAGGAACCAGCACCAGACCTCGGCAGGGAACTTTCCCCCAAAGTCCTTCCACCAAACCACGAGCCATTTTGGCACCGGCTTTTCCCGCGCCCAATACCACCACGCCTTGGGGTTGGTTAGGGCCTAATAGGTCACGGGTAATGGCATTTTTTACCAACTTTTGGGGATCAACCGCATCTATTCCTGCCTGAAAAATCCATTCAATGACCTCCCGGTCCAATGGGTTTTGGTAGCGGGTCAGGGGCATAGACCACCTAATGTTGAAAGATAATTTTGGAGAGCTGGGACGGCGTCCCGAAGAATCTCCACCTCCTCCATGGTGTTATAAAAATGGGTTGAAAACCGAATCATGAGGGGATCACCTTCACGATCAATGAAATTTACTTCTAATCGAAATCGGTCCCAAAGAAATTTCCGTAAGGGAGGGATAGGGCCCCGGTAGGGAAGTCGGTAGGCCACCATGCCCCCTGACATTTCACCCAAAGGGGGCGTCTGAATGTCCCAGTCCACCACCTCGGAAACGATTTCCCTGACTCGTTTATTGAGTTTTGCTTGACGGGCCCAAATGGCGGCAGAACCAATCTCCTGGTGAAATTCGATGGCAGATCCCACCGCCAAATAGGGGGAAGGATCAACTGTTCCCGCACATTCCAGGCGCCTAATGGCTGGGGTCGATCCCAAATCATCCGTTTGATGGATTCCCAGATTTGGATCCATTTCATAACCCCAACTCACCCAAAGTGGATCCAACCGTTCCAGCCAATCCGGCGAGGCACATAAAAAACCTGAACTTATCGGTGCCAAAAGCCATTTGTGGCAATTGGCACCATAGAAATCAGCTCCAACGGTTTGCAAATCCAAAGGGGCAAACCCCGGAGCGTGGGCCCCATCCACAATGGAGACGATTGAGTGGGTTTTGGCCCAAGCACATATTTCCCTAGCAGGTAGAATCATGCCGGTTGGGGAGGTGATATGACTGAAGAAAATGGCCCGGGTGGCTGCGGTTCGATGATGTTGAAAGGCGTCAAGAATTTCATCGGGCGACTTTGGCCTCCTTGGCATGCGGACCCAAATTAATTTTAGGCCAGTTTGTTTCGCTATTTTTTCCCAAGCCCAAACCAAAGATCCATATTCCAGGTCGCTAAGGAGGATTTCAACGGTTGCCAAATCGGTACTGGGGCCAATTATTTTGGGAATGGAATGGATAACTACATTCAAAGCAAGGGTAACATTTGGGAAAAAAACGGTGGAAGCAAAGGAGCCATTAAGAAAGTTAGCCAAATCAAAGCGGGCTTGAAATAATTTTTGGGGAAGATGGCGAATCAAAAAATCCATCGGTTGAATGGCAATTTGTTTACGGATTGCCTCTGCATGGCTGAAAACGCTTTTTGGGGTGTGCCCATAAGAACCTGTATTCAAATTGATAGAGGATTGGTCTATCATCATTTTACCACGCCACCCAAGCCAATCCGCTTCAGAAGGGTCGGAATGATCGGTTTTCTTGTCCATTGAGGAACCTTTGGAACCTTTTTGGGGTCAGAGATTGGGAAACAGGTGTGCTGTCCCGGCCTACCTTTGGGTTTTTTAGAATTTATTTTGGATTTCTGGAACCACTTTAGGGTATTTTCGTCTAAACCATAGTGATAGGACGATATAAGGGTAAGTTTCAGAAGTATAATTGGGACAATCCCTCGCCGATTGCTCTTGTTTTTAGGGAGAAATTGCCATGAGTCGGATAGATCGACGCCATTTTCTGGAACATGCTGCGGCCTTAGGTGCCCTTTCCGGGGCGGGAAGCCAATTTTGGAATGGCCTTAGAGCAGCTGAATCCACCCTCAAAAAAGACAAAAAGAGCCTCATTATTCTGTGGATGGGAGGCGGGCCTTCCCACATGGACCTTTGGGACCTCAAACCGGGTTCAAGCACCGGGGGAGAGTTCAAGCCGATCAACACAACCGCCCCGGGAGTTCAAATATCGGAAGTTTTGCCCGGTTTGGCCAAGGAATTCAAGGACCTTGCCATCGTCCGGTCCCTGGTAACCAATGAGGGTAGCCATGAACGGGGAACCACCCTCATGAACACCGGCCGTCCTCCCAACCCTGTGGTAACCTACCCTGCGGCTGGGGCCGTGGTTTCCTCTTTGATTACCCCCAAAGAGCTCCCTCTGCCAGGTTTCATTGGAGTAGGTGGGACCGCCCAGCGGGTCGGCCCCGGCTTTTTGGGAATGATCAATGCTCCTTTTACGGTCCAGAATGCTGGCCAGCCTCCGGAAAATATTCGTAATCCTGGTGGTTTGGGAAGCACCACCTCGGAAACCGAGGACAGGGTTCGTCGTCGACAGAGGCTTTTCTATGCGGTGGAAGATCAATTTGCGGAAGGCACCTTCCCCCACCTGAAAAAACCCGAAGATCGCGAAGCATCCGGCTCCGCCGCCCAGGCTCATTCCTCGATCTACAAAAAGGCTTTTGACCTGACGGTTTCCCCTCTCCGGACCGTATTCGAGGTGGCCAAAGAATCCAGATCGGTGATTGATGCTTATGGGGGCACACAAAACCAATTCGGCATGGGTTGTCTTTTAGCTCGCAAACTTGTTGAACAGGGGGTTTCCTGTGTGGAAGTCGATTTGGGAGGGTGGGACAACCACGCCAACATCTTTACGACCATAAAAAATGGAAACGGGCCGCGCCTCGACAAGGGGTTCAGTGCCTTGGTTGGCGATCTCAAGGAACGGGGCCTTTGGAAAAACACAGTCGTCATGTGGATGGGTGAGTTCGGCCGAACTCCTCGCATCAACCAAAACACCGGCCGTGATCACTGGGCCCGTTGTTGGTCGGTGGTTATGGGTGGGGGTGGCATTAAAGGTGGCCAGGTTTACGGGGCCACCAGTGCGGATGGCATGGACATCAAGGACAACGGTTGCTCCATCGGAGACCTGTTCGCCACCGTGTACAAAGGGTTGGGTCTCGACCCCGCCACCCAAATCCGGGATAATATCGGCCGTCCCATGCCGATTGCCGAAGGCAAAATCCTCAAAGGCCTTGTTTAAAGCAACCGCCAAGGTTACAAAGATTTTCCAAAAGGCGTAGGGGTCTTACCCCTACGCCTTTTTTCGTTTTAAAAGAATTATACCAACCTTAAACCGGTTCTGAATACAGCATTCCCTGTTTCCAAATGGATGGATCCATCCTCATGAATCCCTTGCTTGAAAAGGTGGACCATCGCCCTTGGCCTTTGCCTATTGGCCCATGGAATATGAGGCAGGCATGGATGGACCTGCTTTTTGCCCATTGGCCCATTCCAAGCAAGTTCCTTCGCCCTTTCGTCCCTTTTGAGTTGGAACTTGAAGAATTTGATGGGACCTCCTGGATTGGGGTGGTGCCTTTTCGCATGGAAGGGGTCAGGTTTCGCCACTTTCACTTGCCTTGGATATCCGCTTTTCCTGAACTCAATGTCCGCCTCTATGTCCGGTTTCGTGATAAACCGGGAGTCTACTTTTTGAGTCTGGACGGATCCAATTCTTTGGCGGCCTTCGGAGCATGGTGGAGTTATCATTTGCCCTATTATTGGTCCAAAGTAACTCACAAAACCTTCCCTACTGGGGATAATTCACCCTCGTTTCAGGTAGAAGCGATTTGTGGGCGGGCCAAACCGCAACTGATTTTCAAGGCGCTATATGAACCCGTTGGTGATCTGTTTTTCGCCAATCCTGGAACCTTGGAACATTTTCTCACGGAGCGTTATTGTCTTTTCACCAAGCAACGAAAAGGATCCTTGATGCGGGTGGATGTTCACCACCCACCTTGGCCATTACAACAAGCCAAGGCCAAAATCGAAGCTCAGGATATGGTAAGGCCCTTTGGACTTTTATTGCCGGATCAAAAACCCCACCTGCTATTTTCCCCAGGGGTTCAAACCCTTTGTTGGCCCATGAGAAGGGCCACTGGCATTGGGTCCTAATCTGACGGGTTCTTGCAATAGCACCCTTTCTGGTATGTTCAAGCAAAACCAGACCAATGTCCATGCCGAGGACAAATGGCACCTGATTTCTTCAATGAATCCCACTTTTCCCTAAACCCAAGTTGGGTTAGAATAAATCCAAGACCAAATAGCAATGAAATAGCGGTCCGACTCATTTCCCCCTGAAAGCACTAATATGAAAAAATCGACGGCCTGGATCCTCGGCTCAATAGTAGTTCTTTTGGTGGTCGCCCTGATCGTTCCCGGAAGCCCCACCTATATCCTTGACCGCTTTATAATGAATGACAAGTTATTCACGCCCCAACATGACGGGCGCACGGTGACAGAATGGATCGGTGACCTTCAATCCAAAGACAGGCAAACAAGGATTTTGGCCCTCAAAGCCTTGGGGACTTTGAGCATAAGTGCAAAATCAGCCCTACCCGAGTTGGCAAAAATCATGACCCTTGACCCGGATGAAGGCTTACGAATCGAGGCATCGCTTGCCATTTCCAAAATGGCTCCAGAGTCCCTCTCGGTGATGGACAGTTTGATCAAAGGGCTGGATGATAAGGATGCGGTGGTCCGAATGAATTCCCTTTTTGCAATCATGCGCCTCAAGGCCGATTCCAAAGGAGCCCTCAAAGCCCTTGTGGCCGCCGCCAATCTCCCCATCAATCAGGAAAGGGCTACCGGCTTCACTACGACCCTTCAAGAAACACTTCTTGTCGCCATTGGCCGGGCCAGTGCCGGGACTTCCGAATCTGTTCCCATGTTGCTTGGCTTCCTGAATAATCCGGAAAAACCAAACCTTCGTCTTCCCGCCATGCGTGGGCTGGCCGAGGTCGGCCTTCCCGCCAAGGAGGCTGCCGGGGAAATTCGAAAAATCCTGAAGGATAAGGCCAGCCCGAATGAACTTCGCCAAGAGGCATTTGATGCCCTTGAACGAATTGGTGATCCCGCAGAAAAATCGGAACTTGTGTTTGATGCCCTTCCTCCGCAAATGGGCCCTGGTGGTGGCAAGGGTGGCCCCATGGGAGGCCCCGGAGGGGGAAAAGGTGGCTTTAAAAAGGGTGATAGCAGGAAAACCACCCCGGGCGATGGCAAGGACCCCAAGTGATTTTTCCAAGGCTAACCATTACTTGAAATTCAATTCCCTTTTGAGACACCCAACCGCAACACGAAACCCGCATGTTTTTTCAACATGGGGCCTTTGGGGTGAACCAAGCAATCAGGGGATAGGCGCAACCCCAAGGATTCCACCATGGAACGGTCCAAGCTTCAGGGAAGGGATTGGCTTTTACACAGGCCATGGTTTGTGAAATCGGGATTGCTTTGCCTACTTCTTTTGATTTTGGCATTTTTGATTCCGTCAAGTCCCTTTTTTATTACCCAATGGTTTCTCTCCACCGAATCCTACGAAGGAAAAACTGCAAAATATTGGGTCCAGGGGCTTGGTTCAAACGACGATGCCACGAGAGGAAAATCCCTCGAGGCCTTGGGTTTTATGCCAGAAATGGCCAGTTCCCAAGCTAAACGGCTAGGGCAGCTTCTTAACACGGAAAAATCGGATGCATTACGCATTCTTGCCTCCCAGGCACTTTCAAAAATGTCCATTCCTTCGGAGGAATGTTTGCCCCAATTGGCCAAGGCCCTTGACGATGAAGAACTGTTGGTAAGGGCGAATGCGGCCAGGTGCCTTTTGCGATTAGGGCCAGCTACTTCAAAATGCTTTGATCCCATCCTGGCTGCGGTCCAAAACCGTGAAAACCAAGCCTATGTTGGGTTTACAACCACAATCCAGGAGACCCTTATCCTTGTCCTCGGCCGTGCCATTTCCGGGTCTACCCCCCAACAAAAAACCATTGGGATCGCACAATTGGTTCAATTATTGGAGGGCGGCCCAACCCATGAAATCAAAAATTCCGCCATTCGGGGTTTGGGAATGTCCGGAATCCAGGACCCAAAAATCGCAGCCTTGATCCAGTCAACCGCCAATCTGCCGGATTGGCCTTTTGTCCAGGATGCCGAGGAAGCCCTTTCCCAGGTTGGTGCCGGGGGAATAGCTCCGATGGCATTGGCCAAAACAAAGGAGGAACTGGTCCTTCCGGAAACGGAACGAATACGCATTTGGGACATTGAGCATCAGGGAAACATACTCATAAAGGATGGCTTTGGTCCTTTTTCCAATGCCTTGGCAATTGGCGACAAAACCGCATTACTGAAACTGTTTTCTCCCTCTTTCAAGGGAAAATTGGTTTCAGATAAGGTTGAAAGCGTCGAGATTCGTCCATCGTTTTCTGTGAAAAGACAGGGGCCTCCATTGGGGACAAGTCCCTTCGTGGATGACCAGGTTTTTGTGGACTCTTTGTGTTCGTTTAGATCCTTGTTTGGAAAAGCCATTCCAACGATCAGGATGGCAATTACCCATTTATCTCCACAGCAAAGGACGATCCTCAATGGTCTATTTGAAGCCAGGGGCCAACTTCGCCTTCATGGGGCATCGGAAAAGGGTTCCCCAATCGAAGTCGTTTTAATGGTTCGACTTGTAATAAAAGCCCCGACCCGAACAACCATGGCCAAGGGTTTCTGGATTCAGGAGGCGGAAATACTTGAAGTCAGTACCGCCTTGGGAAAACAGCCTTTATTTGTAGAATCAGCGACCAAAAGAGGATTGAATTCTGACAAACTGTACGACCATTGGAAAGGGGATGCTTTTTTACCCATAACCGGTGGGATTCATGCCTGCGATTTTGACCATGATGGTTGGTTGGATCTTTTGGTAACCGATGTAAAGGGCGGCAGTCTTTATCGGGGTGGACAGGGCAAGGATGGATTGCCAGGCACATTTGCCGATGTTACCCAATCCATGAACTTGCAAAATGCTTTGGCTCAGGCCCAATTCGGTGCTTGGGTGGATATTGACCAGGACGGTTATGAAGATCTTATTTTGGAACAATCGGTCTTCCGAAACGATTCCGGCACGGGCTTCACGAACATGACCCAGGTTTTGCGGCCGAGAATACCGGAGGAATACATCAATATCGTAGTGGGCGATTACGACAAGGATGGCCTACCCGATCTGTACTTTACCCGCACGGGCAGACCCGGGGCAAGTTCCTGGCTGGAAGGGCAAAGTGATGATCATCGCACCAACATCCTTTACCGAAACCTTGGTGGTTGGAAGTTTGAAAACACCACATTCAAAGCCGGGATCGGCGGGAACCGCCTTTCCACTTTTACAGCGGCGTGGCTCGATGCGGACAATGATGGCTGGCCGGATCTCCATGTACCCAACGAGTTTGGGGATGGTACACTTTTTTTCAACAATAAGGATGGCACATTCCAATCAAAAACCCTTGCAAACAGGCCTGCCGATTTTGGCACCATGGGATTGGCAGCGGGTGACCTTGACAATGATGGCAATATTGATCTTTATTGTTCCAATATGTATTCCAAGGCGGGGACCAGGGTCATGGGAAACCTGGATCCAAACGCCTTTCCCCAAAAAGTTATGGAAAAGATGAGGCAGTTTGTGGCAGGTAGCCAGATTCACCTGAACCATGGCAAGGGAAGGTTTACACAAGCTGGAAAATCCATGCACGCAAACGCCGTTGGTTGGGCCTATGGGGTATCCCTTGCAGACCTGGATAACGATGGTTGGCTAGACATTTATGCAAATGCCGGTTATTGCAGCAAGGATCGCACCGAGCCAGATGGCTGAAATTGCGTTTGGCTGGCTGTCGTGTCACAGCCTTCGAATCGTGGTGCAAAGGTTCCTCTGCCAGGATCGCTTGACAGCACCTTAAAGGAATTTTGGGTCGAAAACCCGTGGCGCATTGCCACCGAGGGGCACAACCTGAGTTGTTTTGAAAGAAATCGGGTTTTCCTGAACAGCAGGGGAAAAGACTTTCTTGAGATTAGCCACCTGACTGGGGCAGACAACGATGGCGATGGTCGCAGCGTTCTTGCGGCAGACTTCCGGAATTCAGGCATGATGGATTTGGTTGTTCGTCAATGTGGGGGCGGGGCACTCCTTTATTATGAAAACAGGATGGAACCGAAGGGTTGGTTACGCATATCCTTGAAAGGCAAGAAAAGCAACAAGCAAGGGATCGGAGCAAGGCTTATCGCCAGGGTCAATGGTCTGACACTTGTCCGTGAACTCTATCCCGTCAATACTTATTGTTCCCAGGCTCCTTGCGAAATTCATTTTGGCCTGGGGGACGCTCAAAAAGTGGATTCCCTGGAGATTCTTTGGCCCTCTGGCATTGTGCAAAAGTTGGGACCCATTGCCCCCAATCAAAAGCTCGAAATCTCAGAACCCTCAGGGGTTGAAACCAAATAAATCCAACCCAAACCAATTAGGGAATCAACCCGAGGGAAAACGGTTGCCCCAGTAAGGCAGGGGAGGCCCACCTGGGATATTCGGCCGATCCATATCCAGGCGAGCGTTTGGTGTTCGGTTTGCCCGGTCATCCAAACCGGGGAAGATCAACCGTGCCAGTTTTTCCGGATGAAATCTATCCCTTTCAGGTACACATCCTCAGGTTGGGCAAAGAGGTCGCGCCAAACTTTTGTTGCCGCAGCAATGTCGGGTAGTGCCCGGCCAAAAGCCTCAATGGTCAGCCAACCGTCGTACCCGGATTGTTTCAATGCAGAAAATGCTTCGGTCCAACGCACCTGACCCGATCCTGGTACACCCCGGTCGTTTTCGCTAATGTGAACATGGCCAAATCGCTTCCACAAGGTGGCAATGGCCGCCGCTTGACTTTTTTCCTCGATGTGGGCATGGAATGTGTCATACATGCACATAAACGATGGATGGTCAACCGCATCCACCAGCTCGGCGGCCTGGGCCGCAGTGGTAAGGAAATAGCATTCAAAACGGTTCAAATATTCAATGGTGAGTTTGACATTGGCCTGTTGTGCGTGTTCAGCGGCTTGGCGCAAAACCTCAACTCCATGAGCTTTTTCCCGTGGAGTAGGTGGGTTTCCACTAAATACCCCAATTGCGGAATGGTAAGGCCCGGCAAGGGCCGACCCTCCCAACTCATGGGTCATGTCAATAGCCCATTTGATCCGGTCAAGGGCCTTGTTTCGAACGGTTGGACTCGGGTCGATGGGATTGGTATCCGAATTGACAACCGTGACTGTTGTGGCACCCAGTCCCTGATTTGCCAATTCTTTGTGAATCTGTTTGTAATGGTTAGCATCGCCTTCAAAAAGGGGGAGTTCGACACCGTCAAAGCCGGCATTTTTCAAAGCGGCAAGCAAAGGAAATTGGGCCTCGGTGACATGAGCGGTCCAAAGGAGCAGGTTCATACCGATCTTCATGAAAGTAACTCCGTATAAAATGATAAAGGGTAACTGCAATTGTTTTATGGCTGGCAAGGGATTTTTGACACATCCTGAACCACAGACTGGTGCAAACCATGAAAACGATTGAATCAAGCAGCATATTCAGCCCGGCAACCGGGTTCATCCGCCGGGGTGGATTTGATTTTACTTGCAATCCTTACCTTGGCTGCACCTTTGGCTGCAAATATTGTTATGCCAAGTTTTTGCCCCAAAACAAATATCCCAGGGAGTTATGGGGTAAATGGTTTACAGCCAAAAAAAACGCCATCGGGTTAGCCAGAAAAGAAGCCGGGAAAACAGTCGGGAAAGCGGTTTATATGTCAAGTGTAACCGATCCCTATCAACCGGCCGAGAGGGAAATGTGCCTTACCCGTGGCATACTTGGGGAAATGTTGCGGTATCAGCCACGAGTGGTCATTCAGACCCGTGGTTCCATGGTCACCAGGGATGTGGATATTCTGGCACGCTTTCAAAACCTGAGGGTCAACATCACTTTGGGAAGTGATTCCGAAACCGTCCGGAAACTCCTTGAACCCAAATCACCTCCGTATGAAAGCCGTTGGCTGGCCAGCCAACAATTGAAAGAGGCAGGGATAAAAATTGGGATTTGCATAACCCCAGTTCTACCATTGGAAAACCCCGAACGGTTTGCCGAACGGATCATTGGCTTTGGTGCAGCGGTAGTTGTAACACAGGGGTTTCACGATTCGGGAGGGGCTTTCGGAGCGGACACATCCCCACTCGCCCTTAGGGTTGTTAAAGAACTCGGATGGAACCAGGAAAAATACCTCTTGTTTGTCGAAACCCTTCGTAACCAGATCCGGGTTTACGAAGGGGAAAAAGGTTTTTTCCCACCTTGAATGTATCCTTTACTGCACGGTTTGCCAATCTGTGAGCCCATGCAACCTGCACAACGGGTTTGCCCGGGGGCGAATGGGAACTAGGAGAAGGTGGGAGACCGTTTTGTGTGCCAAGGAGTGATGTTTTCAAACATCCTGGCCGCACGCAAAAGCTTGGATTCGGTGAGTGAGGCCGATTGAAGCTGCAAGCCAATGGGAAGCCCTTTTGTCGTAAATCCACAAGGAATGCTGATTCCCGCAATGCCGGCAAGGTTGCACCCAATGGTATAAATGTCGCTAAGGTACATGGCGAGCGGGTCGGAACTTTTTTCCCCCCATTTAAATGCGGCAGTGGGAGCTGTTGGGCCAATAATCACATCACAGGTTTCAAACGCATTGTTAAAGTCATTGAGAATCAGCCGACGAACCCCAAGTGCCTTGGCATAATATGCGTCAATATAACCGCTTGAGAGGGCATAGGTTCCAAGCATAATGCGGCGTTTGACTTCCGGCCCGAACCCTTCACCCCGGCTATTGCAATAGGTGTCAATCAGGGACGATTTTTCCTTGGATCTATGGCCATAGTGCATTCCATCAAAACGAGCCAGATTACTGGATGCCTCGGCGGTGGCGACCAGATAGTAGGTAGCAATGGCGTGGGGGGAATGGGGCAATGAAACATCGACCACTTTTGCACCCAAGGATTTGAAAACCATTAAGGCATCCTGAATCGCTTTTTCCACCTCACTATCCAGACCGGTGGCAAAGAATTCTTTGGCAATGCCAATACGAAGGCTGGGAATGGGTTGGTCAAGTTCTTCCAGATAAGTTGGTACAGATTGATTTATTGAAGTGGTGTCCTTTGAATCGTGTCCGGCGATGGCCTGAAGCAACAAGGCAGTGCCAAAAAGATCGTTGGAAAAAGGCCCAATTTGATCGAGGGAGCTGGAGAAAGCAACCAGGCCATAGCGAGAAACGCGGCCATAGGATGGCTTTAGCCCATTAATGCCGCAAAAACTGGCGGGTTGGCGTATGGAGCCACCCGTATCCGATCCAAGGGCAAGGGGAACCAGGGAACCTGCTACGGCCGCCGCAGATCCTCCGGAGGAACCGCCCGGAATACGATCAAGGTCCCATGGATTGCGGGTGGATCCAAAGGCACTGTTTTCTGTCGATGATCCCATTGCGAATTCGTCAAGATTGGTTTTACCAATGGGAATCCCGTCGGCAGAAATGATTTTTTCCACCACCGTGGCATTGTAGGGCGGGATGAAATGTTCAAGGATCTTGCTTGAGCAGGTGGTAGTCAAACCCTTGGTACAGATGTTGTCTTTCAAGGCAATTGGGATACCCGATAAAAGCCCAATTGCCTGTCCGGTTTTGCGTTTCAGATCAATGGCTTTGGCTTGGGCCAAAGCAGCCTCGGGATTTACCCTTAGAAAGGCATGAATCGCTGGATTTCTTTGGGAAATGTGGACCAAACAGTCAATAACCAGGGTTTCGGAGGTAATGGCCCCGGAATCCAGCAACCCCTTTAACTCTCGGACGGGACGCTCGGCAAGAGGCGAACTCATGGGAAGAAAATCCAAAGGGAAAATTGTTAATCAAGGACGGCAGGGACCTGGAAAAAATTTCCCAGGCGTTCGGGGGCATTGGCTAAGGCTTCCTCTGGACTAAGCGAAGTTCCAAGCGCATCCGGCCGGAAAACATTGACCTGTTCCAATGCATGGTATAGAGGTTTTACGCCCTCCGTGTTGATTTTTTGAAGTTGATCGACATAGCCCACAATAGACGCAAGCTGAGGGGTCATCTGGGCGACTTCCGCCTCGGAAAGTTTGAGCCTTGAAAGGTGGGCTACCCAGCGAACCTGGTCGGCGGTGAGGGACATGGAACCGTCACCCCGATTAGATGGCACCTACTTGGAAGGGCTTGCGCTTGGTCGGCCTGAGAACATATCCGGATCGGATACATTGCACACAAGCCTTTTTGCGTTGGACATTTCCGCCGACCTGAACCTGAAGCTTTTGAATATTGGGTTCAAAGGTTCGCTTGGCAATACCTCTGACCTTGACACCGTTACCCCCCAAATACTTGGGTTTACCGCTTTTGGTATAGCTGTTCCCGATGTTCGGCTTCTTGCCACAATAATCGCACTTTTTCGCCATGACTGGATTCACCTTTGTCAAAAGTCGCTGCCTGAACTATTCAATCTACTTTACAGTTGGACCAAGACAAGCGCAATGTCAGGGAATTGGTTTAAGAATTGGATTTGCGGTTAGGAATTCTTCGGCCCAATGGTAATGGTCAAGCAATCCATGGATATCTTTGCCTAATAAAAAGTGAGCAGCAAAAAGAGCCTCTACCGTTGCCAATCCGTACTCGGGATCTTCAAATAATTTGCTGGAACGAGGGTATGCGGTCCGAATTCCCCGAAGGGACCTTTTGGGAATCCCGGAAAGGGGTAGGGAGAGTTTTTCTGCCCACCGCCAACTGCCATCCACCAAAAGGAGGTTTTTGTTTTCATCCGCCGGAGAAAGTTCCGTGGTGTTAGGCCATAAAAGAAAATAATTGGTTAAATCCGGGGGGGGAGTCCAAGGGTAATGAATCACCCGCAGGGCCGGATGATTTCGCAAAGGCCAAATGGTACAGCGACTTTTTCGTTCCCGCCGATCCCTCAGAATGAGGGTTTTTCTTTCCTGACCATCCTGGGGGCCATGGAATCCCGTTTGAACCAAAGGAGGTAGGCCCATTTGTGGGGGTTTCGTTGAAAAATCAGCATCCTTCATTTGGTTGGTCCGGCTTGGTGGAAAAAATTATTTCCGGAAAAGACAAGGTTGTCGCAACCAATAGTTACAAAAGGAGGGGCTTTGGTATTTTCGACCTTGATTCGACACCCGGAAATAAGACTTTCCCTGACCCGAATCAACATCAATCCGATTGGTTGGCAATCGACAATCGAACAACCGGAAATGGTGAAGCCAATGCTATCCTCAATGACCAAACCAGCTTTTGCTTTGTTTGACTGGGAAAGATTCAAACCTTGGATCGTGCAGTTATCACAGCGTTGGAATAGGACGGAATTGCTGGCCTCTTTACTTTTGCCATAGTCATAGCGGGGATTTCGGTCCATTGAGTTTGGACCAAGGACGATATGGGAAGACCGTTCTGCTTTTATATTATGGACATATCCCATCCAGAAAGTGTTTCCCGTAAGAGTTACCCCCCGGCAATCGGCAAGGTCGATATTGATTTCCACATCGGACAGGACATTTCCGGTAATGGCAAAATGGCCCTCACGAGTTGGCCCAAGGTGGCCCCCGTCCCCGTTGCCTTTGATACGGATATTTGCCGACCCTTTACCATTTGCATGTTGAATGGTGCAGCCTGTTATGGCCACCTCGGCAACCGATCCGCCTGTGGAATCTAGGTCAATGTTGGCGGTTGGAGTTGGGAGGGCAGAGGTATCCATGTTGGATTCGATATCGCAGTTGCCAATCTGGATGTTTCGCACATCCCCACCTCTGGAAACAATACCCCCGCCCCGGCAATAGCTGATGTGACACTCGGTAATGTTGCTTTGGTGGAGGTTGACCTTGTCGTAAAAAATGCCACATCCCGAATTGTCATAAAAATGGCAATCGCTAATGAGAAGGTTGCGATTGAGTTTGACCAGGTGTACCCCATGTTTTCCATTCCGGACGGAAACACCCAGAAGGGACATAGCCATGGTCCCTGAAATTTCGATGCCGCTTGCATCGGGATGGCCCCCCACAATATCCAGCCCCGCCAGGGAACACCCCCTTTCAGCATTTCGTACGGTGATGGGAACATTTTTGGGTTCTGCGTTCCCCGTCACAAAGGAACCAACAAAGCGGATCGCAGGGCCTGGCCCCTCCATGATGATTTGGGTGCCTTGTCCCACCAGGTGAATCCGGCCCAATTGTGCCAGGTCCACAAGCAGCGGTTCCTTGAGGCGAACAATTCCCTTGGGGAAGAGTGCAAACCCCTGGGAATGGGTAAGGAAATTGCTTGGGAGTTTAGCCTCAGGTAGTTCCGACGGGCTTAGTGCAATACAGAGAATTGCTAACCATGCTTCGGTCATTATTTCACCTTAAATGAGCATTCCCTTTGAACCGGGAAGTCCATTGGATATTTCCAGATGGCCTGATTGATGGTTAAAAGGTGCAAATTTCCCCAATAATTCATTGGATGGACTCCACGGTTAATTCCTAGCATTCTCAGGGGATGCCAAGACTCACCGGAGGAATTTTAGCATGTTACGCATTACTTCTTTGCAATGGACCTTGGGATTTGGTTCCCTGATGGCACTAGCTGCTCCAACCCTTGGGCAAAATTCCAACAATGGGGAAAAATCCCCACCTGTAGCTGTTAAAACCCCGGAAACTCCGGGGTTAAGGATACTTCCCGGGGCCAAAGATGGCTATATGCAGCTACCCAACCAATGGTCCCTTCGCCCGGCCGGAGGGCATGTAATGGTTGGAGACTTACCAGTACAAGCCCTTATCCACCCCAAAGGCCAATTCATCGCCGTCCTTCATGCCGGGTATGGAGCCCATGAATTGGCAATCCTTTCGACGGGAAAAAAATCAAAAATTATTTCCAGGATCACTTTGCCTCATGCCTTTTATGGTATTGCCTGGGCCGATAGTGGGAATACCCTTTTGGTTAGCGGTGGAGAATACGCAACGGTTGAGGAATATCCTTTCCACGAAGGATTTTTGTCAAAAGCCAAGGTTATTCCTGTCGCCCCACAAAAATCCACCTTTGTAACCTCGGGAATAGCGGTGGATGGAGACAGGCTTTTTGTGGCAGGATCCTGGAATCATTCGGTGAGTATTGTCTCCCGAAAGGATCCCCAAACTCCCCAAATTGTAGCTCTTGCTCCTGATTCTTTTCCTTATAGCTGCTTGGTGGATTCCAAGTCGAACCGGGTTTATGTCAGTCAATGGGGCAAATCCTCACTGGCGGTTCTGGATAAGAAAGAGGGCACAGTTCTGGCGATTTGGACCACGGCGAGTCACCCGACAGAGATGGTTCTTTCTCCTGATGGAAAAAGACTTTTCGTTTCCTGTGCAAATTCCAAAATTGTAAGTGTTTTGGAAACTACCACCGGTGCCCAAACCGAATCGCTCTCCTGTTCCCTTTATCCTGGGGTTCCTTCCGGGAATACTCCTTCCAGCCTGGACCTGTCCCCGGATGGGGCGATTCTTTTTGTAACCAATTCGGACAACAATAACATTGCGGTTTTCCGGGTAGATGAACCGGGTAGGTCGAGAAGCCTGGGCTTCATTCCAACCGGTTGGTATCCCACCAGTGTTCGCTACCATGCCGAGGAAAAGGCCATCTATGTAACAAATGGCAAAGGGCTGGGATCAAAATCCAATGTTCAGGGACCCAATCCCCTTTTGAAAAGAAATCCCACAGAACAGTACATTGGGGGGCTTTACACAGGAGCCGTTTCCCGCATTCCCATGCCCACCCCGGAAAGTATGGCCGAGTATACACGACAAGCCAAATTATGCAGCCCCCTAAAAGAGGATGGATCGCCCAATGGTGTCCGGCCTGTGGATAGTCCGATTCCGGGAATGGTAGGAAACCCAAGC
The DNA here is from genome assembly GCA_005808665.1 of Planctomycetia bacterium. Taxonomy (GTDB): domain Bacteria; phylum Planctomycetota; class Planctomycetia; order Gemmatales; family Gemmataceae; genus SYLG01. Next base: position 17,292 of record SYLG01000163.1, on the reverse strand, counting down.
CCGATCAAATATTGCATTTATATTATCAAGGAAAACCGCACATACGATCAGGTTTTTGGGGATGTAAAACGCGGGAATGGTGACGCCAACCTTTGCCTTTTTGGCGAAAAGGTAACCCCCAACCATCACAAAATCGCCAGGGACTATGTGCTGCTTGACAATTTTTATGTGGAGGGAGAGGTATCTGCGGATGGCCATGAGTGGACCATGGGAGCCTATGCCACGGATTATGTGGAAAAGGCTTGGCCTCAAAGCTATCGGGGTAGTGTTTTGGGAAAACTGTCGGGTTATCCGGCAGAGGGAAATCGGGACTCGATTGCCAGACCGGCCGGTGGCTACCTTTGGGACCGGTGCATCGAAGCCAAAGTAAGCTACAGAAGCTATGGGGAATGGGTTAGAAATCCGAAAAAATTTGGGGATCCAGCCACTCCCAGTGTCAAATCCCTTGAAGGAAGGATAGATCCCTACTTCTGGGGCTATGATTTGGATTATCCCGATGTCAAAAGGGCTGAAAGATTCTTGTCGGAACTTGGCCGCTTTGAAAAAGAAGGAGATATGCCCCGGATGCAAGTGGTCCGACTCCCCAACGATCATACCTCGGGAACAAGTGTGGGAAAACACACACCAACGGCTATGGTAGCTGAAAATGACCTTGCCCTTGGGCTTTTGGTGGAAGGGATCAGCAATAGCAAGTTCTGGAAGGAAACCGCAATTTTTGTGGTGGAAGACGATGCCCAAAACGGATCCGACCATGTGGATGCCCACAGGGCGGTTGCCCTGGTGATCAGCCCTTACACAAAAAAAGGAATGGTTGATTCAACGATGTATTCGACATCAAGTATGCTTCGGACCATGGAGCTGATTCTGGGCTTGAAACCGATGAGCCAATTTGATGCGGCAGCAACACCAATGTTTGCCTCCTTTGGACCAAAATGCGATCCAACACCCTATATTCACGAATCGGCCCGGGTTGATTTGGACGCAAAAAATCAAGCAACCGCTTGGGGTGCCAAACTCTCCGCCGGGTTTGACTTTACCAAAGAGGATGCGGCGGATGACCTATTGTTGAATGAGGTGATTTGGCGTTCGGTAAAAGGAGATAATAACCCCATGCCAGCCCCCGTCAGGGCGGCATTCTTCATGAAAAAGGTGGACAAATCGACGGAGTAAATTGGGTCTCCATTTGAGGCAACATTCCGGTTCATAGAATGGACCGTGGACCTTGTTAGTGGACTGGGGTTCCTTTTCATTGGGAGTGTAAACATTGCTCTGGGGCCGAAAAAAACGCCTAATTGATTATGCAAGCTGCGCCGGCTGAGCAGGAAAACTCCCACAGGAAGGAATTGCTCAAGTTTTGCGCCACCTTCCCAGGCCCTCCGTCCGGGACCCAAATCTCCTCGTGGGAACGGATACCTCCGATGATGCGGGAGTCTATCGCCTTTCGGAGGATATTGCTCTTGTACAAACTGTGGATTTCTTTCCGCCCGTTGTGGATGACCCCTTTGCTTATGGTCAGATTGCCGCCGCTAATTCGTTGAGCGATGTTTATGCCATGGGGGGTATCCCCAAAACCGCCCTTAATTTGCTTGGTTACCCTGACGATAAAGATCCTCAATTCACCTGGCTTGGGCCTATTCTTGCAGGGTCGGGGGAAAAGTGCAATGAGGCCGGTTGTACGGTAGTGGGAGGCCACACCATCCGCGACCAGGAAATCAAATTCGGCTTATCTGTTACCGGAATTGTTCATCCCCAAAAAATCTGGACCAATGCTGGTGCCCTGCCTGGAGATGTGCTTGTTTTGACAAAGCCTCTTGGGACGGGATTCATAACCACCTCTAACAGGGCTCGCAAATGTCCAGATAGCGTCCTTGTGGATGCCATAAAATGTATGGCAAATCTTAATAAATCCGCGGCACTTGTTGCCATGAACTTTGCCATACATGCCTGCACCGATGTTACCGGGTTTGGCCTTTCCGGACATGCATTGGAAATGGCTCTGGGAAGCGGACAACGCATTCGGCTGAAATTGGGCGACCTTCCTTTGCTTGGCGGTGTAGCAGGCTTGATCCAAAGTTCATTTTTCACCCGTGCCAACAAAAGTATCCGGGAATATGCCCAATCGTACCTTACTTTGGCTAACCCATTGGACCCGATTCGGAAGGAAATTCTTTTTGATCCCCAAACCTCTGGGGGGTTGCTGTTTGCCTTGCCAAAGGCGGACGCACCCAGATTTTTGGAAGCATTGAAAACGGCTGGGACGATTTGCCAATCGGTAATCGGTGAGGTTTTGGAAGGGGGAAAACCCGGTTTGGAAGTCATTCCCTAAGGACATTGTCCCCTTCAACTAATCTCCATTTCGGTTTTTGGCCCATTGCTTGAGGGATTCGACCTGGAGGGAAGTTTCCACCGATCCGGGGCGTAGGGTACGGATTTTATTTAACGCCTCCTCAGGGGATAGCCCTGTAGAAATCAACCAGGCTGTGATAATGGTGCCGGTTCGCCCTATTCCTGCGGCACAATGGACCCCAACTGCCATATTTTTCTCATGGGCCGAACGGATTAATCCCACACACCGATCGAATTGTTTAGGAGTGGGAGCATGGTAATCCACAATTGGGTCATGTACGGACAGTAAACCTGCATTATCAATACTTGATTTCGGCAGGGGTTCCTCAGTTAGGGTGAGTAAAATTTGAATCCCGTTATTTCGAAGCCATTGCAAATCTTCAGGTCCATTGGGATAGGCCAAACCGGCCAAAAGATTTGGCTCCACCCAGGAAAAATTCATTGGCCTACCCATGGAATTCGTCCCTGGCCCTTTCCAATCCGGTTTACGGGTTATCCACAATTTCCTTCATCTTAGTGGTGGATGCCCAAAACGCCTTCGAATCCGGTTGGCTTGATCGAGGAGGTGCTTTTCGCAAGTAAGGAATGCCGATGTTTGTGCGGTGCTAATTCCAAGGAGGATTCCAACCGGGGAAACGCACCCATGTTGATTTTCAACCAGGTCCAGAATCACTCCGCAAAACGGAAAAAAAATTTCGTTTTTTGCAGAAACAGAGATGCCCTCAGGCGAAATCAGGGCTTTGAATTGTACCTCCAAAACAAAGGGCACATTTAATTTTTCGCGGAGCCCAAGGCATATTTCACGCCGCAAGCGTTTGAGGGCCAATGCTTTGTTTTCGTGTTGGGATCGACTATCCTCGGAAATGACAATTAAACCCGAAGGATGGTGCCTCAGTCGAACTGCAGAACTGGTTTTATTCCGCTTTTGCCCACCGGGACCACTTGCCCGGTAGGTATCAATGCTGCACTGATGGAGGAGTTTCTTATCGTCCCCAAGAAGCCAAAGATTTCGTTGGCCTGAATTTAGGCTTGGAGTTTCCATGGAGCCCGCATGGGTCGACCAATCAGGGCATTGGCTTCGGCCTCGGCAAAAGTTTTTGCTTTGGGATCCCAATTCAATTTTTTGCCCAAGTTTAGTCCAATAACTCCCAAATGGCAGACGACCACCGAACTGGTGCCCACCGAAACATTGCAAATGGGGGCCTTTCGGGTTTTCATGCAATCAAAGAAATTCCCCATATGATTGTTGGATACTTCAAGCCGTACAGCATCGGGGCCTAAGGGTTCCTTGAGGATTTGTTCATTTGAGGCTTTAATGGTTCCCCTGCTTACAAAAATAGTACCCTTTTCGCCTGTGAAAAAGATGCCATTCTCCCCATCGGACATGGTGTTAAGCACCACCCCATCATCGTAGGTATAGCTGACCTTGAAGATGGGATGACAATTGTAGGATTTGCCATCCTTTGCCGGAGCTGTTGCCTCGGTTTCAATGGTAACAGGACCGCTGCCGTCGCGACCCAAGGCCCATTGGGCAATGTCGATATGGTGAGCTCCCCAGTCAGTCATTTTACCGCCGGAATACTCATACCACCAACGATATTCATAGTGGCAGCGTTGGGTGATGTACTCGACCTTTTCACAGGGACCTTGCCAAAAATCCCAATTGAGAGTTGAAGGAACCGGAGCTGTTTTAAAAGTTCCCGTAGGGTTTCGGCCGATGCGGGCCTCAACGGTTTTGATTTTGCCAATGCGGCCGTTGCGAACCAATTCGCATGCAAGCCTGAACCGTGCATCGGAGCGTTGCTGGCTCCCCGTTTGAAAAACACGGCCCGTTTCCTTGGCAACCTTTTCCACCGCATAGGCTTCTTCAATGGTCAAGGTAAGGGGTTTCTCACAATAAACATCCTTGCCCCTTTTCAGGGCTTCAATGGCAACCAAGGCATGCCACTGGTCCGGGGTAGCAATGGTGACCGCATCGATATCTTTTCGTGCCAACAGGTCACGGAAATCTTCATGGCCGGTTGCCTCGGAAAAACCATCCCTTTTCATCATTTCCAAGGCGTTTTTCAAATGGCTGGAATCCACATCACAAGCAGCTACGTAGCGACCCTTTTGCCGTTTGGCATCCCCATAAATGGCCCGTCCCCGACTTTGGGGGCTGCCAATTCCAATGGCACCCATCCGAACAACATCGCTTGGTCTTTTTCCGATAATTTCCTCCTGGGAGGCAATAATTTCCTTGGCATACCAAGCAGGGAGGCCCGCAACTCCCAAAGCTCCCAAGGATTTTTGAACAAAACCACGACGGGAAAGGCATCCGCGAAGAGACTGATTCATAAAAAACTCCTTCCAGAATGGGGCGAGGAAATGACCTCCTCGTTTTCTATCAATTGAAAGGGATAAACCCAATGGGATGGAAGGACATTAACAATCCCAAAAGGTTGGCCAAGGAATTCAATAACAGGAGATCCTTGAAAGCTTGGGAAGGTTACCGACAATACTGCTAGTGTTGTTCTGCTCGATTCCAGCCTCTACTTTCCTTTTATGGAGCCAACCATGACTGCTGTTTCCTCTCAACCGAAAATTGCGAAACCCAAAGTTGTTGATCAGCTCATGCTTATTGATGGGAAATGGTGCCATAGTGTTTCGGGAAAAATGTTTGATACGGTCAATCCTGCCACCGGGCAGGTTATTTGTCGGGTTGCCGAAGGCGATAAGGAAGACATCAATCTGGCTGTTGCCGCAGCAAGGCGAGCTTTTGAAACAGGTCCCTGGTCAACGATGAGTGCCGCCGAACGGGGTCGTATTCTCTACCGATTGGCTGACCTTATCGAAAAAAACATGCTTGAGCTTGCTGCCTTGGAAAGTCTCGACAACGGTAAGCCTTTGGCGGATGCTCTAGCTGCGGATTTGCCTTTGGTCATCAAATGTTATCGCTATTACGCAGGCTGGGCGGATAAAAACCATGGGAAAACAATTCCTGTTGAGGGTGATTTCTTCTGTTATACCCGCCATGAACCGGTTGGGGTTGTTGGGCAAATCATTCCTTGGAATTTCCCGTTACTCATGCAAGCTTGGAAATGGGCCCCAGCCCTTGCAACTGGTTGCACCATGGTTCTCAAACCCGCGGAACAAACTCCACTTTCCGCACTTGCGGTCGCCAAACTGGCTCATGAAGCGGGAATTCCCCACGGAGTAATCAATGTGGTGCCCGGTTTCGGACCCACAGCGGGTGCAGCCTTAACCTCCCATATGGATGTCGATAAAATTGCCTTTACTGGTGAGACCACCACCGGTCAACTCATTATGGAGGGTGCAGCACGGAGCAACCTCAAACGGGTTACCCTCGAGCTAGGTGGCAAAAGTCCAAATATTGTTTTTTCGGATGCGGATATTGACGATGCGGTCGAGGGAAGCTGGTTTGGCCTTTTTTTCAATCAAGGGCAATGTTGCTGTGCGGGTAGCCGCCTTTATGTTGAAGACAAAGTTCATGACCAATTCGTGGAAAAAATGCTTGCCAAAGTTAAGGCCCAGAAAATGGGGGATCCCTTTGATCAAGGCGTTACCCAGGGCCCCCAGGTCAGCGCCGGACAAAGGGATCGCATCATGGGGTTTATTGATTCCGGCAAGGCAGAAGGAGCCCACCTCCTCTCTGGTGGAGGCAGGCCCCAGGGCCCGGGTTATTTTATCGAACCGACGGTGTTTACAGGCGTCGAGGACCACATGAGGATCGCCAAATATGAGATTTTCGGTCCTGTTATGAATATTCTTAAATTCAAAGATGCCGATGAGGTTATCAGGCGGGGAAATAACAATTTCTTTGGACTGGCTGCGGCGGTTTGGACAAGGGACATTAACAAGGCGCTCAAAGTTTCCAACCAACTCAGGGCAGGGACGGTTTGGGTCAATTGTTATGATGTTTTTGATGCCGCCGCACCATTCGGTGGTTTCAAGATGTCGGGCCTTGGCAGGGAACTTGGGGAGTATGCCCTCCAGAATTACACCGAGGTTAAAACCGTTTATATGGCCCTTGGCAAATAAACTTACAAAAACCGAGTTTTGGGTGCCTGGCTTGAGGTTGTCCCACCGGGCGCTCACTTTCATCATTGGCAAAACCTGGCAAGAAAGGAAAACCATTCCTTGTGGGTTATTTGTGGTAAAAAACCAAATGAAAAATCAATTCACGGGGGACTCTAATTCCTTGAGTTTTTCGCGAATAATTTCCAGTGTAAGGACCCCGTAGACCATGGAATTATCCTGCCAGGCTCTCTGGGGAACAGGGTCCAAAGGTCCGAACCTAAGGATGGGGTTATCCTCCGCCAAGCTCTTTTCTTCCAGTTTCCGAATCCAGTCTGGAGCATCCCGGCCAACACCCCATGGTTTCTCCACCCATTTGGCTAATTCCTTTTTAAATTGACCTAACCCCACCTTGTAGGCATTGGCATCATCTGTCTCTTTTACTTCACAAAGGTCCTGAAGGTGATAATGCAAACTATCATTTTCCATGGGCATCCAAAGCCCTTCTTCAATCTCCTGCCGAACGGTTAAAAGCCTTATGCCGTGGCGCTGTTCCAATTCCGAGATTTTTTCAAGGTATTTATCCGCAATGGGACGAAACTCGGACATCACCTCGCCGATCCAATCATCCAGGGTTCCCCGAAGTCCAGCTTCAAGCATCTCCCGATGCAAAAGATACCAAGGTCCCCTGTTCCATACTTCCCTTGAAAAGGCAGTCTTTACCCTCAAAAAGTCCAAAAGGACATGAAGGTTTTCGCCATAATCGGAAACCGTGGTAGTCGATTTATAATCCTTGAAGCAGTCATAGTTTTCGGCAACCGCGCGGAGGATCAAATCCAATTTTCCCGCCGCATCCTCCAGAGAAATGGAATTGCCGAGTTCGTCCAGAAGTTTGTTTCTGTCCAACGGATCCCTGTCTACAATCATCTTTGTCAAATATTGTTCAATTCCCTGATCCAGCGTCCCCCGGATATTGCCAAATCCCATGAGCCTTGCAGGAAATAACTCTCTGCCAAAATGCCTGATGAACCCCCTAAGCGTCTCCATCATTCGATCATCAACGGCATCCAGGACGCTCAACCGGGTTTGCCTTCCTTGATCAAGCCAAATCGTCCGGAATCTTTCCATTAGGCGCATGAGGCCCCGGAAAAGACCTGCGGAGCGGATTTTTCCCGGACTTGAATCGCTAACCACCCGAAATACAGCCCGAAAACTTTCTACAAAAGCAATCTCAAAATAGTGATGAAAATCACTAACCCTTGGGGCAGGCAATGTCGAGGTCAATTCTGCCTGATGGGCCTTTACCAAAAAACGAACGATCCCGGAAAAATCCCCCACCCGGGCCAAAGAGATTAGGGTCCTTTGGACAAACCAGAGTGACATCCGGTTGGAAATCCAATCTTGCCAGTTACCTCCAGCAGGGATGGGTCGATGTAATAGTTCCCGTCCGATTAATCGATTGGTCCATTCCTTTACCATCATCAAGGATTTGGTTGGACTATCAATAATGTATTTTTTTGTGATTTTTCGTTTGGAACCAGAACTTGTCGTTGTTGGGGCTTTTCCCGGAAAACCTGGCTTCAAGTCAAGAAATGGGGCAAACCCTTCACTGAGTTTCAAGGCCCCGGTTTCCTCCCTCGGACTACCGACCAGGCAAAGCAAGGCTTCAAGACGAAATAGGATCCCCCCAGCACTTTCCAAAGCGTGAAACTTTAAGGCCCTGCACCGTTCAAATTCCAGAACTGAATCCACCTGGGAACCTGGTAAGGGAACAACAATCCGGGAAACATGGACCATCAGATTTCGAAATTGAATCGCTCTGGCCAAAATGGCTTCGACGCTTCCAAGAGCCAAGCTCATTCGTTCCGGTTTTGCAAGGGCCTGTTCCAGTAACCAGACCCATGCGTCAAATTGGCCCAAATGATATCCCAAATCAAAAAGGGCTCCTTCTGCAGGAAAATCCACCAAGGGGACCCCATCATCCAAGCCACCATTTTTGTCCTCTTCATCCCATTGTTCATTCTCCTCCTCGTCCTTTTCCTCCCATGCTTTTTCTTCCGCGGACTCCCCTGATTCCCCTTCATTATCAACCATTTCATCCGAAATAAAACTATCCGCCGCATCCTCAACCAGATTGGCGTCAATCCAATCAATCGCCTTGCGGTATAATTTGAAATGATCGCTTCGGTCTTTTCCCGAACTTTCGGGAGGCAATTGCTCCTCCCATGCCACTTCCCAAAGGGTAAGCAAAGTGGAGAGTTCCGTTCGACCTTCTGCGATACTATGGGTATCAAAAGCATCAATCCAATAAATCAGGATGGCTAGTGCACCTTGTAAATCCCCGTGGGCCAACAGCACATGGAAGATTTCCGCGACCGCTTCACCGGTTTCAAGTGTTGATAGAACTTTTTTCCAGAAGGGGAGATCGGCCGTTGCCTCTCCCCTGGATCGCCATATTCCCAATGCCTTCGCCACCCTGAGAGCAGACCGATATTCTGATCCTGCGTCAGGATGGTCGGGGTCATCCACACCCATGGGGGGGAAATGCGACCACCATTCGCTTACACGGCCCAAAAGATCCTTAAAGCGAAGGCGCATTTTTTTATCTGGCTGGGCAGAGGCGGTGGCATAGGCCCTGCTACATTCGGAAAGGAGAGATGAAACCATCCACCTGAGGTCGTTTAACCTCTCATCGGGAATAGCGTCTTCCCGTGCGGGGCCAAGCGGATAAAGTCCCTGAAATCCGATGAGGTTCCAAGGATCGGCAAAGGCCCCGCAGGAAACCCCTTTTTTCAAAACCCGAAATGCCCTTAGCAACCAACGATAGTGGTCCAGGGGGGGATGGTTGGCATCGGCCCACCCTTGGATCAAGCTTTCAAATTCAACCATTAACCGTACGGATGGGACCGCAATTGAGGCAATGCGTTCCTGAGCCAATTCACTCAGTCCCAGTCTCCCAAACAAACGGGCCAAAAGGCGGTTTTGGAGTTGGGTTGCCCTAAGAGCCGAAATGGACCGATTAAGGGTTTGACGGACTCGCCCAAAGGGCTGTTTGAGCAGTCTGGCTTCCGCCTCGAGCCTGGATTTGTGGGAATAGGGAAGCATGGTCAAAACTTGACCATAAAAGGCATCCCGGTAATTGGCGATCCGGGGAATGATTAAACTAAGGCTTTTGGTTGGGTCCACCGATTCGGGGCCCTGACCGAGTACCCCAGCCGACATGAGAATCACCCCGGCAAGAAGGATTGCACCCTCTTCAAGGCGTTCATTCCTGTCCACTGGATCCCCAGGGCCAGGGTTAACCACTTGATCCCAAAGGAGTCGCAAAACCATCGACCGGACTACCAACCGGCAGTATCGCCCTTTGTTGTCAATGCGTTCTGGATCCCATTCGCCAAAAAGATGGTTTGGCCGTTGGGCTGCAGGTAAGGAATGATCATATTCCCGTAAGTCCAGGGAGAGTTCGGTAAGTGACCCCAGGGAAAAGCCTGATTCTTCGAGAATGTCCGCAGGGGCGTGTTCCAGCCAAAAAATGGCCCTTTTGACAAGGGGAGCCTGAGGAATGGGAGCAACACCCACCCTGGGCCACCAAAGGATTCCCGGACGATGCCTTTCCCCATTCCGGACCCTGACCTTTTGGTTCATTTCGAGGACAGGTACAGGGCGATAGCCCACAAAATCATGAAAAGTCCGGAGTGCCCGGATGACAAAGGGCATCAACCAGGGTAAATCGTCCAAGGCCATTCCACCCCCATCGACCGAGGATTTCGGGATCTCGTCATGGGGAATCAGGGCGATCAAATATTCCAATAAATGGGGAATCCAGAAGGGGCCAGCAACACTATCCTGATCCGGGTGACCCAACAAAATGCTTTTATTTTTTAAGGTAGCTTCAATGAAGATACCCGCTCCGAGTATAGCAGCACTTGCAATCGGCGGTCCGGTAAAAATGCCGGTGGTTTTATTCAATACTCTGGGTAAGGTATTCCACTCGTTGTCCAACCACCACAAAAGCCTGGTCCAAACCGGATCTGAGCCTTCCGATTTCAAAATGGTCCAAGCCTTGGCCATGGACAAACGAAACTTATCGGAAGGCTTTCCTCCAGATAGTTGCATCCAACCCAATAAAGCCTGTGATCCTACCTCATCCTGAAGTTTTTGAACCAGGACCTGGGGAACTACAATAAACAATTTATGGAAATCCCTTGGGAAATTGTGACTGGTTTACCTTGGTCCGGGAGCAACATGGCATTGCAACCAATCAAAGACTTCCTTGTGCCAATATTCACTATTTTTTGGCTTTACCACCCAATGGCCTTCATCGGGAAAATTTACAAAACGGCTTTTCACGCCAAGCCTTTGGAGGGTAGTAAATAGCTGGTGGCCTTCGCTAACTGGAACCCGGAAATCAAGGTCATTATGAATGATGAGCATTGGGGTCGAAAACTGGGCAGCCAATTTGTGGGGAGATTGCTTCTCGTACGAGTGTTTGTTGGTCCCCCAGGGAGGCCCACCATGTTCCCATTCATCAAACCAGAGTTCTTCGGTGGTCGCATACATGCTTTCAAAGTTAAACACCCCACAATGGGTGATCAAGGTCTTGAAGCGTTTGGTTTTGCCTTGAAACCAGTTCATCATGTACCCCCCAAAACTTGCCCCGGCTGAGGCCATTCGCTGGGTATCCACGAAGGGGAGTTTTTCCAAATGGTCCATGCCCTTCATCAGGTCCTCATAACATTTTCCACCCCAATCCCCTGATATTTCATCACAGAATTTTTGGCCAAAGCCGGTTGATCCCCTGGGATTTGGGGCAGCCACCACATAGCCGCGGGCTGCCCAAATCTGGGGATTCCAGCGAAAACTCCACCCGTCCTCCCAAGCACCTTGAGGACCGCCGTGTACCAAATATACCAAAGGCCATTTTTTTGATTCATCGAAACCAGGAGGTTTCAATATCCACATCTGCATCATTCCCCCTTCGACAGGGACATTTACCGATTCTGGGCGGGGAAGGCTGATTTGGGAGAGTAGGACTTTATTGGCTGGGCTCAGGATTTCAGGGGTGGGACCACCTATTCGAACCACTTCACCTGGGTGGTTCATGCCAGTTCGGAGGGCAACGGCGGACTTGCCGGATGCATGAACGCTGAAATAGGATCCTTTTCCTTTAACCCCGGGAGCGTAGTGCAATTCCCCTTTGAGGCTGATTCCCACCGCTGGTTTATAACCGTTTTCATCAAAAGCAGCCAACCAGCCATCATTTTGGGGTAGCCATGAAAATTCATCTATGGAGCGGTCCAATTCCTTGGTGTGATTTGTAATATCCCCGGTGGGACTACCATTGGGTGAGCAGGGTACACTGCAAAGTGTCCACCGATCCGCTTCGAAGCCTGGCCTCATCTGCCTCCGAAAAGCCAGCGTTTTACCATCGGGAGAAAACTGTGGTGATCCTTCTGCCGCCTTGTGGGAAAAGAGTTCTTCCCATTTGTCGGTGCCTCCTGTTACAGGGACTTTGCACAAGGAAAAATCGGTACTCCACGCCTCTTTCGTAGCCGGAACCGCTGTAAAAATGAGGTGGTTCGAATCGGGACTAAAGGTGAAATCATCCCCAACCGAAAAGGTTGACGAAGTTGGATTGGCATCCCTGTCTCCAGGGGTTACATCCTTTGGTTCCGACTTGCCGGAAGGCTCAAAATCCATTACGAAAAGGTGCTGCCGTTTGTCTTCCACATATTCGTCCCAATGACGATAAAACAGTTTGCTGAATACTTTGGCCTTAACCGGGTTGGCCTTCTTTGCCTCTTCTTTTATTTTGTTTTTCCCATCACTTTCTTTAAACGGAAGAGTTGAGAATTCCGGGTAGACGGTGGACACGAAGGCGATTTTTTTGCCATTGTCTGACCATAGGGCATTGGTGGCACCCGTTGAGATTATGGTGAGTTGACGGGCCTCTCCACCACCCATGGGTAAACCCCAAATCTGGGAATCTCCGGTCCTGGTGGATTCAAAAAGTATCCACTTGCCATTGGGACTCCACCTGGGATGTCGGTCCTTCTTATCGGTAAAAGTCAACTGGATCGGATCTTTTCCTCCTCCCACCGGGGATACCCAAAGGCATGAGCTACTTTTGTTTCCCTCTAAATCCACCCGGGTTTCCACCCAAACCACGGTTTGTCCATTAGGCGAAACCTGCGGTTCGGTGATCCGGACCATTTTGAAAAGGTCAGCCACCTCGATTGGTTTTGGTAACACTTTTTCCATTTGGGCACTAAGGTCCGATGCAATTACCATGAACACTCCAAACATTATTCCCAAGAACCGGACTTTTTTTTGAAACATCACGACCTAACCTCTCCGGGCTGGGTTTGCCCTGTTTCTGATAACCGTTCCAAATCGACACGACGCACCATTTGAATGCTTGGTTGACCCGGTGAAAGTTCGAGGATCATGGGTTTATCCAGGTTTTCCCCTCGGGCAAAGGCACAAATTTTTTGGTGGGCTAACCCCCTGGCAAAACCTTTCAAGACACAAGCTTCACAAAAAAGCCCATAGGTCTTCCATTCCCAGGCGAAACCATCACTCCACCTTGAGGCAACCTTGTACAAAGCCTCACAAGTACAGGGCTTGCCCTGACAATAGATACGATATGGGAAGTACATCCCCGAAGGGTTTGCAGAATCCCCGTTATTTTTATTTTGGGATTCAATTGTCTCCATAAGGAGCATTACCTCCTGCCAATTCGGAAAGGGCATTTGCCGCTGCCCTTAGTTCAGCTTCTTTTTTTGTGTTGGCCCAGGCCGGGGAAAATATGCGATCCGCTACCTTTGCCGATACCTTGTAGCATTTGCAATGATCCGGCCCCTGTTCATCCAACAACAGGTACAAAGGGGTGGTGCCTTTTTCCTGTAAACAATATTGTTGGAGCCGATTTTTTTGCTGGGAAGTGTTTTCCTGATCCCCTTGCCGCTCGGCCACCAATTCCACTTTTTCGAGGAAAAAGTTCCGGGCCGCGTCCATTCCACCATCCAAATAGACTGCCGCCAGGACGGACTCAAATACATCACCAAGGATATTCAAAGGTATTCCTGAGGATTTTACACCTTTTCCCACCATAACAAAATCTTCCAAACCCAATTCACGGCTCCAAAGCAGACACATATCCCGGCTAACCAAGGCAGATTTCCGGTGGGTAAGGTCCCCCTCAAATTGGTTGGGATGCTTTTCAAAAAGATATTCCGAGACCAGTAGGCCCAGAATGGCATCGCCTAAAAATTCCATCCTCTCGTAGGATTGGACCCTGGTCGTAGCAAAGGAACTATGGGTGAGGGCACAAACCAAAAGGTCAGGACGGGAAAAAAAATATCCCAGGCGCTGTTGACACCGTTCGAGCAAGGGGCCACTTTCATCTGCAATCGTCATTGGGTATCCGTCTTGGCCAAATGGCTTCATCCCCTTTTAGGTTAAAAGGCCTAAGTCTCCGGTTCAATATGATGGTTCATGACAAATTCGGTTGACGCTTAACCTAAGGGGTTTTAGAATAATGAAAGGAGGACAGATAGCTCAGTTGGTAGAGCACAGCCCTGAAAAGGCTGGGGTCGCCGGTTCAAGCCCGGCTCTGTCCATTCTTCTTAAGTTCCTATCCAAAAAGTTCTTTCGACAAATATTGGGATAGATTATATTAGCCCACTTCGAAACAATGAAGTCAAGTTAAATATCTTTATGGTTTCAAAATATGGAGCACATTGGCATTGGATTCCAATGGAGAGATATCATAAAATGTCATTTTAGGTTGTAATTATTTAAAGTGATGTTTTCGCAGTATTAATTTTCGTTTTTGTACTCGTTCTAAAAGAAAAAGCGACAGGTGGCTTCAAGGGGGATTAACCCAAGGGCATTCCTTTCGGGGTAAACCCTTCCGTGAAAAATTGCGAAAGGACAAGAAAAAATTCCTCGGGTAAAACCTTTGGACAAGGCAATGAAATTCCTTCTGGAAAACCACAAACCTGTTTTCCCAAAGAAATGGCTCAAGGCCCATGCCAGGGATTTATCGTTTAACCAAACCAATATCTTCGAACCGTTTGGCATCCGTCCCCGCATTGGGTCTGGCAACCGAAACAATTCCAAGGGAATTGCATGTTCCCATTTTCATAAAAAAGGGATTGCTACGCCTTCTCTGCCGGGAGTTTGGGTTACGATCCCATTGTTATTGGTGTGGTTTGATTACAAACAGTATTTCCGGATATTGTTCCAGGATTTAACCCTAACCACCTTAGTCGATCAAAAAGGGGTGATAATAGGCCCTGGGTCGCCGGAAACACTCCGCGTTCCGTATTTTGCACTTCCGAAATGGCAACAAATGCCTGAGAATCCACCGTTTTAATCAAATTGGAAACGAATTTCAGGTCTCGGCGCTTTATGATCATGCTGATGACCTGAACAGGTCCCTGATTACCCATTCCATCCGTAAGGGTAAGGCCAAAGCCCCTTTCCAAAAGGACATTTGCCAAGGGATTGGCGGTCTGTGGGGAAACGATTTTCAATCCCAGTTTGCCCATGGCTAATACTCCCTCAAACCAAATACCCAAATAATTTCCCATGGTGAAGCCGCAGGCGAAGGCAAGGTGGCACAAAGGAGAATCGAGATTTTTCATGATTTGACCAATGGCCATTAACCAAAGGAGAATCTCAAAAAAACCTAAACAGGATGCCAGGATTTTTTGCCCACGGGACACAAAAATAATGCGAATGGTGGAAAGTGTAACTACCATCAATTCCGCAAGAAAGATGCCAATGGGCATCCAATTTCCCAACACAGAACCCATATCCACGCAATCAATCCCCCAAAGTCCAATCGAGTTTCATCGCATAACTCATTGGTATGGGGAATTGCAAGCCTATTCGTTTCATAACCGCCGGAATCCACTATTTGGTGCACCCCATAACTTCTTTGGTGATAATAGAATAGGATGGATCATGAGCCATTCCTTGAGGAGCCTTCAAGGCTCTGTTAGTCCAGGAATATCCCCGGAGGGGAAGGGGTTTTGGCATTGCCTTAGGTGTTATTAATTGAATTCTCAGGCAACAAATAGGGCCAAAGCCCTAACCATCCTTAGAAGTCTCAAGAAAGTTCCTGCCGGTCGAAAATTGGCTATTTGCCCCAATTATTGGTCACCCGTACACCTGAGGGACCAATGGTTACAATTCGGACGCAAGGGTGGACCAAAAAATTAGGGAATGGGTTATTGCTCCTTCGGTCTATGTCCTAACTGGATCGGCCCGGCCCCTTGGGGGCAAATCATTCCTTCCGTGGCCCCAATCAGCCCAAGGGCACCTGCTTATTTGATTGACGAATCCAAAACACCAAAGCCATTTTGCAGCGAGATTTCCCCCGTAAAACAAAAGGGCTGAAATATCTAGGCCCCAATCTGGTTTTTGCGCCGACGGTGAAGGTATGACCCCATGGCCCCAGCTGCCAAAGCGGAAACGGTCAGAATTAGCGTGGCAGGTTCGGGGATGGAGGTTGGATCGTAATAGAGGACTAGAGCCATGTTGGTGATGGTCGTAGTATTGGGCGAGGCCCAGTAGTTTGAAATTTCGGTTTCCACAAAATAGGGACTCTCCGGGTTTAGTAGTTGCTGAAAATTACCTTCCGCTAAACCAGAAACCCCAAATCCAACGGTAAGAGAATAATTAGTGGATGCAGTAAGGCTAAAGGAATTATTCCATGCTATAATGTTTTCAACTCCAATGGATCCTGCCGCAATTGCAAAAGTACCACTTTGGGTTGCGAAGCTATTTTCATCCGTTAAAGTCAAGGTAAGAGATTTGCTTTCCGACCCTTCAATTCGGTAAAGGCCAATCCCCCTGATTTTGGATCCACTTAAGCCGGTTGTACTAAAGGTAAAATTCTGGCCTAAGGCACTCGCCACACTGGGGGTTACGGTAGGGCGAATCCCCACCGGATCGGCTCGTGTGGTTCCCAAAAGGGATAAACCAACGATAATCAGGAAATATTTAATGACCATGGAAAACGCCTCTTTCAAAGGGGCGAGTAATGAACCATTAAGGGAACATTTCAGGCAGTTAAGTAACGGAGTGACTCAATCCATTAGTCTGAAAAACCTAATGCTTGCAACCCATTAGGGATTTGGAGAGTCCCTAATGGACTGTTTTTCCGGGCATTATTTGGTTTGTGGATCGCTTTTCTTAGGCTCTTCCGCTTTCCTGGTTTTGGCATCGTTGAGTTTTTTCAGGGCCTTTTTCTGGTCCTCGTTCAATATCTTTTCAATCTCCAGGGACCGTTTGATATTGAGTTCCTTAAGTTTAAGGCTCAATTCATCCCCTTCCCCTTTGTATTTTGCCAGGATTTTGTAAATATCCTGTTTTTGCTCATCCGTGAGGCCGATTTTTCCGTAGTTGGGAGGCAAAATCCCCTTCTTTTTGCCTGTATCCTGGGCAAAAATCACCCCAAATCCGATCGATGCGATCAGTGCGGTTAGAGCAGTTAATCGAATCACTTTCATCCCAAAACTCCTTGAAAAAGGTAACGGCTACATTGAGAATAAAAGACCTCCGAAAGAGGTATAGAATTTTCCTAGACAGCCTTTTCTTTACGGCAAGTCATTTTCCATGGCAAATGGATTATTTTTTGAAAATAATTTTCTTACCTTTCCTTCTTAAAAGTCGGTTAATCACCTTTTTGACGGGCAACCGGCTCTAATGATTTTCCTTTAAACCTTGGGAAATCGGGATGAAAGCCAGCAATCAGGGTTACAAAGTGGCTGATGTCCCAGCAATTCCCGGCCGGTTGATTATCCCGGGGGAAAACGCTGTTTTCGGTCTTTCCTTTCGTAATGACAGCTGTCATGATTCTTGCCTGGGTTGCCTAACTTCGCATCCAGACAAAAGGATTTGTCAGCCATGGACGAT
>SYLG01000162.1 GCA_005808665.1 Planctomycetia bacterium | reverse complement strand
TGGAAAAAGCCATTGCCTACCCCAACCGGAAGTTGGGAATTGTAGCGAAGGACCTGTTGAAACACTTTGAGGCGTTGTGGCAGTTTGCTCATGTCGAAGGCGTTGAGCCAACAAACAATGAGGCCAAACGGCAACTTCGTGACATTGTGATTTACCGAAAGATCTGTCAATCCGTTCAATCGGAATCGGGAAAACGGTTTGTTGAATCGATTTTTTCGGTGAGTGCTACTTGCAGGAAAAACGGGGTCAAAGTCTTGGAATACATCAGGTCTTGCATCGAATCCTTCCGGAAAAAACTCCCCACACCTCGACTCATCCAGCTTCAGGGTTGAGAAAATCGGGATCTTGGCTACCATTCCAATACCCGGTTAGCGATGTAACCCGTGAACGGATACTATTTGTCTTTCTCTTTTTCCTTCCTCCTGGCCTATCACAAATCTTTGGGAAAAAGCTGGATAAACGCTACCGGAATAGCGGATGGAAATATCAACCAAGCTAATGGCAAGCCTATAGTTTCATGGGCCGTTTGCCACCCACCCTGGCAGGAGTCGTTTTGGGAAAAAAGTATCCGATCGCTCATCTGGATCGGCTAGCCAACCATGCCATCGATCACCAAACCTTTGGTGTCGGTAAGGCGCATTTCACGGCCCGCGTGACGATAGGTAAGTCTGGTATGATCAAGACCCAACAGGTGGAGGATGGTGGCGTGCAGGTCATGAATGTGGACCTTGTCCAACACAGCTTCCCGGCCATATTCATCGGTGGCCCCGTACGAGGTTCCGGGTTTGGCCCCACCTCCCGCCAGCCAAATGGTGAACCCTTTGTGGTTATGATCCCGGCCATCCCCATCAAGCCCGAATTGGGAATAGGGGGTACGGCCAAATTCACCTGCCCAGACAACCAAAGTATCCTCAAGAAGCCCGCGGGAGGCCAAGTCTCCAAGCAACCCCGAAATGGGCAGGTCCACCGATCGTGCCCTGCGGCCATGATCCTCACGCAAGTTACGGTGTTGGTCCCAACCCCCTTGACATACCTCGACAAACCGGACGCCCCGTTCCAACAGCCTCCTGGCCATAAGACATTGACGACCAAAATTATCGGTTTCTGCCGTGTCCACCCCATACATGGCCCGGGTTGCCTTGTCTTCCAGATTGACATCAAGGGCCCTTGGCAGGTCCTCCTGCATTCGAAAACCGAGTTCCATCGCACCCAATAAGCCATCGGTCAGACCAGATGCCGGATCCGTTTCCCGGCTTTTGTCGTTGAGTTCACGGATCAGGTCGAGTTGGCGTGCCTGATCGGTTTTGCCAAAGCGGTTGTTACGGATATTGGTCACCTGGGCGGCATTTACCGGCTGACCTTGACTACCCAGTCGCAATCCCTGGCAGACGGCGGGCAAGAAGGACGAGCCATAATTGGTGGTGGACCCGTTGTTATTGGGGGGACTGATGGAGACAAAGCCGGGCAGGTTTTCGTTTTCACACCCAAGACCATAAAGGACCCAAGCACCCAAACTGGGTCGGGTCGCCTGGAAAAGCCCCGTGTGAAGCTGAACAAAAGCCTGGGGATGATTGGGAAGGTTTGTGTGCATCGATCGCACCACACATAGTTTGTCAGCGTGGCTGGACAGGTTTGGGAAAAGGTCTGAAATCCATTGGCCCGATTGTCCCCGTTTTTTGAAAGCAAAAGGCGAAGGCAGGAGCTTTGCCCCGGGGAGGGGACCATTTCCAATCGGCTTGCCCGCATCGGTTTCCAATTTGGGTTTGAAGTCAAAGGTATCCACCTGCGAAGGGGCACCCTCCATGCACAAAAAAAGGACCCTCTTGGCTCGGGCGGGATGATGTGCTGCCTTGGGAAACAGGGGATTTTTAGGAACATCCGCCAGGAGTCGCCGATTCCAGGACGACGCCAAAACAGAGAAGGCCAAGCCGCCGAAACCCGATCTGGCGGTATGCAGAAAGTTTCGCCTTGAACTGCCAACCAACAGTGACATCGGTTATCTCCGGTACAGGAAATCAGGATGTGCCAAAAGTGCCTGACCAAAGGCGGCAAGCGCCTCTTTTTTGTTTCTGCCCGATTGGGGGGCAAAGGCTTTGGCCCGAAAATCCCTGAGAAAGGCTGCGCCCAACTCGCCTTCACGGCTTGTGGGAGGGCGACCATGGATTACCAGGAATGCCTTGCGGATTTGTTCCGCACTATCCGGCGATTCCTTCAACAGCCATGCCGCCAATTTTTCTGACTCTCGCAAAACCAAAGGGTTATTCAACAAAAAGAGTGCCTGGGAAGCGACCGTGGTGGTAGGGCGGTCGCCCTGCACCGCATCGGGTTGGGGGAAATCAAAAAGGGCCAGGGTCTCATCAGGGTTGTCGCGGATAACCGGCAGGTAGACGGAACGGCCATTGAAAGGTTGGGTGAACAAACCCTGCCTTTGGCCCCCGCGGACTAGCCCCTCGCCCGCAAGGGAAACGGGCGATCCCAATCGGCGGCCATCCTGCAAGTCCCCACCCAACCAAAGGATGGTATCCCGTAACACTTCAGCATCGTGGCGCCTTGGTGTCATGCGCCAATAATAAGCCCCTTCCGGATCGATTTCCATCGCTTTGGGGTCAGCATGGGAGGATTGCGCATAGGCACGACTCAGGAGGATCTGGCGGACAAGGCGCTTTACCGACCAACCATCCTCGACAAAAGAGATCGCCAAATAGTCCAGAAGACCGGGGTGCGTTGGCAGCCTCCCCGCAAGACCGAAATTATCGGGCGTTTCGACCAGGGGCCGGCCCATCAGGTGCGACCAAACACGGTTTACCATTACCCTGGCCGTCAGGGGATTGTCTTTCGAGGCGATCCAATGGGCCAACTCCAGACGACCGCTCCCTTTGCGAACGGCCCTGGTTCCGGCAAACCAATCGGGAACGCCCCTTGCAACAATCTGGCCGGGGCGATCCACCTCCCCCCGGATATAAAGGGGCGTATCTCCAGGAAAGGTTTTGTCCTTCACCCCCATGGCGAGATTTTTCGGTGTGCCTTCAGGAGTGTAGCTTTCAAGTCGACTTTCAGCAGTGGCAAGACGAACCTGGGTCAGGATGCCCTCGGGTGAGGTAAACAGTTTGCCACTTGGAATCAGTTCCAGCCGTTTGGCTTTGAGGGATTGGATGTCTTCCTGAAGGGCCACCATTTCGGATTTGGTCAGGTTGGGCAAGGGATTCGAAAGCTTGGCTCCTTTGGGTAGTTCCTGAAGTTTGGAGGGGCGAATATTTTGAATCAACCGGATGGTGCCATAGCGGGTATCGGTGTTTTGAAAGATCCCGGATATCCTGGTGTAATCCTTTTGGGAGATCGGGTCGAATTTGTGATCGTGGCAGCGCGCACACGCCAAACTTGTGGCTAAAAAGGCTGTAAAGACCGTGTCCAACTGTTCATCCGCCAAGTCCGCCTGAAACTGCCTGGTATTTCGTTCGTTGAGGGCCTTGGGGCCCACAGCAAGGAAACCGGTTGCAATCAGTTTTTCGGCGCGGTCCTGTTCGTTTTGCGTCGGCAAAAGGTCTCCGGCGAGTTGTTCCATTACAAACCGATCATAGGGCTTGTCGCCGTTCAGGGCATCGATCACATAATTGCGATACCGCCAGGCATTGGGGTGGTTTGCATTGACCGTCCGGCCGGAGGTGTCCCCATAACGGGCAATATCGAGCCAATGGCGGCCCCATCGTTCCCCAAAACCGGGATCGGCAAGGAGCTTGTCCACCAGGGCTACATACGCTTCCCGAGTCGGTTTTTCGGCAAATGCTTCGGCTTCTTCGGTCCGAAGCGGCACCCCCACCAGATCAATGGCCAGGCGGCGTACCAACACCCTAGGGTCGGCTTCTGGAGAGGGTGACAAACCCTCCAACCTCATTTTTGCGAAAAGAAACTGGTCAATGGGGGTTTTGGCCCATGGAGAGGATTCTTCAATGGGGGGAGCAATCCGCTTGGGTGCTGTCCACGCCCACGGTTTGGCACCCCCCAAACCGGGGTCTTTCACCAGATTTTGGGACGCATCAGGCCAAGGTGCCCCGAGAGCGATCCAGGTTTCAAAGTCGGCCACAACCGACGGATCCAGGGGCTTGGAAGGCGGCATCCGCAGCTGTTCATCCTGATAGTGAAGGGCCTTGACCAGTGGGCTTTCCGCCGGTTTGCCCACCACCAGGGCAGGTCCCAAATCGCCCCCTTTGAGCATTCCCTCCCGACTGTCAAGCTTGAGGTTGGCCCGCAGTTTGGGGGCTTTTTCGCTGTGACATGGATAACACTTTTCCACCAATACCGGGCGGATCTTTTTTTCGAATAGGACGGTTCCATTGGGGTTGGATTGGCCAACCAAAAGGCCATATCCGATCAGCAAGGCAAGTGTGGAACCCATGGCAGCCGCCCTCCGACCTTTGACCATTCCCCAATGGTCATCCCCTGATTGTACTCCATTTGAGATGAGGAACCCATTAAGATTGCGAATGGAAACGGCGCCCCAAGCCATTCAGGGGGCAAATGGGCATTGCGTTTTTCAAGGGCCACTATCCCCTTACCCTTTGGGAACTTATGGGGTATAATTGCAATATTCCTTCCCACTCCTGCCGAACCTCGGCGTTTGGACAGATCTGGTACCCCCCTAATGCTCTGGATTTGCCCCCTACTTTTCCCCTTGTTGGGACAATCCCCGGTCGACTTCAACCGCGATGTCCGCCCGATTTTGGTAGATAAATGCTACCATTGCCACGGGCCCGATGAAGAAAACCGCAATTCCAGCCTTCGGCTCGACTCTGCCAAGGGTTCCTCGCGGGCGGTTCGGGGCAAGACCCCTGAAGATTCGGAATTACACCTGCGCATCAACTCCACCGATCCAGACATTCAAATGCCGCCACCCGATTCGAACATCAAAAAAAAACTGAGCGGATCGGAAATCAAAATCCTTACCGCCTGGTTGGCACAAGGTGCCCCCTATGCCAAGCATTGGGCCTATGAACGACCCACCAAACGACCCCTTCCCACAATATCGGATTCCCGGTGGTCCAAGCCCATAGACCGGTTCATTGCCGAACGGCTTGTCAGGGAGGGATTGTCCCACGGTTCCCGGGCGGCCAAAGAATTGTTGATTCGGCGGGTGACGCTTGATTTGACCGGCTTGCCCCCCACCGTAGCGGAACTTTTGGCATTCATGAACGACACAAGTTCAAACGCCTATGACAAGTTGGTGGATCGGCTTTTGTCCTCACCCCGCTATGGGGAACGGATGGCCCTTATGTGGATGGACCTGGGTCGGTATGGAGATTCCAGCGTGTTCCACGCCGATGGCCCACGGGATATGTGGGGTTGGCGCGATTGGGTGATCCGGGCTTTCAACAGCAATATGCCCTATGACCGATTCACTTTGGAGCAAATTGCCGGCGACCTTATTCCCCTGGCAACCGTCGATCAAAAGGTGGCCTCGGGATTCAACCGGAATCATGCGACCACCGACGAGGGGGGAGCGATCCCTGAAGAATACCGTGTGGAGTATGTGGTGGATCGGGTCAAAACCGTCTCCAGTGCCTGGCTTGCCATGAGCATGGAGTGCGGCCAATGCCACGATCATAAATATGATCCGGTCACCCAGAAGGAATACTACCGCTTTTTTGCCTTCTTCAACAACACCAAAGATCCAGGAATGCAAACCCGCAATGGCAATCAGGCCCCTCTTGTGGAAATCTTTGATCCCGAAGCACAAGCAAGGCGTATTGTGGCGATTGGAGAGAAAGATAAATCCCTTAAAGAGATCAGCGCAGCCCGCGCCACCGCTTTGGGTTCCAAGGGGTTTGCCGAGTGGGTCGCAAAACAAAAAACTCCCGAGGGCGACAAAACCTCACCAGCAGAGGCCTTGTTCTATCTGGGCCTTGGGGAAAAGGGGCGGGCGGAATTCCTCAATCCCCTGGTAGGCCCAACGGGTTTTCCTTTGGAAGGAAAAGCCACGGAGGTCAAGCGACCCGGAGGCGAAGGTATTGGCCTTGCCGGGAATGTCCTTTATTCCTTTGAGGGGGGTCCCCAACTGGATTGGAACCAGCCATTCACATTTTCTTTCTGGACCAAAGTGCCCAAAGATGGCGGCGGGTTTTTGCTGACCAGAATGAACAGCGAAAAAGCCCATCGGGGATTTGATCTTGGCCTGGATCGGATGCGGCCAGGCCTCCATTTGATCCACAGTTGGCCTGACAATGGCCTCAAGGTTTACGCCAAAAATCCGCTCACGCCTGATGTTTGGCATCGCATCATCATCCGTCACGATGGATCCGGCAAAGCCAAAGGAATCAGCCTTTTTGTCGATGGCAAACTTCAGGAAAACGAAGTATTCAACGACAATTTACGAAGCTCGGCGATCACGGATGCGCCACTTCGGTTGGGAGGGCGAAGTGATGCCGGGCGCTACCGGGGAGACATTGATGCCCTTGGCCTCTGGAAGGGTGTGATCGAGCCTGAGGCGATTCCGGAATCTCCGGTGCTGGCTATCCTGAAAACGCCCCTTGATAAGCGCAGCATCGCCCAAAAGGAGGTCCTTGCCGAAGCCTATTTGCGGGCAACGGACAAGGCCCATGCCAATCGACAAAAAGCCTTGGGCCTGAAACTTGCCTCCTTGAAAAAGGATGAAAAAGCCGCCAGTTCGGTGATGATCATGGAAGATTTGCCCAAAGATCAAATGCGCAAAACCTTTATTCTCAATCGGGGTCAATATGACCAACCGAAAAAAGATGGTCTTGTGGAACCAGGAGTCCCTGCCATCCTGGGAAGCCTTCCAAAAGATGCCCCAACGAACCGGCTGGGATTGGCCCAATGGATGATTCGACCAGAGAATCCGCTTACTTCGCGGGTAATGATCAATCGGTTGTGGCAGATGTTTATGGGGGAAGGGTTTGTCAAAACCGCTGAGGATTTCGGGCTTCAGGGGGAGATGCCCAGTCATCCGGACCTCCACGATTGGCTGGCAGCCGATTTTGTGGAAAGCGGGTGGGACATCAAACGCATGGTCAGGATGATTGTCACCAGCGAGACCTATTGCCAGGATCCCCGAATCTCCTCCCAGCATCGGGAAAAAGATCCGGAAAATCGCCTTTTGGGCCGGGGCCCCCGATTTCGCCTGCAGGGAGAGTTCCTGCGGGATCAGGCACTTTTTGTATCGAACCTATTCCATGAAAAGATTGGGGGACCTAGTGTAAGGCCGTACCAACCTCCGAACATTTGGGAGGATGTGGCCCTTGACACCAATTTGTCCAAATATGTGCAAGATCGGGGCGAGAAACTGTTTCGGCGATCGATGTACACCTATTGGAAACGCTCATCTCCCCATCCGGTGATGACCACCTTTGATGCTCCCAGTCGTGAAAAATGCACAGCCACCCGACCCCGCACCAACACCCCCCTTCAGGCCCTGATCACCCTCAATGAACCTCAATTTGTCGAATCGTCCCGGGCGTTTGCGCAACGCATCCTGAAAGAAGGTGGTTCCTCCCCAGCCGAGCGGATCGGTTTTGCCTATCGGACTGCTCTCGCCCGCGAACCCAAACCTTTTGAGTTAACACTCTTTTCAGAGCTTTTAATACGCCAAAAGGAGCGTTTTTCAGCAGACAAAAAGAAAGCCACCGATTTGCTCACTATCGGGGAGAGCCCAAGAGACACCGCACTTGACCCTGTCGAACACGCCTCATGGACGATCCTGGCCAATACCCTTTTTAATCTGGACGAATTTCTTACCC
The DNA here is from genome assembly GCA_005808665.1 of Planctomycetia bacterium. Taxonomy (GTDB): domain Bacteria; phylum Planctomycetota; class Planctomycetia; order Gemmatales; family Gemmataceae; genus SYLG01. The sequence continues at coordinate 24,141 of SYLG01000162.1, read as the reverse complement.
GCAATTGATTCAGCCAAAAGGAAACAAACCAATGCACCATTTCCTGCAACGACGGGCATTTCTGCATCAAGGTTCCACCTCACTAGGGGCGGCGGCCCTTTCCGGATTGCTTGGCAAAAGTGCTCTCGGTCTGAACCCAGGCAGTTCTGAATTGCCCCCTTCCCCTTTTCATTTCAAGGGCAAAGCCAAGAGGGTCATCTATCTCTTTTTCTCGGGCGGACCAAGCCACATTGACATGTTCGATTACAAGCCCCAGATGCACAAGTTCCATGGCACTGAACTGCCCGATTCGATCCGCAATGGCCAACGGATCACGGGCATGACCAGTGGCCAGAAAAACTTTCCGTGTGTGGCACCGATGTTCAAGTTTGCGAAATATGGCAAACACCAAACCTGGGTCAACTCGGAGCTATTGCCTCATACAGCCTCCATTGCGGACGAAATTTGTCTTGTGAAATCCGTTCATACCGAGGCAATCAACCACGATCCCGCCATTACTTATATCACCACTGGAGCACAGCAACCAGGCCGGGCCAGCATGGGAGCATGGCTCTCCTATGGGTTGGGTTCGGACAATGAAAACCTTCCGGCGTTTACCGTGATGATTTCCCAAGGTCGGGGTCAAAAACAGGCCCTCTATGCAAGGCTTTGGGGGAGTGGCTTCCTGCCTTCCAAACATCAGGGGGTTCAATTGCGCTCGGGCCGAGACCCTGTCCTTTACCTTTCCAACCCCAATGGGGTGGATACCTCGGCAAGGCGTGAACAACTCGACGCCTTGGCTACGCTTAACCAGGGAACTTTTGACCGCTTTGCCGACCCGGAAACCCAAACTCGTATCGCACAGTATGAAATGGCTTACCGGATGCAGACGGCCATGCCCGACTTGATGGATTTGTCCGGCGAAAAAGACAACATCACCCGCCTTTACGGACCGGATGCCAAAAAGCCGGGCAGTTTCGCCCACAATTGCCTTTTGGCCAGGCGGATGGCGGAACGAGGGGTTCGCTTTATCCAACTCTTCCATCAAGGTTGGGACCAACATGGGGCACTTCCCAAAAACCTTGGAATGCAATGCGAGGATATTGATCAACCCTCGGCAGGACTTGTGCTTGATCTGAAACAGCGTGGAATGCTGGAAGATACGGTGGTGGTTTGCGGAGGGGAGTTTGGTCGGACCATTTACAGCCAAGGGGCCCTTACCAAAACGGACTATGGCCGCGATCATCATGGCCGCTGCTTTACCACCTGGCTGGCCGGAGGGGGCATCAAGCCTGGTATTGAATACGGAAAGACCGACGATTTTGCCTACAACATTGTCGAGAATCCTGTCCATATCCGCGACTTGAATGCCACCGTTTTGCATACTTTGGGGATAGATCATCGCCGTTTGACATTTAAATACCAGGGGTTGGACCAACGCCTCACCGGTGCCGAGGAAGCCAGGGTGGTAAAGGAAATTCTGTCCTAGGGCGAATGCTTTCAGTTTAAAGAATATTAAGGAATACAATTATAAATCATCTTGGCTCTAGAAAACCTATTGAATAAGGACAAATTTATATGAAATCTACAATTAAAAGTTTTTTTGGTCCTAGTATTTACGAATCAATGTTTTACAGTCTATATATTTATATTTTTAAACAAAAATTATTTCTTCAAAAAAATCAAGAGTTTAAATTTTACAAAGATTTAATTTCTGGTTTTCCTTGCAATATTGTTTTTGATATCGGTTCTAATAATGGTGGAAAGGCAACGCACTTTTCAAAGATATTTAAAAGAATATATTTATTTGAGCCGAGCAAAAATTTATGTTTTTTTTAAAAGATAGATTTAAAAATAATGTAAACATAGAAATTGTAAACAAGGCTGTTTCCGATAATGTTGGGAGTAGTATTTTTTATGAGTTTTCAGATGGGGACGCCTATAATACACTTTCTGAAAAATGGGTCGATGAATTAACAGCCCAAGATAAATTTAGGGATAATGTTCCTACACAAAATATAACATCAAAAACACTCGTGGAAACTGTTACGATTGATAGCTTAGTGGAACATTTTGGGATGCCTGATTATATAAAAATTGATGTAGAAGGACATGAGAAAAATGTAATTGATGGAATGTCTATAATTCCTTCAATGATAAGTATCGAATGCAATTTGCCAATTTTTGTTAATGAATCTATTTTTTGTATTGAAAAATTGTCATCCCTTTCTGAAAAATATCGATTTAATTTTTCTATTTCGGAACCACCCGAAGTATTAGTTCTTGACGAATGGTGTTGTTGCAATACAATTCTTGAAATAGTACGATCAAAAAAATACCAATTTATGGAAATATTTGCAAAGTTATGTTGATCATCGCCGTTTGACATTTAAATACCAGGGGTTGGACCAACGCCTCACCGGTGCCGAGGAAGCCAGGGTGGTAAAGGAAATTCTGGCCTAGGGAATCGAATTCTTCCTCCAGAAGTTCCCCCCGGCCAGGCCACAGGCGGTTTTACCCAAGGGCAAATTTCCTTTTCCTCAATAGTGGTCAAAAACCGCCCCATCCCCATTGTTAAACGCTAGAATAACCTGATGCGGACCCTATTTTACGGCCCGCTTTAAGGTGTATCATGGCCAAGATTCCCCCCTCGTGGACGGTCCGCATCCTGAAAGAAATCAAGCGTCCCGAATACAAACCCCTTCGTGATAAATCGTTGGCTAGACGCCTTGACATCCCCCAGGGAGAATTCAGCTCCTTTCGGGAACACCTTAAACAACTGATTGAAGGCGGCAAAATCACGGCGGGCCCCCGGGGAACCATTTTGGCCGCCAACCAGGGTCCCAAACCTGAAAATAGCGCACTTCCCTCCGAAGAGGCTGGTCAAGCCTTGCTTTTACCCAAAGGCTTAAAGGACCGGGTTCCCGAACCCTTGAAACATGTAGTAGATGAAATCCCGGTAACGGGAAAAACGAAACGATCCAAAGTAACCAAGCCTTTAATACCCTCTTCCAGGAGGGATATGGTTGGAATTTTCCGGCGAACCGGAGCCGGTGCCTGTTGGGTCCGGCCCGAGCCCCAAGCAGGCCAGGAGATCCCTGATATACGAATCTTCGAAGAAAATTGCCTGGATGCTGCCGGCGGCGACAGGGTCGTTGTCCGTCGCTTGAATCGTGACAGCCGTTCCGATCGGCAAGGAAGACGATCACCCCCATCAAGAGCGATGATTGTTCGTGTTCTGGAACGGTCACGCTCCACCTTTATCGGAACCTATTGCGAGCCCGAAACAGGCAACGGTGCCCGGGGTTTTGTCAGGGTCGATGGCAAACAGTTGGGCGGGTCGATTGAGATCGCGGATGTCTCCACCCGTAACCCGCGTCCCGGGGACAGAGTAGTCCTCGAGATCGTCAAGTACCCCACCTATGATCAACGGGGGGAAGGGGTCATCACGGAAGTTTTGGGCAAGTGGGGCGATCCAGGGGTGGATATTCTCTCCGTCCTACGGGCCCACGGATTGCCCGATCATTTTCCCGAAGAGGCACTTGAGGAGGCTCGGTTGGCCGCCGCCCATTTCGACGAATCAAGCCTTGCCGGGCGTGAGGATTTCACCCAGGACCAGGTCATCACCATTGACCCCGTGGATGCCAAGGATTTTGATGATGCGATCGATGTAAGGGCCAGGCCAGAGGGTGGTTTTGACATTATTGTACACATTGCCGATGTGGGTCATTTTGCCCCGGTAGGTGGGGCCCTTGACCAGGAAGCACGCCAACGGGCAACCAGCGTTTATTTGCCCGGCATGGTCATACCGATGTTTCCCGAAATAATAAGCAACCACCTGGCAAGCCTCCAGGAAGGAAAAATCCGATTGGTCCAAAGTGTATTATTTTCAATCGACAAAACCGGCAAGATCCTCGAAAGCCGCCTGGCAAAGGGCGCAATCAGGGTATTCAAGCGCCTTGCCTATGAACAGGCCCAAGAAGTTTTGAACCGGACTGGCAGCTTTGGCGAGGTGGTGGATAGCGTGGTTTTGCGGGCCCGCGATGCTGCTGGTCTTCTCAATCGCCAGCGCATCCGGCGAGGAGCTCTTGAATTGGAATTGGGAGAAGCTCATCTGGATCTGGATTCCTCAGGCAAAGTAACCGGGGCGCATTGGCGCACTCACGATTGGAGCCACCGGCTGATTGAAGAGTTGATGCTTGCCGCAAACGAGGTAGTTGCCCAAAAACTCGATGAAATGAAAGTGGACTACCTTCATCGCAATCACCCCATGCCGGACCCGGAAAAACTGCGCGCCTTTGGCCGGTTTGCCAGGACCTTGGGACATAAAACTTCCCCCAATCCTGATCGTCGCGACCTCCAGGACCTGCTTAACCTGACCCGTCAGGCACCAGACCGCCATGCGGTTCATTTCAGCCTGCTTCGAAGTTTCAAGCAGGCGGTTTATTCTCCCCAGGCGGACGAACATTTTGCCCTTGCGACAAAACATTATTGCCATTTCACCTCGCCCATTCGCCGCTATCCCGACCTTGTGATCCACCGCCTTATCGATCGTCTGGTCCGATCGGGAACCGCCAAGTCAGATATAACAGAGCTGCAAAGTCTTGGTTTTCATTGCTCCCGTCTGGAAAGGCGGGCGGAACAGGCCGAACGGGAGTTGACCAAGTCCAGGTTATTGGACTGGGTAGCCGGACAGCCAGGTTTGGAGTTTTCTGCCCGCATTGCCGGAGTTACCGACTATGGATTCTTCGCCCAGGGGGAAACGATCCCGGTCGAGGGGCTGGTCCATGTAAAGTCGTTGGGGTTTGGTCGCTATCATCTGGATGAAGAAACCCAAACCCTGGCCGGTCCGGGGCGCAGCTATCGCTTGGGTGATGCAGTCACCGTTCGGGTGACCCATGTTGAACCGATGCGGGGGCAGTTGGATCTTGAGGTTGTTTTGAGGAAAGTGGGTACCGCAAAAAAAATCGGTGGACAATTGAACAGGTAGCATTTGCAAGAAAAGTGCGCTTTTTGAACCTTTTTTCCGCCGGAAAACCCCATTTTCGTACCCTTTTTTCTTGCCGGATCCCCCGGATGCAATCTCTCTTGATTCCGTGGCCCCGCTGGCTTATTTTCGCCCCTTGGACGGGGTTCCGGATGGATTCGGTGCCCCCGCAAAAAAACCGCGTCAAGGAGTCGACGCATGTCCGGTTCTCGTGCCATTCCCCTTTGCGACATCAACCTTTCCTTTCAACAACTTGAAACGGAAATCCTCCAAGCCGTGGAACGGGTCATTGTTTCAGGCCAACTCATCAACGGACCCGATGTTAAATTGTTGGAAAACGGCTTGGCTGCCTATTGTGGGGTCAATGCCGCCGTAGGTTGTGCCTCGGGCACCGATGCCTTGAGTCTTGCCATCCATGCCCTTGACATCGGCCCGGGAGATGAGGTCATCCTCCCGCCCTATACCTTCTTTGCGACAGTGGGATCGGTAATTCGTGCGGGAGCCACCCCCATTTTTGCCGACATCGACCCCGCCAGCTACAACATTGACCCCCTCCAGGTTGAAAATTGCATTACCAAAAAAACAAAGGCAATCATCGCCGTTCACCTTTATGGCCAATGTGCTGACATGGAACCGCTTTGGCGCATTGCGGAACGCCACGACCTTCCCATCATTGAGGATGCGGCCCAATCGCTGGGAGCAGAGTATCAGGGCAAAAGGGCGGGCAGTTTGGGCGCCATCGGTTGCCTCAGTTTCTATCCCAGCAAAAATTTGGGGGGCATGGGTGATGCCGGGGCTTGTGTAACCAACGATCCTGATTGGGCCCGCAAAATGGAGATTCTTCGCGGTCACGGTATGGATCCCAAGTATTATCACAAAACCATGGGCTGGAACGCCCGGATCGATACTATCCAGGCCGCCATCCTGCGAGTGAAACTCCCCTATTTGGACCAGTGGATTGCGGGCCGCCGCAATGTGGCCAGTCGCTATGATGCCCTCATCCAGGATTTCCACCTGACCGATTATCTGGAAAAGCCAAAGGCCCTTCCCAAGCGGCTACACAGCTACAACCAGTATGTCGTCCGGGTGGCCAATGGCGAACGGGACGCACTTATCCAACATTTCAAGGCCCAAAAAATCGGTTGCGAGGTCTACTATCCTCTGCCCCTTCATCTTCAGGAATGTTTGATTCACCTGGGCTATGGCCCGGGTGATTTCCCCGCTAGCGAAGAAGCTGCCAGGTCCACCATGGCACTGCCCATGTTTCCGGAACTCGGTGCCGCCGACCAGGCCCGTGTCATAGGCACCGTGGCCGATTTCGTTCGGATGCGCCATCGGCTGGCAGCGTAACCCCCGATTGTATTCATCCGTTTCAAAGTTTTTGGCTAACGGAACCTGTTCACTCAATTCCATTGGTAAGCAACCAATGGAATTGGAATCGTTCCCTGGTTGGGGTCAATTGGCCCACATTTCATGGGGTAGTCCACTCATAGTTTCGACCCGCTTCCAGGATCCTTGCGGAGGAGCCCAGTAATTTATCCAGTTCGCTCAAAACCTCTTCATGGTAGCGGGGTTTGATGTGAATGGCCCAAACCTCGATTTTGGGGGAAAACCTCTTGGCAACCATGGCAAAATCTTCCGTGGTCAAATGGCCTGAAACTTTTGCTAGCTCCTTTTGTTTGACCGGAAACGAACAATCAAGCAAAAGGGCTCTCAGGTTGGGAATGCCCTCCAGTTTCGAATACAAGTTTTCACAGGGAGCCGTATCCGTGGCAATGGCAATCGCATCCTTGCCATCATCAATGATATAGGCCACCGTGGGCACGACATGCTTTACCTCGATGGAAGTAATCTTTAACCCATCGGCGAAAACCATGGTGCCCACTTCCATTGGACAAAGGTTAAGAAAAACCGGCCCTTTTTGAGAAATCCGGACAAAGTCAGGCATGACCCGGTCATTGAAAATATCCGCCTGAAGGACATCAAGCACCCAAGGGGTTGCGTGAAGGCTGACAGTTTCGCCACCCATTTCCACCACCGTGTCGAGGAAAATGGGCAGCCCCCCAACATGATCCAGGTGGGAATGGGTCAGAAAGACATGGTCTACCCTAACCTGTTGATTTGGGGTCCCGACTAATCCAAGGGAACCGGCATCGATGGCAACCGTGTCACTGATGAGGTAGCAAGAAAGAAATTGAAGACCGCTACCGGAAATTTCGGATGGTAAAAGCCTGACCTTCATACCAAAAACCCGCATGGGTGATGGTTAGGATAACCCAGTTAAGAACTGTTTCTGAAAGTTTGTTATGTCCTTGGCTGGGCTAGTCTATACCGTTTGAAAAAGCATAACTACGAAGTTGTATCCCTAGTTATATGACCCGATTATGCAAATAGCCACGGCCTTAGCCTTTTTGGTTCCTGGTGTAGAATTAACCCAAGTTATGGGATTTGATCATGGAAAGTTATTTTTTTCGTTGAGAAATCAAATTCGCCTGCAACTACCGGTCCTACAAAGCCCCTTTTCCTGAGATTAGTTCAAGCCTTGCCCCCGGATTCGTAACCTGCTTCCTAGGTTCAAAAGCCCTTCCTGCCAACCTCACGGCACATTCCCGAGGGGCTTTTATCGAAGGGCCAAGACCAGGTTGGCGAAAAGGCTCAACACCAAAAGCCCTCCCAGCGTGGCGACTGTCGGGATGACCCAGCCTGGCAACTCTCCCGAATCGCCGCCTTCGGAATACGATTCACCCTCCGAGAGAGAACCGAGATCCAATGCCTTGATCCGTTTGCGGGCCAGCTTGGGTGCTTCGTTATTCAAAAGACATTCGAGATCAATGACCAAGTCTTCAGGTGTTTGGTAGCGTCCTTTGCGGTCCTTTGCCATCATGATTTCAACGACTTCCCCAACTCCTGAGGAGAGCTTGGGATTGAGGTGGTCGGGTGGGGCGAGGGGTTCTCTCAAATGTTTCTCGATGACTTCGTGAACATTGGCCCCCTCAAATGGGGGGCGACCGGTGATCATGTGGTAAAAGGTTGCCCCCAGGGAATAAATGTCTGCCCGGGAGTCTATATCGTCCTTCCCTTTGATCTGTTCCGGGGCGATGTAAAACGGGGTACCAATGGTTAACCCCCGTTCCTTTTCGATGGTTTCAAGGTCGGTAGCTTCCCGGGCCAAACCGAGATCGGCCAGTTTTGCAATCCCCTCTGCGGTAAGCATGATGTTGGAGGGTTTAATGTCACGATGAACCAGTCCACGGTGGGCAGCATGTTCCAAAGCCCGGGCAATCTGAAGGATGATTTCGGTGGCCTCCTTCTCCCCAAAAACCGGTTTCGACCCTTTCAGAAAGTCGGAAATGGTTTTCCCTTTGATCAGTTCCATGACAAAAAAATGGGCCCCCCCGGCCGACCCAACATCGATGGCTTGAACGATATTGTTGTGGCTGCACCGGGCGGCAACATGGGCCTCCTTTACAAAGCGCTTCAAGTAATCAGGGTTTTTCGCCAACCGGCCATGCAGGATTTTTATGGCGACCTCCCGATTCATTGAAACCTGCTGGGCACGATAGACCGCTCCCCCTGCCCCCGAACCCAATTTTTCCGAAAGTATGTAGCCTGGAATTTTCTGTTCCAGAAGCGAGGCCAAATCCCGATAGATTCGGCGTGCCTGGTTTTTGGTGATACCGTCGAGCTTTACCAAGGTGCGAACCAATTGGCCGGCATCGGTTGTCTGTTTTTCGTAAAGGGGACCCTTCAGCTGCTGTGCCTCTTCTTTATCAATGAGACCATGTCCTACCAGAACCGCAAGCAGTTCCTCAGGATTCGTGGTTGCACCAGGAGGATGGGAGGCTGTCCCTCCTGGTTCCTCGGCGTTTTGGCCATTGGGATCGGGTTGACTTGTCATGAGGCGGCTCGGCGACCTTTGGGTTACCGAAAAAGGGAACCCTTCCTCAAGAATGCAATAATAATTAAGGAAAAGTAGGTAAATATAGGGATAATCAATGGGGATGGAGCCGATTATTCGTAAGAATTGACCCTAGATACGCCTGTTTTGGTCCCAAGCATCAAACCTAGGGAGCAGGGGCCGCAAGTGCTCCTGGACGGCATGGCAGCTTCTCATGAATTGAGTTTTGGCGAAGCATACTACCCCAAGGCCATCCACCATGCCCTTGAAGCCAGTGTTTTGGTATTGAACCGGCTCTTTCTGGCCATTCACATTATTCCGGTGAAACGAGCATTTTCCTTACTTTTGCGGGAACAGGCGGAGGTCGTAAGCCTCGAAGAAGGCCAATACTCCACTTATGATTTTGCCACTTGGCGCGAGGTGAGCGAATATCGGTCCCGCCACTTTCGCCAGGCCGACGATGATTGGATTCGGACGGTAACCTGCGAGATTCAGGTGCCCAGGGTAATTCGACTTCTAGGTTATGACAGGATTCCCCGTCAAACCATTAAATTCAACCGCCGGAACATTTTTGCCCGGGATGGCAGCCTTTGCCAATACTGTGGAAAGAAGTTTTCTACCTCCGAATTGAGTCTGGACCATGTGGTCCCCCGGACGCAGGGAGGTGTAAACAGCTGGGAAAATATAGTCTGTGCTTGTGTCCCATGTAATGTCCGGAAGGGGGGCCGGACACCCAAACAGGCAAACATGGCCCTCATCCGAAAACCGGAACGCCCCAAACGAAGCCCGTTATTGAACCAAAAACTGTCCAATCACAAGTACCAATCGTGGCATATGTTCCTTTCCAACGCCTATTGGGATGTGGAGTTGGGCTAGGAAAAGTCCCCCGGGTCGGTTTTTTTTCCCATTTCCCGGGTTGGAATTCCCTGAATTCGTTGACCTGGGGGACTGCGGGTTTAGGATGGAGATAGGATAAAGGGGTTGCCCAACCTTTTTCTCGGCGACAAGCGAGCAAAAGGGAGCCCCGCAATGGACCCCCTTCCGAGGTGGAATATGAAAAATTTGCAACGCGCATGGATCCTTGGATTAGCCCTATTCGCTTCAACTTCAGGGCTTTTTGCCCAGGGAGACACCAAGGTCAAATTTGACACGGTCGATGGCGTGACTCTTCGGGGCAACCTGTACATTAGTGCCAAGGGCGATAAGGCCCCAACCATTTTGATGCTTCACCCTTTGAATAATGTCAAAGAAAAAAAACCAGGCGACCAGATGATGGACGGTTGGCAGGAACTCGCCAAGGAGCTCCACAAAGCAGGCTATAGCGTGCTCACTTTTGACTTTCGGGGTCATGGCGATAGCACTTCGGTAAGTCAGTCCTTTTTGCGAAATGCCTATCCCTGGAACACAACGCTTGTCAAAGTGCGGCGAGACATTGCAGCCCTTTCGTCCAGGGATTTCAAGCCAGGGTACCAACCCCACCTTGTGGATGATGTGGCGGCGGCCAAAACATTTCTCAATTCCAAGGGTCAGGTCAACAGTGCCAACCTGATTGTCTTGGGGGCCGGAGAAGGGGCCACTCTCGGTGCCCTTTGGATGGCTTCTGAAACCAAACGGCGCCAGGGGGATGTGCAAACCACAATGGTGACCCTGCTCCCGACGCTTCCCGTTCCCAGAGACTTTTTCGAACCCGAAAGTCGGGACCTGCTTGCCGGCATCCTCCTCTCCCCGGTACACCTTATGGGTGGAAAGCAGATGCCAGTAGGCAATTGGGTGAAGGACATCACCGCCAAAAGGTCCAAGGAACGGACCCAACTCCTGTTTGTTTACGGGGGCAAAGATGCCAACATGGATAAACAAATCCTGGGCTACCTGAAATCCATTCGTCCGGGGTTTACCAAGAAAAAAGACGGAACAATCACCGTCACGAGATCGACCCTAGGCTCCGGGTTAGACAATACGGTGGACCTGAAGCTGGATTCCAAGGACCAGGGGGCAGCCTTGATTCCCGGAGGTGAGGTAAGCGGATACTTAACTAAAACCTGGCTGCCTAGTTTGACGGCCAACCTAACCCTTCGCGAGCCTGACCAAAAAGAGGGCAAGAATCGATACTACTATTGGGTCAGGGAAAATATGGGTAAGGTGGTGCCTGGTTCCCAAATCCCCGCCCAAATGAAGGATGATGATTCCCAACGGCCGATCCCGCTTCAACTTTTTGGCATCAATTAAGGGTTTTGCCAGGATCCATCCCCCAAAAAAGCACAAAGGCGGATGGATTGGTTTGGGGCCCGGCTTCCGTCAGCCCGGTGGAACTGTCCGGCCCGTTATCCCCTTGAAGTGGTATTTTTTCGACTTTGGTTCCTTGGTCACCAAGCCGTTTCGGGCCCCTTTGGACCCATGTAAAGCAAAGACCCTGGAGCTTTGGGAAACAAGTCGTTCCGTTTCAGGACTGAGGTTTTGTGACCGCAAATGGGTATTCAATTTTTTGCCCATTTGTACTTCAACCGTTGAACAATAACAACCGTCATCTTCCTGGACCTGTCCCCTCGGCCCCAGGATAAGCGTTGGCCCTATTCTTATCCAAAACCCCGTAATCTACGGACTTTTTCTTCCCCTGTTGGTTTCCTTCTGGCCCAAATGGGTGATAAAATGAGATGTTCAGAAGGGTGAACGGGGAAGTTATGCTGATTTGGGTTTGTGTTTGTTTGGTATTTTCTCAGGGACAGTCTGCTGAATTATGGTCGGTTCGGCCCCTTGTTCGACCCATGCTTCGTCCACCCGCGGAAAACACCTCCCTGGCGATTGATCACTTTATCTCCCAGGGATTACTTGCCCAGCATCGCCAACCACTACCCCAAGCCACCCCTCGGGATTTGCTGATTCGGATCCATTTGGATCTTACCGGCCTACCTCCAACGGCCCTTGAGGTAGACGCCTTTGTGGCCAATCCCGGTACCAAGGCATACGCGGCGGTGGTGGACCGGTTGCTCAAAAGCCGCCCTCATGCGGAACATTGGGCCAGGCATTGGCTGGATGTGGCCCGGTATGCCGACAGCCTTGGGTATGCTTTTCTGGAAGAGCGAACGCTTCCTTTTGCGTGGACCTATCGGGATTGGGTAATAGAGGCCCTTGAAACGGATATGCCCTTTGACCGATTTGTGCAGTTTCAAATTGCAGGAGACCAATTGCCCGATGCCCAACCCAAGGACAAAGCCGGGTTGGGGTTTTTGACATTGGGCAGGAGGTTTCTCAATAACCTTCCTGATATCCTTGATGACCGGGTGGATGTTGTTGGCAGGGGCCTGCTTGGACTGACCGTTTCGTGTGCCCGATGTCATGATCACAAGCACGATCCCATCACGATGCGGGACTATTATGGGCTGTATTCGATTTTTGCCAATTCGGCAGAAAGCAAGGAATTGCCCCGGCTTAATGATGAGGTGCCTGATGTGGCGGCCCGGGAGTTTGCAAAAGAACAGGCCAGGCGAGACCAGGTGGTCGCAGAATTTGTTCGATTACGGATGGAATTAAGGCGTGATTCTTTCCGGACCAGGGCCGAAGTGAAACGCTATTTGTTGGCGATTCATGCCGATTCCGGAGAAATTACCAAACTGGCCTCCGAAGGGGAGTTCAACCCGTTTGTCTGGGAAAAGTGGAAAGATTTTTTGGACGAGGTGCCCGTTTCGGATCCGGTTCTTGGACTTTGGCGACAACTTGGACCGATTGCTCCCGGAGAATTTTCCAAACGGTTGCAAGCGATTGATTCCTCGCATTTCCATCCCCTTGTTGCCGGGTTGTTAAAACCTCCTCCTTCGAATCGGGAGGTGTTGGCCGAACGGTATGCAGACCTATTGGTCCAAGCCAAATCGGATCAAAATGGGCCCCTTTATGCGGTTCTTTTTGGGACAAAGTCCCCCATGAATGTTCCCAACGAATTGGCGGGGAAACTCTTTGGCCGGGCCGATCGCGATCAGCAACGAGACTTGCAAAGGCAGGCGGATGAGTGGCGTGCGGCGACTCCCGCAGTGCTTGCCTGTGCCATGGTTCTTAAGGACAAATCGCCGGTAGCGGTGCAAAAAGTCATGCGACGGGGGAATCCAGGTGCTTTGGGGGATGCTGTGGTTCCCCGACTGCCCGAAGTATTGGGGGGGCTTGATACTTTGCCTTTTATCCAGGGAAGTGGGCGAGCGGAATTGGCAAAAGCCCTGACCTCTGGAAAGGCTCGTCCCCTTTTGGCACGGGTGATCGTCAATCGGGTGTGGGCGTGGCATTTTGCTGAGGGATTGGTGCGTACCCCAAGCGATTTTGGCAACCGTGGCGACCTACCCACCCATCCGGAACTTTTGGAACTTTTAGCCTTTGATTTTGTCGCAAACGGTATGTCCCTTCGCTGGCTCCATAAAACCATTTTGCAAACCGATGTTTATCGCAGGGCAAGTCACGAACGGGGGTCCATGGTTCTGGATGAAGTGGATCCGGACAATCGTTGGCTGGCCCGGCAAAACCGGCGCCGACTTGATTTTGAATCCCTTCGTGACCGGTTGCTCTTTGCCGCAGGCACCCTGAATACAAAGGGCGGCGGCCCGGCGGATGCCCTATTCACCGCTCCCTTTCCCCATAGGCGAACGATTTATGGTTTTGTGGATCGCCAAAATCTTCCTTCTGCCTGGGTCGCCCTCGATGGGCCCAATCCCGACTCTCACCTCCCTAAACGAACAACAACCCTGACCCCGGCCCAGGGACTCTTTTGGCTCAACCATCCCTTGGTAATTGAGGCGAGCCAAGCATTGGCCAATCAACTTCCCAAGGCTACGGAAAGGGAAAAGTGCCGCCATTTGTTTCGGGCCGTTCTGGCCGGGGATCCCTCGGAAAAGGAGACCACTGCATTGCAAGTGGCCCTTGCGACCATGCCCGAAGCGCCCTTTGTCAAACGACCAGCCAACCCCTGGAGTCATGGAATGGGTGTCGGCGTCCCGGGCTGGGATTCTCCCTATTTTGCACCCTTGAATTTTTTCACAGGCGAATCCTGGCAGGCGACCCCCCTTTTGCCCAGACCGGGCACGGGGAAACTCCAACTTACTGCGGAGGGTGGCCATCCTGGGCCCAACCCCTCGGTTGCTGCCATTCGCCGGTTCACGGTCCCGCAAAACGGCAAGGTAACCCTTCAGGGTACTGTTTTTCATCCCGACTATCGTGGTGATGGGATCCAGGTATCCATTGTTCACAATAGGGAAAAAATCATTTGGCAACAAAAGGTCCACAATGGGCGAAAAACCCATGACATAAACCTGGTCGTCAAAGTCGGTGATACCATTGATTTTGTTACCGATTGTGGAAAAGATCCAGGAAATGATGCGTTTTTCTGGTCCCCTTTAGTCCAGTTTGATTCCCTGGAAACCTACAGTGCCACCTCCGGATTTGCCGGACCTTTGACCCCTCCCCTCGATCGTTGGGGATTGCTTGCCCAAACACTCTTTTGGACCACGGAGTTCCAATGGATTCCCTAAACAGTCGTGAGCAATTTCCCAGTAGGCGATCCGCATTGGCCCAATTTGGGATGGGGATTGGCGGTTTGGCATTTGCCTCCCTAAACAGTCCCGAGGCCACCGGTCGGGCATCTTCTCCCCTAGGCCCGGGGAAAAATGGAGACTTGTTTCCAAGGCCACCGCATAAATCGGCGAAGGCCAAATCCGTTATTCATATCTTTCTCAATGGTGGCCCAAGCCACCTTGACACCTTTGATCAAAAGCCCAGGTTGGCCCGCTATGCCGGCAAATCCTTGCCTCGCCCAAACCTCCCCACGGAACGACAAACCGGGGCCTGTTTTCCTTCCCCCTTCCGCTTTTCCCAATATGGTCAATCCGGGCTGTTGGTAAGCGAATTGTTTCAGGAGACAGCCTGTCATGCAGATGACCTTTGCATCATCCGTTCGATGAAAACCGACCTTCCCAACCATGAACCTGCGTTACTCATGATGAATTGCGGGGAGTCGAGGCAGGTTCGGCCCAGCTTTGGTTCCTGGGTGTTGTATGGCCTTGGCTGTGAAGCTCAAAACCTGCCTGGGTATGTGGCTCTTTGTCCCGGTGGCCAACCGATCCAGGAGGCCCAAAACTGGACCTCCGCCTTTTTGCCCGCCATTTATCAGGGCTCCTATTTGGACACCAGGCATACCAGCCCCGAACGGTTGATCGGCCAACTTCGCCCTGTCAACCCATTGGCCTCCCAAGCCAGGCAATTAGCCCTTCTTGAACAATTGGAAGGGTTTAACTCTCCTGATGACAGGATCGAGAGACAGCGTCTCAAAAACATGGAGTTGGCCTTTCGGATGCAGATGGAGGCACCCGAAGCCATGGACCTCTCCAAAGAAAGTGCCAAAACCTGGCAGCTTTATGGGGACGGTGTCCAAGCCAGGCAAATGGTACTTGCCCGTCGCATGGTGGAACGGGGGGTCCGATTTGTGCAAGTGTTTCACGGGCCGGGGCAACCATGGGATAGCCATGACGACCTGGAAACCAACCATCGCCGACTTGCCCTTGAGTTGGATCGGGCCGTTAGTGGGTTGTTAACGGATCTCAAGAATCGGGGGTTGTTGGAGTCTACCCTTGTTGTTTGGGGGGGGGAGTTTGGTCGTACGCCGACAGTGGAATTGCCCACCCCCGGTTCGAACCTGGGCAGGCTCAACGGACGCGATCACAACCCCTACGGGTTTACCATGTGGGTGGCGGGGGGGGGCGTGCGTCCGGGGGTGGTTGGCTCTACCGATGAACTTGGCTTCAAGGCCGAAGACAATCCTGTTCATGTCCACGACCTTCATGCCACCTTGCTCCACCAACTCGGTTTTGACCACGAAAAACTGGTCTATCGCCATGCCGCCAGAGACTTTCGGCTGACGGATGTTCATGGTCGGGTGGTTCCCGAAATCACCGGATAACCCGGCAACCCGAAAAGAAACTGCCGGAGACTATCGGTCCCAATGAAGGACAACTCCCAGCCAATTGTCTTTATCCTTGAGCAGGCCCTCATAGGCCTCCCCCAATTGTGTTGGGGCCAGGTTGTGGGTAACCAACCCCTTCAGGCAGAGCCGTCCGGAAGCCAGTGCCCCCAAAAGAAAGTTTTGTGCCTTGTTGATGTCCCATACCCCGGCAAGGCGATGGTGACCTGACTCGAACAACATATTCCCATGGGCCCCCGAAACCTCGATGTAGCGCCGATGCAGGTCATCATAAAAATTGACATTCTGGGCCTTGCCCCGCGGGCTACCCACCACGATTACCTGCCCACCATCACAAGCAAGCGACATGGCCATGGGCACGGCATCGGGAATCCCGGTGGCATCGGCAACCACCTCCGCCCCACGAGCCTTCAGGATGTCCTTAAGTTGGGTGAGTGCATCCCCCAGAGTGGGGTCGATCACATGATTGATCCCCCCTTGGAGAGCGGCATTTCGCCTCATGGGTACAGAGTCAATCCCTACGACAGGGTAGCAACCCGCCGCCACCATGCCTCTTGCCGCAAACTGGCCAATGATACCAAGTCCAAGCACGGCGGCGGATCGGCCCAGGGTAAGGCCCGCCCGTACCGGGGCTCCAAAACCATAGCGTGCAATACAGGCCAAGGCAGCTTTTTCTGCCGACAATCCTTCAGGCAATTTCCAAAGGCGACCCCGTTCGTGACCAATGGTCAGGAGTTCTGCCGAGGCATGGTTCCCGGGATAGCTGACCCGGTCACCAACCTGCCAATCCTTGATATCCGAACCGACCATAAGGACCCGTCCCGCCGCACTATAACCCGGGCGAAAGGGAAACTTCCAATCGGGAAGGGCAGGATCCTTGAGCCATTGGTGCGTTCCGGTGTAGACGGCCAATTCGGTCCCGGCAGACACGGCTGAACATTCGGTTGCCACCAAAATCTGGTTGGGAGCTGGGTCGGCAAGCGTGACCTCCCGAAGCTCTACCTTATAGGGTTCCACCACCGTCAATTGCCTTGCAATCATGAATCACTCCGAGGAAAGTGCCCAAGGGAGGACAGCTTTAGCCACCATGCTACCAACCCTAGCCCCGTGTAAGCGGGCCCAGCCGGGGAAAATTGTACAATACCAACTTAGGACACAAGCGGTCCGGGGACACCGGTGCATTCCCTGCCTGGGAATCGCCCATCCCGGTCCGGGTCGGAGGCGTTGATGATCTGGGAAGTTGAAATTGCTGGTCGATTTGGCAAAGGCGGGGTCGAACGGATACGGGAGGATTTTCGGCTTCTCTCAGGGGGTAACGAGCCTTGTGGCCTGGTTGACTTGGCAACCCGGGGTTGGCTCCTGGAAGGTGACCTCGACGAAGCGGCCATTACCGTTCTTGCGGACACGATGCTGACCGACCGGGTTGTCCAGTTTCGGCGCTTTGGTCCCATCGGTGCCGAGTGGCGGGCCACCACCGGGGACTGGCCCGCGGGAAACCCCCGAACGACGGTGCTGTACAAGCCCGGGGTGATGGATCCCGCCGCGATGAGCATTGTCGAACATGCCAGGGACCTGGGTATTACGGTTAAGGCAGCCCGGTCGTTTCGCCGCTATTATGGCTTGCCCCTGGCCGAGTCCGATCGACGGCTTTTGGAAAGACGCATTCTGGCCAACGAAGCGGTCGAACAGGTTCACGAGGGTCGTCCCAATTTAACCCATTTGGGGGGGGGCAGACCCGGCACCTTTGGGCGGGTCGAAGTATCCCTTTCGTCTCTTTTGGATGAGGAACTATTGGCGTTATCAAGGTCCAGGCGGCTGGCCCTCACCCTTGAGGAAATGCGCACAATTAAGACCTTTTATGCCGGAATATTGCGTGAACCAACCGATATCGAATTGGAAACCATCGCCCAGACCTGGTCGGAACACTGCTCCCACAAAACCCTGAAGGGAAGGATCGAGTTCACTTCCCCCGATGGAACAATCACCTTCCAGAATATGCTCAAGGAGACGATCTTTGCGGCAACCCAGGAGGTCAGAAAGCGTCTCGGAGCGGGAGACTGGTGTGTCAGCGTTTTTTCCGACAATGCCGGGGTAGTCCGGTTTGATGAAAACTTCCACCTCTGTTTCAAGGTAGAAACACATAACCGCCCCTCGGCAATCGAGCCCTACGGTGGGGCCAACACCGGCCTGGGTGGCGTCCTTCGGGATATTTTGGGAACAGGCCTTGGCGCCAAACCCGTATGCAACACGGATGTCTTTTGTTTTGGTATGCCCGATGCCAAACCCGCCGACCTTCCCCCCGGCGTGTTGCATCCACGACTCGTCATGCGTGGCGTCGTCGCAGGCGTTCGTGACTATGGTAACCGCATGGGCATCCCCACGGTCAATGGTGCCGTTTGCTTTCATCCCGATTATGTCGCCAACCCGCTGGTGTTTTGCGGTACAGTCGGACTTTTGCCCGTGAAAATGGTTGAAAAGGCAGCCCTTCCCGGCGACTTGGTGGTTTCGCTCGGTGGGCGCACTGGCCGCGATGGCATTCACGGGGCAACCTTTTCAAGCGAAGGACTTACAGCCGAATCGGAAAGCCTCGACGGGGGCGCTGTCCAAATTGGAAACGCCATCACCGAGAAAAAACTGATGGATGCCCTGCTTAAAGCCAGGGATTTGGGCCTTTATCATGCCGTTACCGACTGCGGGGCGGGCGGATTCAGCTCTGCGGTTGGCGAAATGGGAGAAAACCTCGGAGCAATCATTGACCTTGATCAGGCACCCCTTAAATATGAAGGCCTTGGCCCTGTTGAAATCTGGATTAGTGAATCCCAGGAACGGATGGTGCTTGCCGTCCCCGAATGCAATTGGGAACGGTTCCAGGCAATCGCCGAAGCGGAAGAGGTCGGGATTGCCACCATTGGCCGTTTTGATGACTCCGGGGAATTGGTGCTAAGATGGCATGGCGATGAGGTTGGCCGGGTGCCTATGGCGTTTCTTCATGAAGGTCGACCCCCGATTGTTCGCAAGGCATCCTGGTTTCCCGCCAAGGCAAAAGGGGGACCAAGTCGCCCCAACCAGGAAGAGTTTTCAAAGACCCTGCTCTCCCTTTTGTCCACTCCGGAAATCGCCACCAAGGAAGCCATCATTCGCCAATATGATCACGAGGTTCAGGCGGGAAGCGTAATCAAACCCTTGGTAGGTCCCTTGCACGATGGCCCATCGGATGCCGCCGTTGTCGCCCCAATTCTGGGTTCCGACAAGGCTTTTGCAGTGGGATGCGGAATTCAGTTCCGATTGGGTCGGATCGATCCTTATGCCATGGCCAAAGCGGCCATGGATGAGGCGGTTCGCAATCTGGTTGCTGTGGGGGCCGATCCCGCCCGGATCGCCGTGCTTGACAATTTCTGTTGGGGAAACACCGACAGGGCGGAGGAGCTTGGTGCCCTGGTGCGGGCGGCCCAAGGGTGTCATGACCTTTCGGTTGCCTGGATGATGCCCTTTATCTCCGGCAAAGATAGCCTACGCAATGAGTACAACCACGACGGGATCAGGGTGGTCATTCCTCCCACTTTGCTCATCAGCGCCATGGGTCAGGTAGCTTCCAAAACCCAAGTGGTCACCATGGACCTGAAGGCCGCTGGAAACAAGATATTTCTCGTGGGAAAATCGCACAATGCCTTGGCGGGAAGCCATTGGCAATGCCTCCATGGACTTGACCCGCTGGATACTGGTTCTGTTCCAAAAGTGGATGAAAAGGCCGGTTTAGCAACCTTTTATTCGCTCCACCAGGCCATCCGGGAGGGCTTTGTGAAAAGCTGTCACGATGTTTCCGATGGTGGCGTGGCGGTCGCCCTGGCCGAGATGGCCATTGCCGGCAATATCGGTCTGGATATTCCCGGTCTTGGCATGACTTGCCCTGAACTGGATGATACCGCCATGCTATTTGCCGAATCCCCCAGCAGATTCCTTGTGGAAGTGGAACCGGCTCGTTGTCCCGATTTTCAGGCAACCATGGCCGGCGTCGCCTGTTTGGAAATCGGTACAACCCTTCGCGAACCAAGGCTTAGAATTGCCGGTCATGACAGGTCATGGGTGATTTGGTCCACCCTTTTGGATCTTCGCAAAGCGTTTCATGCGGCTCCTGTGATCTGATTTTGCGCATGATCCTCAAGGGGGTGTCCGGCCGATTTGCCTGGGTTGTTTGTTCCCCGTTTTCCTTGGGAGGTGATCATGTTGACGACAAGGCGAAAGTTTGTGGCCGTTTCTGCGGCGGCAATGACATCTTCGCAGTTTAACCATGCTACTGGCCCAGGGGATACCATCCGGATTGGCCTGATTGGCCCGGGGGGCATGGGGAGCAATCACCTGCGGGCGTTGGTGGCCCGGCAGGATGTCCAGGTTTCATGGATATGTGAGGTGGATAAGGCCCGCCTGGCACAGGCTGCCGCGGAGGTTGGAAAGACTGGGCGGGAACCAAAAACCACCAAAGATATGCGCCATGTTTTCGGGGATAAAGAGGTCGATGCGGTCCTGATCGCCACTCCTGATCATTGGCACACTCCCGCTGCGATCCTTGCCCTTGATGCGGGGAAACATGTCTATGTGGAAAAACCCTGTTCCCACAACATCCGCGAAGGAAAGCTCCTTGTGGAGGCTGCCAAACGCTCGGGCAGGGTTCTTCAGGTGGGAACACAATCAAGAAGCGCTCCGCACCTGCAAGAGGCCATGGCCAAGCTTAAGGGGGGGGCCATTGGCGAGGTCCTTTGTGCCAAGGCCTGGAACAGCCAAAAGCGGGGTAACATTGGCAAAACCAAACCAGCCAAGCCCCCGGAAAACCTTGACTTTGAAATGTGGCAAGGCCCCGCACCAAGGGGGCCCTACCGCACCAATATGCTCCCCTCCATTTGGCGGTGGTGGAAGGCCTATGGGTGTGGCGACATCGGAAATGACGGGGTGCATGAACTCGACATTGCCCTTTGGGGGTTAGGCGTAACCACCCACCCTGAACGCATTCAGGGAGCGGGGGGCAAATACTTTTTCGAGGATGATCAACAGTTTGCCGACCAGATGTATTGTTCCTTTGAATGGAACCCAAACGGTACGCCCCTTAAACGAAAAATGTTGGTGTATGAACAAAGGGATTGGTCCCCCTATGTTCAGGAAGGACACGAGAATGGCAACGCCTGGTATGGCACCAAAGGGATGTTGGTTTTGGGCAAAGCTTCGGGGTGGACCCTCTTTGGCGAGCGAAACAAAAAACTCGCAGAGCGTTCGGGCAAGATAGACATTAAACCGCACCACGACAACTTTTTCGAGGCGATCCGGGGCAAGGCAAAGGCCAACGCACCAGCCGAGGTGGGACACCTTGCCGCAACGATTGCCCATCTGGGCAATCTGTCCGTGGCTCTTGGTCGAACCCTTGAGTTTGATGCCAAGGCCGAAAAGTTCTCCAGGGATCGGGAAGCCGATGCCCTGGTTGGGCGCACTTACGAGCCTGGCCATTGGGCTGTTCCTCGTGGGTAGAAACAGTTATCAGATCCATTGATTAGCGACACTTATCCATTCCCTATTTCGCCCATACGCCTAAGTTCTGACTTGACCCAGTACACGGTTGTAAAATTGAAATGGTTAGGAAAAGTACCAGCGATCAATCTATTGGGGTGATCCCTTCCCCCTCCGCCCGGGTAGCCAAAGCCGGTAGGATTCCGGAAGCGGTGTAAGGAATAAAGCGTACGGACCCGTCGCAAAAAGCGAAATTGGCTCCACCAGTATGCAGACTCCAAAAATGATTGGAATCGCAAACATCGGTCAATTTTCCGCTTTTATAGGAGTATGGCCCGGGTGGACACGCCGCCCCAGGTTCAATACCGTTGAACCAGCCTTTGAGGCTTCGAATGGCAAGTGTTTGAAGGCCAGCATTGGCTTGGGAAGGTGCATACCACCAACCAAAGGAAAATTCCGGACTGGGGGGCCGTTCACCAATCAAAAGGGTCTGGGAAGAACCGTCCAAAATGTCAGTGATGCGAACCTTGGACGAAGTAAAGAGGACACCGTTTTGGGAGGTCCATCCATCATCGATTCCGGCCTTTCCATCACCCGAAACTCCAAGGTAACTCCCTAGAGCTACCAAAGTCCCGGCACTGCTGCCATCCGTCACCCGGTGAACGGTGCCAAGCCTGGCATCTGCTGGGCAGGTGAAGGACATTATGACGGTTTTCATTCCGGCGTGGGGGGGTGCAAGACGCCAAATGGGTATGTTTTGATAATCAGATACTGTTTTTTGCCATAGGGCTTCTTCTCCCATGAAAGGCAGTGTCCAAACCAACCAGGAAAGAGGGACTAATGGTTCTTTTAACAAGTTTTCGGGATCATTAAAGTTATAGGTATTCCCTTGGGGAAATACCTTGTTGGCTTGTTCGAAATGATGTAACGCCAAGGCTATTTGCTTGAGGTGGTTTTGGCATCCCAATTTTGAGGCAGCGGCGCGGGCGGATTGAATCGCTGGCAGAAGAATCCCAACCAGAATTCCAATTACAGAAAGAACCACCAGGATTTCCAGAATAGTAAAAGCCGCTCTTTTCCGGGTCGATTGATGCATATAAACCTCTTTCGTTCACCGGTTGTTATGCACTCGGGCAAGGTACCAAAAACCAATGGCCATCGTTAAACATGTTCCACCTACTATCCACCACCAACCATATTTACCTGCCCGGTCCTCCGGGGCATCATTGGGAATGGGGATACCATAATAGTTCAAGAAAAATTCACCTGGATCGGTAGGTCGATTTTCACCAGGAATGAATTGGACCGATTCGGTTCCCTCAACATTTTTCGAATCCATGTTAAAAATGGAAACCTGAATCGATTTGCAACGAATAACCCCGTCAAGTTTTTCGATTTGCCGGGTGCAAACATACTTGATGGGGAAGGAGACAGCGGGATACTTTACGGTTTCCTCCCACTTGACGACGGAAAAATCCATCTCTGGAGAGACGGTCATGACACCGATACGATTTAACGGACCATTGAAAATCGGTTTTCTGATTTCCGATTTAAAATGCAGGTCAATCAAACCGTCTTGTTTTACCGAGTTGGAAGTTTCCGTAAATGACGAATCATCAATAATTTCATTTAGTCTTTCCCATCCGACAGTACTAGTTAAAGGATAAACCAAAAACCCCATTTCCGCCAAGTTGTTTCGAAAAGTACTTTCTGGTTTCACACGATCCGCTTGGCGCAAAATCCAGTCATTGTTATTTTTCGCTTTTTCAATATAAAACATCATTTCACTATTTAAACAAAATATTTTATTGTCAATAGAAAAAATAACACCATTGCCATTTCGCTTTATGACAATTTTTTTATCCCTTATTAATTCGCCCCTAGAGGTTTTTTTGAACTGACATTCGTATGTTCCAAGATTGCTTTCTATTTCTGATACTTTTAGTAGACCACTACGGATTTGGTGGATGATTTCTCCAGATAATGCAGTATTTTTCAACAAAAATGTCAGAAGCAATGCTATAATGCACTTAAAAATCATAACAAACTCCATAACCAACAAATTTGAAAATTTATAAGGTTACACTCAGATTAGTGTATAATTAACTGGTATGGCTCCAGTTCCTTTCAAAGAATTCTCTGACAGCCTATTTGGTGGGGACGACTGAATATACCCCAGCCGCCCCCACGCCTCTTGGCAATTTAACCTTCATTCCTTTAAAATGGAGCATAACCAAAAGCTGGTTAATCAATCAATAGCAGCAAGTAACGCCAGAGGAGCCACCTGTAACTGGAAATTTTCCTACCTGGCAGGTACCAGTTGTGCAAAAAATAGAATACCCTTGGCATAAATTATTTCCTACAGAAGGAAAGCAACCCGGAGCTAATTGATTCCCTCCCATTTCGTTGGCATTTAATGCTTGGCTAGCTGCGCCCAAGGCTAATATCAAAACCCCAGTAAATGTAAAAAACCTTGATAGGATCATAAAGTAATGATTCATCTCTTAATCTCTCCCCGTTGTAAATCCGCTGATGCGGCCTAACCCACGCTCTACCCAAGAAAAATGGGCAACACTCCGTGGCTCTACTCCGGGGCCAAACCAGATATTTTTCCGGTTACAACCCCAGCCAATTCTGGCTTCTTCCTATAGTCAGTGAATAATTGGAAGGCATATCCAAACAGACCTTCTTGATTGTATGCGTTCACGGGATTTTGAGATTTTAGTTGACACGAATGGGTCTTTCCAGCGATACCAGCTGGCATGCAGTCACCCGACATACTTTTGGAAACGGTACACGATCTCGAGACTTTACTCAGATGTGCCAGGGAGGAGA
>SYLG01000027.1 GCA_005808665.1 Planctomycetia bacterium | reverse complement strand
ATTTGTCAATCCGTTCAATCGGAATCGGGAAAACGGTTTGTGGAATCGATATTTTCGGTGAGTGCTACTTGCAGGAAAAACGGGGTCAAAGCCTTCGAATACATCAGATCATGCATCGAATCCTTCAGGAAAAAGCTTCCTTCACCTCGACTCATCCCACTCAAAGGTTGAGATAATTAGGCTCCTGCGTACCATTTCATTACCCGGTTAGTGTTGAAACCCGTGAACGCATACTAAACTCAATACAAACTGATTGCTGGCAAAGTTGAAATTGTCACCAAAAGGCTACAGCCCTTACCGGACTTCCATCCCGGCCACGAAGTTTCAAAGGAAGAGCGGCCAGGGAAAAACCTGACGAGGGAAGTTTGTCTAATCCCGTTAGATTTTCCAGAATGAATACCTTGGCGCCAAGGAATACAAAATGGGTTTCAAACGGGGGGGTAATCCACGGAGGGGAAGTCCAATCCCACGGTAAGGACTCCCAAATCCACCAGGTATTTGGCGGTTTCGACATGGATGAATGGATGGTGGGTGAAATAATCCGGATTGCGAAAGTTTGTGTCCCATCCTGTCCGGAAAAGGACCCTGGGATAATCCCTGATTATTGACTCAAAGCTTTTAATGTGTTCAATTAAAATAGCCTGCCCGGGTTGGATGGGATTCAATCGAATGAGGCATGCGGGCCCTATGGCTCTTTTGAGTTCCACTTTATCAATGGTATCTCCGTTTGGCAAAAAATGAAATGGGGCATCACCATGGGTACCAACATGGAGTCCCAAATGGATTTGCGACAAATTCGGCAAGACGGGATCCTGGCCTTGTCCAGTAGCAATCATCGCTACTTTTACCGCATAGGGGGTATCCCCAGGATAAGCGGGGATGGTCTCATCAATACAATAACTCAGGTCTACTATATTCATATTAAATACATTTTTTTAGGTTAAATGGCATAATCAGGCTCAAATGTACGAATGCAGCGAGGGGCCACCCAGATTCGCTTGCCACTCTCCATGGCCAATTCTTTTGCCCGAGTATGATGAAGGTCAACCTGGATCCTGGTCAGGGATTGTGGATCTTCTACCAAAATCCTGGTAATACCACCAACCGGTAACACCTGAATGACAATTCCGGCAAGGGATCCCCTCACCTGGCCTAAATGAATTTCCAGTTCATGGGGGCGAACATAGACCCATTCCCCGGATTCATCATTCTCCTCTGGTCGGCGAAAACCGGTTAGTATTGGAATTACTCCTTCAAGATGTCCATGAAAGACATTTACATGACCTAAAAAATCCATTACAAAAGGATTGGCTGGCTTTTCAAAGATTTCTATCGGTTTCCCTTGCTGTTCAATTTTTCCATTTCGCATGACAACAACCTTATCCGCCACGGCAAATGCATCCTCCTGGTCGTGGGTGACAAAGATTGAGGTCATATGAATTTCTTCATGGAGTCGCCTTAACCAGGCACGCAATTCACTTCGAACCTTTGCATCAAGGGCCCCAAAAGGTTCATCCAAAAGGAGCACTCGCGGCTCAGCAGCCAAGGCCCTTGCCAACGCTACCCTTTGCCTTTGTCCCCCGGAAAGTTGTGAAGGCAAGCGGTTTTCCATACCTTCAAGGCGAACCAAATGTAATAATTTTTCAACCCGGCTTGCCACCTTTGTTTGGGTCCATTTTCGAACTCGTAAGGCAAAACCAATGTTTTCAAAAACGGACATATGTCGAAAGAGTGCATAATGTTGAAAAACAAACCCGACATTTCTTTCCTGGATGCGACTTTTGGTTACTTCATTTTGTTCGTAGTGAACTGCTCCTGAATCAGGAATTTCCAAACCAGCAATAATTCGCAAAAGGGTTGTTTTTCCACATCCCGATGGACCCAGGAGTGCCACCAGGCTACCCGTTGGTACCTCAATAGACACATGATCCAAGGCCTGAAACCTCCCAAAGGTTTTACTGACATTCTGTACGGTAATGCTCATTACCTGGCCTTCGGAATTTGGAATGATTGTTGTCGTGAATGAAGGCGTTTTTCAATAAATGCCTTGGCGATGAGAGTACCAAAAGCCATCAGTGCCAAAAGGCTGGCCAATGCAAAATCGGCGGGACTTTTGTATTCCTGAAACAACCTTTCCACTCGTAAGGGCATGGTTTCAGTGGAGCCTCCAATCCGACCTGAAACAACCGCAACGGAAGCAAATTCTCCGATTGCCCGTGCATTGCAAAGCAGGATACCAAAAACCAGGCCTAAACTAATGTTTGGTAAGGTGATGCGAAGGAACATTTGCATTCCGGTTGCTCCAAGGCTTGTTGCAGCAAGTTCTTGTTCCGGACCAATTTCATCGAGGACCGGGATAAGCTCCCGGACGATAATGGGAAGGGTTACAATCATAGTCGCAAGCACCATGGAAGGTGTGGAATTGAGGAAGGGAAAACCCAATTGGTCAAACCAGGTACCTAAGGTCGTTCCTTTCCCGGCAAGGATTACCAGGCACAATCCGGTAACTACAGGGGAAACCGCAAAGGGAAGGTCAATCAATGTAAGGATCAAAGTTCTTCCTGGAAAATGGTACCGGGACAAGAGCCAAGCTGCATTTAAGCCAAATAGCGTATTGAGGAAAACGGCAATGGGAGCAATTGTTAGGGTCAAAAAAATGGAATTGACCGTATCTTTATCAGAAAAAATACTGTTAATATAACCACTTACTCCACCTGAAAAAGCTTTAGTAAAAAGAAAAATAATTGGAATTCCCAAAATAATAGAAAACAAAATCCAGGTTGTACAAATTAATAAATATTTAGTGATTTTACTATCTGTTCGACAGTTTACACTTCGGGTAAGACTTGATTTATGATTGGCATTCGACTGAGGTTGGTTTAATTTCGAAATATCCGCTTCAGGCATTGGTTTGCCCCCGTTTTTGGAGGGCATTAATCAGGAGTAACATTCCAAATGAGGCAATTAACATCATTATTGCGGTTGCGGACGCATCGCTAATTGCATTTTCCTCAAGCCTTGACACGATAAGAACAGGTCCGGTTTCCGTTTGATAAGGTAAATTGCTCGAAACAAATACAATGGAGCCATATTCTCCTAATCCACGAGCAAACGCCAGTGAAAACCCGGTGATTAAAGCCGGAAGGATCGAAGGCAGGATTACTTTGTAAAAAGTCTGGAATCCACTTGCCCCTAAAATGGCGGCAGCCTCTTCAAGGTCCCCATCCAGTTCCTCCAAAACCGGTTGTACTGTTCGCACAACAAAAGGAAATCCTGTAAAAAGGAGGACCATTACAGTTAACCACCATGAATAGGATAAATGAATTCCGGAGGGGGCAATGAATTCTCCCATCCATCCTTTTTCGGAATATAAGGTAGAGTAAATCAGACCGGCAACCGAGGTGGGTAACGCAAACGGTAAATCAATCAAGGCATCCATTAATCGACGACCGGGAAATGTGTACCGAACCAGGACCCAAGCGAAAAGTAAACCTACAAATGTATTGAGGATTGCTGCGGTTCCTGCCGTAATAAAACTAATCCAGTAGGCGGATAAAGCCCTTGGATGAAAGGCACTTAAAAAAAAGTCCGAAGGGGATGAAGTTAGGGCTTGAAGGATCAGGGCTCCCAAGGGAAAAACCACCACTAAACCCAGGTATGTAAGGGTAAAACCAAGGGTTAATCCAAACCCGGGTAACATTCGTGGGGGAAGCCGATTCATTTTTTGGACGCCTCCCGTAGAGCCTGATCCACAAGGCCATTGTCCGAAAAAAAATGAGACAGCGCACTATTCCAGTCAGGGGCAATATCACGAATGGTCAACCATTGAACAGGGGGAAATTGGAATTGGGACCTTTCCAATTGTGCTTCGTTGGCAGGTCGAAAATGATGGTGTGCCAATAAATTTTGAGCATTCTCCGTGTATAGCCAATTCAGGTAATTATGTGCCAAATGCATCGTACCCTTGGATTTGGCGATTGGATTCACAATTCCAATCGGGGGTTCAACCCGAAAACTAAGCTTGGGGTGCTTCAATTCCAATTGACCGGCGGATTGATTGATTTCAAGCCAAGCTTCGGGTTCCCATGAAATTTGGACATCCCCAATTCCCTTTTGCACAAAAGTGGTTGTGCTTGAACGCATGCTTGGGTCAAATACCGGTACCTTTTTGCACAAAAGCTTCAAATCCAAATTGGCGGAATCCGCATCCCCGGCTTGCCTTCTCGCTTCCCAAAAACTTAAAACGGCTAATCGGGCTACACCGGATGTTTTGGGGTTGGGCATAACCACGCTAACCGGTTTGGTGATGAGATCTCCCCAATCGGTTATTCCATGAGGATTACCTTTTCGAACAATAAGCACCAAACTCGCATACCAGGGTGCCTTGCCACCTGGTAATTGGGATCGCCAATCGGGATTTACCAAGCCTTCCCTGGCAAGGATTTGCCAATCGGGTTCGAAATTTAGGGAAACAATATCGGCTGGAAGTCCATCCCGGACAGACCGGGCCTGTGCTGCGGAACTGGTGTTGGATATTCGGAAATGCGGTTTTCCCCAATCAGCTGACAAGGGAGACGAAGAAATCAATTCGTGCCAAGCTTGGAGGATCTCCCGGGAGGAATCAAACGAAGCATGAAGTATTTCCAATTTTTCCTGCCGTTTAGCAACCACCAACGAAAGTGCTAATGCGGAGGCTATCAACACCAGGCAAGCGGTAGAGCCCAAAAGGCTTGTCAGGATGTATTGTTTCATGGCCCGAGGCGGTCCTTGTGCTTTGGACCATCTTATTGGGAATTGAACCTGGGCAAAGGATACATGACTAAATTAATCAAATAAAACATATATTGGCTCTGGCCTTGACCTAAACCCCCTTTGTCAATGAGATAGAATAGTCCAGGATTTTTTTTACGGAAATGGTGCCTTTTCATGCCCGCCTCTGATCCAGAGCCTTCCTTGGCTTTTTCCGGCCGACCCAAGCGTGGGGTTCCGGAAGGCCTTTGGTTGAAATGTCCAAAGTGCAAATCCACCATATTTCGGAAGGAAGCTGAAAACCGATTCAATGTTTGTCCGGAATGCGAACACCATTTTTATCTACCTGCGGCAGATCGTATTCGCCAACTTTTGGATGCGGATAGTTTCGAAGAATGGTTTAACGACATTATCCCGGTTGATCCCTTGGGTTTTCATGATCGAATTTCCTATCGTGATCGGATTGACCTGGAACAGGCAAAAACCCAAATGCCAGATGCTTCCGTGGTGGGAAGGGGCTACATACGGGGTAGGGGAGTTGTCGTAGGCATCACCGATTTCGCTTTTATGGCCGGGAGCATGGGTTCTGTGGTAGGAGAGAAATTAACCTTGGCGGCGGAAGAGGCTACCCGTCTTTCGCTTCCCCTCATTTTTGTGAGCGGATCCGGCGGGGGGGCTCGCATGCAGGAGGGAATATTCTCTTTGATGCAAATGGCAAAGATCTCGGCTGCCCTGGCGAGGTATGACAAATCCGGTGGCCTGTATATTTCCATACTCACCAATCCAACCATGGGTGGAGTGGCTGCCAGTTTTGCAATGCAAGGGGATATTTCCCTCGCTGAACCAGGAGCACTGATTGGTTTTGCCGGGAAACGGACAATTTGGAATACGGTTCGAATTGAATTACCCGAAGGTTTTCAAACCAGTGAATTTTTGCTGCAACATGGATTTCTGGACCGCATAGTTCACCGGAAAAATTTGCGCACTGAGGTTGCAAGAATCATCGATTTTTGCGAAAAATAGGCTTTTACAAAAGGTTGGAGTAGCGAATGGGTTTGGCAGATTGGTTTTCTGGGTGGTTCAAGGCTTCCAAGCCCAAGAAAAATAGTCCTGTCAAGCCTGGGGTAATCATTACCAAGCCGGTGGTAAAAAAAAAGAAATCCCCTTTCGAAGGGCTTGTTCAAATCAATGGAGAGGAAAGGTTTGAAAAAATCGCGCGCACAGGTCAAGGCAGTATGTCCAAGGTGTGGCGAGCACTGGATCGCAAGGTAGGTCGGCAGGTTTGCCTGAAAATACTTGACCGGGAAAAAACCCTGCATTTTGAAGGGAGGTTTAGGGGGCTAAACAAACCAATTGAAGGTGAAATAAGTTTTGGCCTTAAACATCATAATATAATGCAAACGCATGAATATGGTATATTTAAGGATGGAAACCCTTATATTGTTATGGAATTAGTAGACGGAATGGGATTGAATTTTTTGATCGAAACTAAATCTGATAAGTTAGATAAAAACAGACTCAATTTACTATGTCAAA
This sequence comes from Planctomycetia bacterium, assembly GCA_005808665.1. Lineage (GTDB taxonomy): Bacteria > Planctomycetota > Planctomycetia > Gemmatales > Gemmataceae > SYLG01. Next base: position 18,073 of record SYLG01000027.1, on the reverse strand, counting down.
TATGTGATGGAGTTGAGCATGTCCACAAGTCAGGCTTTCTTCATAGGGATATCTGTCCACGAAATATTTTGGTTTCCAATGCTGGCGAGATAAAAATTATTGATTTCGGGTTATCCATTCCTTATACACCTCCCTTTTGTCAACCTGGAAATCGGACCGGAACACCCAACTACCTCGCACCGGAGATCATTCGACGCCGTTCCACGGATCATAGAGTCGACATGTTTGCTTTGGGCGTAACCGCCTACGAATTGTTTTGTTTGGGAATGCCTTGGGAAAGTACCCAATCCATGCAAACCTTGATCAGCCATATCAATTCCCCCCCCATTAATCCCCGAGTGTTTGTTCCCAATCTTTCCGATGAAATCGTGAATTTCCTTTTGAAAGGAATTGCGAAGGAACCTGGGGATCGATTTCAGACCCCGGGTGAAATGCGTGATGCTGCCAAACGCCTTATGGAATAATACAATTGTTTCAATTGTATTATATATTTAATTATAAAAAAATAGAACAATATGGTTTTTATATATTGGAGAATATATGGTTAGATTTATTAATGCAACTAATATTTTAATTTTTATTTTTTTAACAGTTACAACAATTCCTATTTATGCAGCGGAATTAAAAATTAATTCTTTATCCGTAAACACCCAAGCCGACGAAGATTCCCCCCATTATTGTTTGGGAGCAAGGAGTTCCATTCCTGGTCGCCTTTATTTCAGCCGAAAATCCGATACAGGGAAGTGGGATATTTTTTGGGCCAAGTTTGATTCCACAAAACGATCCTTGGGTAAGGCGGAAATGGTTGGTCCCCAAATTCAATCCACAGGGGATGACCAAACTCCATTCGCATCACCGGAAGGGGTATTTCCCCAATGGATCCTTTTTTCTTCCAGCAAGGAAAAATCCGGGGAACAAAAAGATATTTATGTATCGCTTCGGGATGGCCCTTTGGTTTCTGGGGAAGAAAGGGGTTTTGGTCCAGCAAGAGCTATTAATGCGGCGGGAACACCATTGGACGAAGACCATCCGTGGGTTCAGGATATTTCCTCCAAGCAATGCTTGCTTTATTACACCAAAAAAACGGATGATGGACCGCAAATTTACCGTTGCCCGGGAACCAAGGCTCAAGGCACGGTGCCTACTTTTGGTGAAGCCATGGCAATAAAGGAAATCCCAACAGGTTTTTCATGTCCAACACTTACCCCGGATGGAAAAGTGATGTTGCTTCAGGGTTTGGAAACCAATCAAGGTCATGCAATTTATGTTTGCTATTTACAAATGGGGACTTGGTCCTTACCCAAAGTTATCCCAACCCTCATTTTTGAAAATACAAAACAAGGGACAAAGTCTCCCCGATTGACCAGGGATGGGAAAACACTTTATTTTTCAAGCGACCGACCTGGAGGTAAAGGGGGCCTGGACATTTATTATGTTGCGGTTTCAGACCTGCAATTGCCAAAATAACCGAAATCTTACCGGTGTGAGTGTGTCAACGACCTTTCAGGTTGAATTCCCCCTTTCAATCCAAGTTTGACCTGAAATTAAAAAGAACGGCAACCCTTTTTAAGGTCATGAAAAGTCCATTGTTCTTTTCATTGGCTGGTGAGCTAACCAAATTTCCCTGACCGCATCGTTATTGTTTGGCGGGAGTTAACATTGGTTTGGGAGGTTGATCCTCCAATTTGAGCAATTCCTTGGCGTCCTTGACCCCCTCAGGGTTTTCCTTTTCCAAATGGGTAACAAACGCCTTTGCTTCTTCATTTGCGGTTGAAGCAGAAATTGCAAAGCGAAGGACCGACCTTTTAACAATGGCGACTTTGTAGGAATTGGTCATTTTTATTCCCAGAATTTGGCTGGATAATTCCCAAGCTTTCCACTTCCTTAGATCTTCCACGGCCAAATCTGCAATGTCACCTTGGGCCAGCAAGGGTATTAAAGATTCTTTGACCTGTGTCTTGTTGATGATGTCAGGCCGATGGTCGAAGAAAAAACGAACTGCCCTTAGGGCCCCCCACCTCAACATAAAATCATTTTTTTCATTTTTCATTAAGTCAGTGATCAATGTCCAACCTTCCTTAGGGGCAAGCATCGTGTATGATGCCAAAATCCCGTCCAAGCTACCCAATTGTCTTTTTTCTGAATCATCAATTATGGCGCGAAGCGCTATTGCATCTCCTTTTTTACCACAATGTCCCAACATGGAGGCATATAAACCCAACCGAAAAGCTGGCGTTTTGGGATCTTTTATCCAGGAGGAAACCTTGGAGGCGGAAAGTTTTGGTGCCATAACTTGAAAATCTTTGTAATCGGCATTTCCAAATTCCTTATAGGCATCATTGGATACTTCCAAATCGGAACTGTCCAAATAATCAAAATAGAATTCCAGCCGTTTTGAAACGGGTTCTTTGACCACCGCCGATGCCCCTTTTAGGTACTTGGCAACATCTGTCGAAATGTCAAATGCCACGCCACGGTAAGGATCGATTTTTTTCTCGAATACATCACAAAAAACCAGATATTTATAGGGTTTTTTGTTGTCTTGTGGTAAATACCGTTTCAGAGTTATCGTTTGTTTTTTTTCCAGGATAGGGTTATCCTTAATCACAGCTTCGATTTCCAGATCTGTAAACCCTTCCGCCTCTGCAGGGTTTGTTGACAATCGCGCATTTTTAAGGGTCCCAAAGAGAACCAAACTGGCTTGATTGATTTCCCCGGTAAGGGTCTGTCCTTGCATGGTACAGAAGGGGCAAGCATCTGATCGGGTGTGGGTGGTTAATAAAATAACCAACCCTAATATCAAGCCAACTACTGCAAATGGATAACCAAAATGACTTTTCATGACATCTCCGAATTTAATTCACATAAGGGTTGGCATCAGGTGGAACAATTTCAATGAGGGAATCCAGGGTTTTACCTTCTGCTGGTGTAAGGATAAGTGAACTAACATGTTCTTCTTTGCCAATTTTTTTGAGAAATTGGACCTTCCCGGTAACTTGAACCCATTGATTTCGTAATTTTTGCAACGGTATCCTTTCTGTAATTTTAGGATTCACCATGATTACTGAATTCAGGGGTACTGCATCTGCTGCACAACAGTTTATTTTATAGCGAATGAGAGTAAATCTTTTATCATCCTCTCCCACAAACCTTCCGGTAAGGCGAATGGTTTTGCCTTCATAAAAAGAGCGACTTTCTTCTGATCCAGCCGCCCTTTCAAGTTGGGAGAAAGTAACCCCAAAATCTTCCCCTTTGTCTTTAATATCACGCATGGATGCTTCAACCTGGTTGGCATCCAGAGCTTGAGTAGAATTAAAAACCTCCGTTGGCAAACCTAAAAGCAAAACAATTGGGCTTAATAAAATCATCGTTTGAACAGGCAAGAATCCACTTCCATGGCTGTGTGAGTGTTGGTGGTTCTGGCCATGATCGTGGCTGTGTCCATGATCGTGGTTGTGGGAGTGATGGTGGTTTTGCCCGTAATTGTGTCCATGATCGTGGTTGTGGGAGTGATGATGGCCGTGTCCATGATCGTGGCTACAGCTATCATTTCCTTGGTTGGGATCATCACCATGATCATGGGAACAGCATCCTCCCGAGAAACCCGTGAACGCCATATAACTACGAATCCCTGACAAAATCAAAAGTCCAATTCCACTAATTAGGACCCAGACATGAAATTTTTGGGCGAGGATGAGGTTTAGTTTACCGGATTGGAATAGATAAAGAGATACCAAACCCATTATTCCTGAAACGGCAATTCCCAAATATTGTTCATAAACGATAATCCCGGCCGAACTATCATCCGGATGACCCTGTTTAGGATAATTTGCTTCCGGGTGGTGGAAGGTTTGGTCCCGATTTGCCATGGGAAGTTCCATGTTTAGTTACCCCCTTGAATCCCTGGAAGTATGACATTACCATCACCCATAAGGGCAGGGGCAATTTGAATCCAGATTTGGTGAGCGGTTATAGAACCTAAAAAGACCAGTAAAATAACGGTACCAAAAATGCAAATAATGAGTTTGGGTTTGAATACCCTTGTATAAAGAGCCATCAATTTGAAATCGCACATGGGACCTAAAACCAAAAATGCCAATTTTGCCGTTGGGGCCATTTTAACAAAACTGGCGGCAACAAAGGCATCCGCTTCCGAGCAAAGGCAAAGCAGGATTGCCAACCCCATCATGAGGCTGATTGCTAGAACGATGTGCGAATCGGTCCAGGAGGCAATCATTTCGTGAGTCAGGAAGAATCGAACGGTTGCAGCCAGCCCTGAACCAAGAACCAAAAAAGTTGTGATATCAACAAAATCATGGAGTACTGTGGAGGTAATCCTGTCAAGTCTGGCCTTTAGGGATAAATCCCGATTTTGAAGGGTTTTTTCCAGGTTTTGATCGGGCATTGCGGAGGCGGTTAACAATTTTTCTGAACCGCTGCGTTTCCAGAGGAAATCCACAACCAAGGATGCCCCAACCGCTACGCCAAAAGACAATCCTGCCCGAAAAACCAACATGGTAAGGCCACCCATTTGGTATGCCAGTTTCCCACCTGAATCCAATGTTTCCTCCATTCCTGAAAAGGCAACATAAGTACTCATTAATACTACTGGATTGATAACAGGGCCTGCTAAAAGGTAAGCCGTGGAAGTACTTAATGGGAGGCCTTTTCGTAACAACCTCCGCATTACCGGAACAATTCCACATTCACACATGGGAAAAATCAAACCAAGGAGGGCCCCAACTACTATCCCAACGAATCTGGACTTTGGTAAAACCCGCAAAAGCATTCGGGGAGGCAATAATTCTTCCAGCAAACCTGCTACCATTGCTCCAAGAAGGATGAAAGGAAGGGCTTCATAAACGATGCTTGTAAAAACCAAAAGGGCTTGTTGAAAATTGGCGAAAAGGTTGTTCGCCTGTGTCGCAAATACCATTTCATCTCCTGCAAAAACCATAACGCTATAAGGATTATACGCCTTTGAGGCGGTTGTTTCAGGCTTTGGTTAGGGTTCGAAATGGCCCCAGGATGGCACTAAGTGAAAAGATTGCAACGGTAAGCAAAACAATTGTCCCGGAAACACCCAGTTCAATTCCAACTCTGGATTCCAACTCCCAGCTTAACCACTGGCCTCCCAATGCGGAAACCAAGCTAACAAACATGGTTATCCAAAACACCTGACGAAGGTTGCGACCCAAGTTAAAAGCCGCCGCAGCTGGGACTACCAAGAGAGCGTTAATGAGCAACACCCCGACATACCTAAGGCTTAGATTCACAATTAGAGCCAAAATAATAATGAATGCATAGTTACGCCACCTGGCCCCTAACCTTCTTGAACGGGCAAGGGAAGGATTAAAGCTGGTTAAAACCAAACCGTTATAAAGGTACACCAAAGCCAAGGTAGTGAATATTAATAGGCCAAATAAGGCCCAAATTTCCCTTTCAGTTACAAGTAATGGATTTCCAAATAGAAAATATTCAAGGGCATTCACCCTCCGGCTTTTTATAAGTTTGGAAAGGGCTGCGGCAAATCCAAGGGAAGCTGCAAAAAATACTCCAATCACCGTGTCGCTTGCCAAACCGGTTTTTTCACGCACAAAAGCAATTGCAGCTCCCACCACTGCTCCAAAAGTTACCATGACAGGGGCCACCCATTCCCAAAAATGGTCATCCTTGGTGCGATCCCCATCCGGATTGACAAATATTTTGAAAAGGAGAAACCCAAAACTGACCCCCGCAAAAGCACAATGGGCAAGGGCATCGCTAAAAAATGCCATCCGGTTACCAACCACAATGCTACCCACAGCCCCACAAAGGAGGCTTACTGCAAGCAGGGCCAATAATGCCCTAATGTTGAGCGGTTCTCCAAGGAAGGTACCGGACGGAAACAAAGAACAAAAATGATCCAAAATGGTAAACATTGGCCCTTCCACCGCCCAAACAGGGAACGCTAGCATTGTTTCGCCCCATCTATTGCCAACGATTGCCCTGCCAGGTGCATCAATTGAACCGCATCACTTGCCTCCTGTGGTTTGATTATCAAGGGAGGAGAAATGCGAATCACTTTTTTCGCCAAAGGGCCCAGGAAATGGATGCCATCCTGGATTTGGCCTTTCCCAAAATCGGAGTCTTTCCTTTGGAAACTGCCAAGGTAATTGGCCAAAACAAAACGATTTGCCCATTCTGGACCTGTCACACCTCCATAGTCTTTAAACTCAAGACCCCAAACCATCCCACCATGTTCCCCACGCAAATGAGCCACAAATGGAAACTGTTTGAGTTTCAAAAGTCCCTCTTCAAGGATTGCTGAAGAAACCTTCATTTTCGCCAGGATATTTTGTTCGTGAAATTCCTCCAATGTGGCCAGGGTTGCTGCTGCCTGCATTGGGTTGGCACTCCATGTGTCCGAAGCCTCACCATAATCCAGGGAATCCAAAATATCTCCCCGGCCTACCACTGCGGCAACCGCGACCCCGTTCCCCAATCCTTTCCCAAGAATTACCAAATCGGGTTCCAAACCATAGGTCTGGAAAGCAAACATAGAACCGGTACGGCCAAAATTGGATTGGACTTCATCCAAAATAAACAAAATATCATTTTCACGGCAAAAATTCTGAAGGCCTTGCAGGTAACCGGTAGGTGGGTGGTAACTGCCTCCGCCACCCAAATAGGGCTCCGTACACAGGGCGGTAATCCGGTTTCCAAATTCGTTTTTAAGGAACCTCAACTCCATTGCATAAGGAGTAAAATCAAACGCATCCATTCGTTGGGAGACATCAAGGCGTTCCTTCATGGGAAAGGAAATGAATTTCACGCGTGGGTCCCGATCGTGGTCCGTTTCACTCCCGGTAATTGCCTGGGAAAGGCCTTTTTTCCCATGAAACCCAAACCTGGTTGCCAGGATAATGTCTCTGGATTGGGAACGGGCTAAGGATGCCCATAAGGCTTTTTGTACCGCTTCGGACCCTGAAGCCGCCCAAAGGATTTTTTCTAGCCTGGCACCCCCGGGGCAACCTCGCATCAATTTCAAAAGGGTTTGATTGGCTTTTACCTCCACAGGCGTAATGGCGTTGTAGGCCGTTAAAGGGGCGGCCCGAAAAAAAGGCTGGGCAGGGGTGGCAAGCGATTGTTGTCCATCCGATTTTGCCAACAAGGATCGATAACCCATATAAACCAAAAAACGATTCATCCAAGCAGCCGAATTATGCCCTAAATTGGCAACCAAAACCCCCGAAGTGAAATCATATAGTCGGCGCCCTTCCGGGGTCCAATGGAAAATCCCGGACGATTCTGCTAATACTGCCTGGGTTGGGGTGTAGGTACGAAGCGATTTTGGTTCCGTTTCCACCATTCCCTTCCGGAATTCGTTTGAGAGATTTTCATTGGGATGGTGTATTCTTTTGTGCATAAAAATTTCCTTAAGTCTTATCCTAAATCGGATTTCCTTAGAAGGTAGGATTGCCTCTGGAAATATTTGCGTATCGAATTAAATTGGCTTTTCGTAAAGGATTACCCGTTCTTCAACCCCTGGCAACGAAAGCACCAACCCGCCATGTTCCCCATTTACTTCAACCACCCCACCAGGTTTTCCTTGGGAAGCCAAATCCAGAATCGCTTCGGTGGCATGTACCATGGCAACAACATTCCGATCTCCGGAAAGGTCGGCATAACTGAGGGATTTTACTTGGTTAAGTCGGGTATTCCTATCACCTTTGCTTCCATCCCATTCAACATGGGCAATTTCTGCAAAAAATCGTTCTAAAACCTCCAAGCCATAACCTTTTGTTACTTTGGGGCCCCAAGGGTCCATGAGACAGGCGTTGTAATGATTGTTAATATTTGTTTTTAATTCAATGGGTGTCAGGCCATCAACCACCAATTCCACTCCCCGTTTGCGCTGGGAAGCATTCCATGTTCCATTATCAAACCGAAATTGAACCTCCTGATCAACATAACCTGGAAAGTTATCAGGATTAACCCATGAGGTGTGGATATCAAAAGTGGCTTCCCGGCCATCAGGGTGTTCATAAGTAATATGATTTTGCACAGAATCCCAGGTTGAACCCTGTGATGGTCCTACAATTCCTCTTTGTCCGTGGCAACCAATTCGCTTCAGTTTCCAACCAATGGCTAAAGTGGCAGGGCCAAAAGTAAAATCAATGAGTTTGAAATAATGAACCGCTACATAAGTGGAAGGATTGCGACCGCTAACCCAGGCGGCAAAGGTTCCTTGACTTATGGATTTAGGCTCAAGGAGTGTGCAATACCCGGAATTCACATGACATAGAACATTTTCTCCAACCAAGGTGCGTAACCGTTTGTGGTCAGGATCAGCTAATTTATGGTAAACTACCCGAGCCATACTTTGACTACAATTAGATTGCTCTTCTAATACATCTAAATCTTGGAGTGATAAAACAGATGGTTTTTCAATCAAAACATGGCAGCCATGCCGTAAGCCTTGCAAAGCAGGGAAATGGTGGGTACCATCAGGAGTTGCAATACATAAAGCATCAATTCCTAGAGACAGCAATTGATTTACTGCATCTGGACCAGCATAACAAGGGATTCCAAACTGTTCTCGAATGGTTGAATGCGATCTTTCTGTTTGGGAGGCCACTCCAATCAGCTGGATTTCGTATGGATTATCCTCTTGTGTCAACTTGATTCGGCCTCTTCCCTGTTGAAATACAGGTAAATAGGTCTCCCTAAAGATCATCCCCAAGCCAACCATTCCGATGCGAATGGTGTTTTTTTTCATTGTGCCTTCCTTGCTTGACATAAACCTAAATGGTTTTATCAAATGAGTTTAGGAAATAATGGCAGCCTTGGACCTCGACAACCATTTAAGGATCAATTCAAACCAACGAATGATCTACCTCGTCAGGGAAACGGATTCGGATTGGATCAATAAATGGGATCTTATGACAATGTCAGGGGCAAAATACAGGGAAACCCAATGCGATTCACCCAATCATTATTGTCGGTACGGTCGATGAAATGGAAGAGGTTGCCTCGTTGTTGAGTCATTCGTAATTGGAGATTAGGATACCTGAAGAATGGGGATTTCCATAATTGTTTTGATAATCGTTGGGGAAGTACAAGTGCTTCCTTTGCAGCTATTTTTTCTCGGGAAGCCCAAAACCACGATGAACCCCGAACAGGTTGCCCAAATATGCCAAATATTGAAATCTAGCGGCGAAGAGATGGTTCGCCTACAATCCATTGACCAATTACGAGGTGTCGAAGGGGTTTGTCAACCCATGGCAATTGTAGCATTGGCCGATTCCATGATTTTAGACAAGAAGGCTGGGATTCGGGCGGAAGCAGCAATGGCCCTATCCAAAATGAGACCTATTCGCCAAGAGGTGGGGGCTGCCCTGGAAAAAGCAGTCACAAATGATCCATCCATGCGCGTTCGGATTCAGGCCAGAAGTGCCTTGTTGCAATACAACTTGGCGGGTTATCGGTCTATGCAAGGTGGGTTGGTAACCGTGGTTGACCCTTTGGGACAAATTGCCAGGGATCCGACCCCTGTCAAAGCAACAACAAAAAATGGATTAATGGCTTGGTTTGAGCAATCCTTTGGTAACGAAGATGGTTCCCCTAAGGAAGTTGATAAACCAGCCGGGTTGGATAATAAAAAAACTTGGTTCAGGCCAGGAAAAAATATAGTTAAGTGGATACAAGGGGCAACCGGAAGCCAGGAGGGCCCCATAAAGGATGGATTGCATTCCACCGGTTCACCAATCCAGGCAGGTAATCAAACCGGTTTCCCGCCAAGGTTGCCTAATCAGGTATTATTTCCAGTAATTCCTGAGTTTTCGCCAGGGCCAAGGCCCTTGGTTATTCCAACCAATCAGGAACCGCAAGTTGGGCCGGAATTAGGTAATCCCAAATCCTAAATTTAAAAGGACCTTTCGTCAAAACGAAATTGAGGTAAATTTGCAATGAAAAATATATTAACATTATTTAAAAGTAAAACACAAAAAAAGACAAAACATACAAACAATATTAGCCCGTTAATTGAATTGTTAGAAGATCGTTCCGTACCTACAATCATCAATTTTACAGGTCCTACCAATCTCAATGTTTCAGGACCATCGGATCCAGGTCAATTCACTCAGGTTGATGCAACATTATATTTTTCAGCAAACAATACCAACAATTCAAGAGCTTTATATCGTTATGATTCAGGTTCCAAAGCAACTCCGGTAGTACTAACAGCCGGTTCGGTGAATTATATCAATCCTGGCAAGGTTGTTGATGCGGGATCCCGTTTATTCGCCTCAGCCACCAATCCAAATTCCAATCTTTCGGGTTTATTTGCCGTAGCAGCTCCGAAAAACACAAGTTTTGTGGTTCAAAATGCACCCACGGGAAATTACAGCGATTTAGTTAGTTTTGGATTACATGCTTATTTTCTGTCTAAAAATGAACAATCTGGATTAAATGAGTTATATAGAACATACGATATTTATTCTAATAATTTATTGGTATCGATAAATTCGACTTTGGTAACAGGACCTACATCAGTTGCCCCATGGGAAAATCCGCAAAAGCTACTTATTTCAGGTGGATTATTATATATTGTTGACCAATTACAAAATGGATCGTATGGAATCTTTGAAGTTAGTTTAAGTAATAATCAAACTTTGGCAAATGCTTCTTTTTCGATTACCCAAATTGTTGGATATAATTTTACATCAATTCAAGATTTAAATTTACTTAATGGCAACCTTTTCTTTCAAGGTACGATAAATGGCAATGCCGGGTTGTCCATTTTTACAGTTCCACAAAATGCCCCGGCTTTCACTATACCTACAGCCCTTACCCAGCCAGTTAAAAGTGCCTCAGGTAATTTGTTACCAGCAGATCCTGTAGGCCCTATGCGATTTTTGAATGGTCAGGCATTTTTCGCTGCTACCGGGAAAATTGGAGGCACCGAACTTTATCAATCAAACGGAATAATAACCAAATTGGCTCTCGATATTAATCCTAATGGCAATGGCCTGAACCCAGCATCCGGTCTCCTTAATTCAGTTGTGGTTCCCAATGCGTTGATCCTGGCAGCCGATGGTGGTCTTCTGACAACAACGGGAACCGGGAACAACTCCGTTACAACATTTACCCCATTGGGGATGGAACCCTCGAGTATCCCTGTTTCTCTTGGAGGGGCGGTGGGTTCAATGCAGGTGATTGATATCAATCCTGGTTTGGAAGGGTCAAATCCAACCCAATTTGTAGCCAACCATTATCAAGCTTTTTTTGCAGCCAATGACCCTGTTTATGGAAATGAACTATTCACTTCACAAGGTACTGTTACAACAACTTTTATTTTGAAAGATTTTAATATTTCTAATAAAGCGTCTTCAAATCCTACAAATTTGGCTGTTAGGAATGGAGTTTTATATTTGTCCGCGGATAATGGTCTTTTAGGTTCTGAACTTTATGTAGGATCTACTTATCAGACTTTACTTACATCATCAATTAGTATTCAATCTCCTAATGTTTCAACTTTAGTAAATGTTGGTGGCACTTTGTTTTTTGTTGTAGGTAATGATTTATGGAGTACAAATGGAACTTCGGCAAGTACCGTAGCGGTTACTACGGGTTCTTTTTTATCAAATTATGATCCAGGATCACTTTTATCATTTAATGACGCACTTTATTTCCTTAAAGCTAATGCGAATGGAAATAAATTGCTTTATTACAGTAAAGGTGTTGCAAACAGTATTCCTGTAAATGTTACTTTATCTTCACCTTTGAGTTCAGCGTCTAAAATTGTTGGCTCTTTTAATGGATACATTTATATTAACGATGGTGGGGTTTTGTATCAAATTGATTCAAACGGTAATCAATTAACAGTCGCATCCAATTATGTTGATTCTATTGCCAGTACTTCCTCAGTTGCTGGCAAATCAATTGTTAATGCAAATGGAACTTTATTTTTCTCTGGTAAAACAAGTCAAGGTAATTATTCATTATATAAATTAGGTCCAACAGATACCTCCGCGGTTGTAGTTGGAAGTATCCTTGGTAATCCTGGTACAGCTCAACCTATTAATTTTTCAGCTATTGAAGGGGTAGTTTATTTTACCGCCCTAGATGGTTATACCGGTAATTCATTATTTAAAACTACCGGGATTATAGACCCTATTTCTGGTAGAAGCGATATAACCTATGTTTTATCATTGGATGCATCAACAACGATTCAATCGTTTGGCAATAACATTTTCTTTGGATCACCTACCAATAAATTGGTAGGCAACGAACCTTGGGTTTCCAATGGAACTCTTTCCGAAACCAAAAATATTCGGAATATCAATTCCAATAATTCCGGGATGGCTCCTTCGGACCCAACTCCTACCGGTATTGTTTCCGGTAATCAATTCGCCGTTTTTTCAGCGGCGAACCAAGGTTCTGGAACTTCCGCTTCACCCTTGAATAATTTTGAACCCTACATTATTACCGGATTTGATGCGCCCGTAGTTTCCCTTCTCAAAGACCTTAATCCGGGTAGTTCTGATTCATCGCCGGCTGATTTCACCCCGGTGGACAACCAAATTTATTTTACTGCGGATATTGGTACCCTTGGGGCAACCAACAGGATCCTGTACTCAACCCAGGGAACGTCCAATACTACAATTCCCATCCAGAATCAGAGTGGTGTACCGGGAAGTGTGGACTCGATCGTTAACATGGAAGGAAATGTTGCATATCGGGCAATTGCCAATGGGGCTTCCACCCTTTGGACATCAAGCGTTGTTCCTGCCGCTGTACCCGTCCAATCAATTGTCAGGTCCATACCTTCCACCATTCGGGTTGATTCTCCTCCAACAACCTCTGTTGTATTCAATGTGCGTTTTAATTTTGATGTTGATCCAACGAGTGTTAATTCGGCAGATTTTATAATCGTCAAAGATGCATCACTTGGAAGTTGTACCATTTCTAATGTTGTTCCTGTTGTTAATCAGGGTATAATAGATAACAAAAATTATTTAGTAACAGTTAAATTACCAACCAAGGCAGGATCCTTCGGCAAACTATCAATTAATATTAATCCAACTGCGCAAATCAAAGCCATTGCACCTGGAAACCCTTTGGTTGATTTATCCATTCCATGCAAAGTTACTGAGGCTTTTGAAGTTAATCCCCGTTCACCAGTTGTAACTTCGATTAACCGTTATAACCCTTCTGGACAAACTGTCTCAGGTTCATCAGTCGTCTTTATTATAACTTTTTCACAAGACATTCTTCCTTCAAGCATTGTTACGTTGCCGCCAAATATTATTAATTATCAAACAAGTATTGATAATGCAAATATTAACTTTAAGGTTGCTACAACTGGGACCATTATAATTGGTTCACAACCAGTTACACAGGTTGAAGCTATTTTAGGAAGCCAAAATCAATTCTTGGTTAAGGTTAGCGGATTTTCAGGTGATGGAACCATTCAACTTCAGGTTTCCAATAATGCAAACTTTATTTCAACTACTGGCCTGCCTTATATTCAAGGTGGATTTAAAACCGGTCAGTACTATATTATTGACTCAGTCACTCCGATTTTGAATTCCATTTCCCGATTTGATCCTGAGGCAACCAGTTCGTCTTCACAGGTCGTAACCTTTCAAACTGTGTTTAATGAATCGTTAAATCCACTAACCGTTACTCCTGGGGCGTTTATTACGACCGGAATGCCAGGTGCGGTTATTCAGGGGGTTTCATTTGCCTCAGGTACAACCATTTCCAATTCAACCGTAAATGTTTTGGTTTCGGTACCTTTGGCAAACGGTACTTTAGGGTTAGCCTTATCGCCTACTTGTTCAATTACCGATACTGCCGGTAACCTTATAAACATCAATTCGTTACCTTCTCCAAATGAATCCTATCAAATTTATCGACAAGCTCCCACAGTTCTTAGCAGCAATCGGTTCAATCCCAATTCGCAAATAGTAACAAGTACCTCTGTAACATTTTTAGTTACTTTTTCACAAACAATGAATCCTTCCACTATTGTTACAAAATCTTTTGGACTTAATACCGTTGGAACTTCTGGAATTGTTACTCTGGTTACCCCTCAACCTGGTAATATTTCTTTTGAAATTACGGTTGGTAATCTTGGTGGCAATGGCCAATTAAGCCTTACCATACCGGTAGATAGTGGTATCCAGGACAGCTATGGAAATTTCCTTCAAGGGGGTTTTAATACAGGCCAAATCTATACCCTAAATGATAATATTCCCCCTTCCGTAATTTCGTTCCTTAATCAACCTAGTACCGTTCCCAGTACCGTTTTAGCACTACTTTCTTTTAATGAAGCCGTTACCGGGATGGTTGATTCCGCGTTTACCGCAATTACAAGCACTGGCCAAATCATTCCTGTTTCACTGGTCAACCCTCCCCTTGCAGGTCAATTTGTTCCTTCGTTTACGATTCAGGTACCTGGCTTGGTGGGTTCAGGGCAATTAACCATTCGTTTCTCTAATCCTGGATCCATTTCAGATCAGGCAGGAAATACGATTAATTCTGTTCCAGTTGGGGGAGTCCTTGCTACCTTAACGGTTGCTTATAATGTGGCAAGTGCCAAACCACTTGTTACTACCGCTGGGGTTCCGGGAACTGCTGCGGTTGTCCAGATCAATTATCCTAATGGATTGGTTAAACAATTTACCGCATTTAAGAATTTTTTGGGGGGTGTAAGGGCAACCACCGGAGATGTAAATGGGGATGGGACCCAGGATATTGTGGTTGCAGCGGGGCTTGGTGGTAATGGCAACATTCGGGTATTTGACGGCAATACCCTGCTACCCATTAAAAATTTCTTCCCCTATGATTATTACCAAGGGGGAGTTAGTATCGCCACAGGCGATATTAACAATGATGGCTTCGATGATATCATTTCAGGGGTAACCTCAGCAAATGCCAATACATCCGCCAAAACGCCACCACATATCGTTGCATTTGATGCCAAAACAGGTCGAGTTTTAGCCAGTTTTTATGCTTATGGAACTGGTTTTTTGGGTGGGGTTAATGTTGCTGGAGGAGATGTTAATAATGATGGTTATGCTGATATAATAACCACTCCTTCTTTTGGTGGGCCAGGGCATGTTAAAGTTTTTTCCATTAATCAAACCAATGGAATTGCGACAGCTATACAAAGTTACCTAACCACACCTGCCAAGTTTGGCGGTGGCGTTTGGTTGGCAGTAGCCGATTTCGATAATGATGGTTTTGCTGATGTGGTCACTGGTATCAATGTTGGTAACCCCTATGTTCAAATTAATTCCGGGAAAAACCCAAGCGTTGTGATCGATACGATTTGGCCATTTAATCCCCAGAAACCTACTGGGGCAAGGGTCGGTTGTATTGTCAGTAGCTTAGGGATTTCTCAATTGGTATTAATGCCAGGGTACAACAGCGCTCCAATTGTTTCTATCCAACAATTCACTCCCTTGGGTTTCCAGGAAGTTAGTACCTTTACGGCAGGGTTTAATTCTAATAACCAAGGTGGAATTCCTGGCTAAACCTGGTTCAGGTTTTGACCTTTCTTTAGGAACACAGAATTCATTTAAGGTTAAATGAATTCTGTGTTATTATTGGCGTTTTTGGTTTTTCTTATACTTACAAAGTGGATCTATCGTAATAGTTGCCTGATGGGAGTCCCTTCCGAAGCGATAAATGGCCTACCATCTTTTGCTTGAAGCACCATTTCGGGATTGTGTCCCAAGGCCATTAAGATGGTTGCGTGCAAGTCAGCAGGTGTTTGGGGTTGATCCTTGGGAAATGCCCCTGTTTTATCGGAAGTCCCAATTACTGTACCGTTATTAAGTGCCCCACCTCCAAGGATGGCACTAAAACATTGGGGCCAATGGTCCCTTCCTGAATCGGCGTTGATTTTTGGAGTGCGTCCAAAATCCGATAGGGATAGTACTAAGGTATCCTCCCAAAGGCCTCGTTGAATCAAATCCTCAACCAGGGCAACGAATGCTTTTTCCATTGGTGGGACCAGGCGGGTTTTTAAGGATGCAAAGTTATCCTTATGGGTGTCCCAGGTAATGCTTGGCCCATTTACGACACTAACAAATCGGGTTCCGGCTTCCAATAACCGTCGGGCCAGGAGGTGTGAATCTCCCCAAGGATGGCGACCATATTGTGCCCGAACGGATTCCGGTTCCAGTTCCAACCGGGAGGCGGTTCGGATGGGCGAATCTACCAGGAATTCTTTGGCTTTGATTTTTTGGTCAAGTGCAGTTTTTGATTCACGATCAAGGGCTTGCCACAAGGTGATTTTTTGTTGTATATCCTCCTGAAATCCCTTAGGTGTTTTTTGATCAGACAAAAATTTGGGATAGGGAATCCTGGGGTCAAGGTTTAAAATCAAGGGATCGGCCTCCCGTCCCAGGCAGCCACCAAATTGGCCAGGACTTAAATACACATAACTATCGCAACTGGGAAAGGGGGTAATAACATAGGGCACAGTACCTGCTTTTCGAAATTCTTGTCCGGCCAAATGCCCTACCACCGTTCCTAAACTTGGAAAATCGGTCGCACTTGGATGTACCAAAGTGCTATCCAACCGATAGGGCCTTCCGGTGATGGACCAGGTCATTGCGGAATTGTGTTGAGTATGTTGGTGGTGAACGGTCCTGATCCAACATAGTTTTTCAGCAATCCTGGCCAAATTGGGAATGAGCTCGGTGAACCGAATGCCCGGAATTTTGGTTGGTATGGTCGAAAATGGCCCCCGAATTTCGGCAGGGGCATCCGGTTTGGGGTCCCAAAGGTCAATATGGCTTGGCCCCCCACAATTGAAAATCATTATCACCCGTTTTGCCTTTGCCTTGTCAACTGTCCTTGCCCCTAACCAAGAGGCAAAGGTGCCAAGCAACCCTAAAAGAGGTGTGCTAACCCCCCATTGCAGGGCGGCCCGACGGTTCAAAGGATTCATGGAGATTCCTCCAATGGGTTTGAGGATCAATTATTTTCCGGTGATTGGTCGAAATTCAAAGGGTTTTCCTCCGAGGATTTGGTCCGAAGTAATACTTGGACAAATGTATTTTTCTGCGTGGGCAATGAATAGGGCAGTTCCCTCATGATGGCTAACATGGGGCCATTTTGCCGGGTTGTACATGGAATCGGTAAGGTCACGAACCAATACCACATTTTTTCCGTTTTTGGCTAATTGCCGCATTCCAAAAGGCCTTCCTGAAACACACATGTTAACATGAACACCGCAAAGCATTACATTTTTCATTTTTTTGGTGTACAAAAGATTCCAAATTTCAATACCAGAATCACTAATCGCATCCAAATCCTGATCAATCCTTAACCCTTTGTGTTGGTGGGTCCAGGGTGCTCTTGGATTTAGACCCATACCCTTCAGTTTTTCCGCCCAAGCTTGATGTTCGGTGGGATCATCATCCTCACCCCCATCGGATTGATCAATGGGGTAAACTCCTTTTTCTTCCGCTGGGATTTTCGAACACCATATTCCAATTTCGGCAGGGAGGTTTGCCGCCTTGGGTGCGTTCTGAGCTCGTTTACGGGCAGGCTGTCCTTCATAAGGTTTCATGCAATCACTTGGGGCATGAATGATTAACATGCCTTTCGCACGGGCATTCTCAAGAAATTGGTTAAACCTCGGTACCATTTCTCCTTCTCTACGAACTGCATTCAAGCAATGGTGCAGGTCCCACATATCGCAAACAATAATGGCCGTTTCAGCGGGATTCCAGCTTTGGATCCTGGTTTCCGGCTGGCCCCCAATCATTCTGGATTGAAGGGTAACAGGAAGCGTGTCGGCTGCAAAAACTAAAACCGAACATTGGAGGGCCAAAGCCAGGCTTAACAGGAGACGAAGCGGATTTCTGAAAATGTTTGTCACCATTTGAAAATCTCCAATCAAAGTTTTGTTTGGAAAGGCAGGAATTATAATTGTATGCGTTCACGGGTTTTAGTGCTAAACGGGTATAGGAATAGTAGCCAGGGTCCCGATTTTCTCAACCCTGTAGTGGGATGAGTCGAGGTGAGGGAAGCTTTTTCCTGAAGGATTCGATGCATGATCTGATGT
>SYLG01000161.1 GCA_005808665.1 Planctomycetia bacterium | reverse complement strand
TGCACCCACACTTGGAAGTGGGGTATTCAATAACATTAATGTTCTAGGAACCGTTTACTACTATAAAGGTGCCACCGGTTGGACCAACCCCTGGGGCAACCGTCCCACGGTTGCCGTGAATCAGCCCACAACAACCACCCTAGTATCCTCCGCCGGTTCCTCCACCTATGGCAACATTATCACCCTCACGGCGACCGCCCTGCCGGCTTCCGTGGGTTCACCTTCCGGGACGGTGACCTTTAAGGTAGGAGACACGACCCTGGGAACAAGTGCATTGAATAATAGTGGAGTCGCCACCCTTGCTCTTAGTAGCCTTGCCGTTGGGACCCATTCCATTACTGCCGTTTATGGCGGTTCGTCCGATTTTGAGGAAAGCACCTCAACCGCCACCACCCAAACCATCACGGCCAAGGGACTCACGGTATCTGGCACGACGGCTGCGAACAAGGTTTATGATGGTGGGACGACCTCGTCGTTGACGACCAGTTCCTCGGCATTGGTTGGGATTGTATCGGGTGATACGGTAACCCTGGGAGGCACGGCGGCAGGGACCTTTGCTTCGGCCACTGTTGCCACGGGTATTACGATCTCCATAGCAGGCTTTACGATCGGCGGAGGCAGTGCGGGGAACTACTCCCTCACCCAACCCACCACTACCGCAAACATCACCAAAGCCAATCAAAGCATTTCCTGGTCCACTCCTACCGCCATTACGCTTGGCCTTCCCCTCAGTAATTCCCAACTCAATGCCTCGGTGTCAGGCGTTGTAGGGGGATCTGATCCCGGAGCCCTAACCTACGATACACCGCTGGGCACCGTTTTGAGTACAGGCTCGCATACTTTGGGCGTCACGGCCGCATCGACCAACAACTACAATCAGGCAACCGGTACCGTTGCCATTATCGTAAATTCCTATTTCACCGATCCCAACCCGAGCTCAGCCAATGGCTTCGGCACCGATATTGTCACCTTAACCGGGGGCAATGTGGTGATCACCGCACCTAATGATGATTTTGCCGCCACGGATGCAGGGGCCGTTTATCTCTTCAGTGGGACAACCGGGGCCCTGATCAGCACCCTTCGAGGATCGAGTGCCAACGACCAAATTGGCCTAACCGGGGTAACGATGCTTTCCAATGGAAACTATCTGATCCGGAGTGCGACCTGGGACAACGGGTTGGCCACCGATGCGGGGGCAGTTACTTTTGGTGATGCCTCGGTGGGGGTAAGCGGAACTGTTTCCAGTTCCAATAGTTTGGTAGGGAGTTCCGCCGGGGACAATGTGGGAGCCTATGACATACTCGCCCTGACCAATGGCAATTATGTGGTGAAAACCCCCGATTGGAACAATGGCAATGTATCCGATGCGGGGGCGGTCACTTGGGGGGATGGCGATTCCGGGGTTTGGGGGGCCATCAGTTCGGTAAACAGCCTCGTGGGTAGCCATACCACCGACAAGGTAGGTTCTTCCGGAGTCACCGCCCTTACTAATGCCAACTATGTGGTGCGTAGCCAGCTTTGGGACAATGGAGGTACTCAGGATGTCGGTGCCGTGACCTGGGGGAGTGGCACCAGTGGCATCAGCGGGTTGGTAGGTTCGACCAACAGCATCATGGGTAGTACGGCCAATGACTTCGTGGGCGATACCGCCCTCACCCCCCTCAGTGGAGGCCATTTTGTCTTGCGGAGCCCCAATTGGGACAACGATGGGGGCAACAGTGCCGGAGCGGCCACTTGGCTCAACGGGACCACCGGCCGCACAATTCAAGGCTTTTTTGGTTGGCTCTCTCCCAACAACAGCCTGGTGGGAAGTTCGGCCCGCAATGGGGACAAGGTGGGATATGGTGGGGTAACTGTTCTCACGAATGGCAACTTTGTAGTGATCAGCCCCGATTGGAACGGGGTTCGTGGAGCGGCCACCTGGGGTAGTGCCAACGCTGGGGTAACGGGCGAGGTAACAAGTTTGAATAGCTTGGTTGGGGAGGAGACTGGTGCCAACATTGGAATTGGTGGAGTGGTTGCCCTAACAGGGGGCAACTATGTGGTCAACAGCTACAACTGGATCAGCAACAGGGGGGCCATCACTTTTGGCAATGGCAGTACAGGAACCTCCGGAACCGTGAGTAGTACCAACAGTTTGGTGGGTGGAGTTGTGGATAGTTATGTCGGCTTGAATGGAATCGCCCAGTTGACCAACAACAACTTTGTCGTAAAGAGTTCGCTTTGGAAGAATAATGATTCCGTTCAGGTGGGAGCCGCCACCTTTGCCAGCGGTTCCACCAGCGATTCCACCGGCCAAACCGGAACCGTGTCCAGTAGCAACAGTTTGGTAGGCAGCTCGGCGGGCGACAAGGTGGGGGAAAAAATCACCACCCTGACCAACAACAACTATGTGGTGGTAAGCAGCAGTTGGAACGATTCACGGGGGGCGGTCACTTGGGGCAGCGGCTCCTCAGGGGTTAGTGGTTTGGTGAGTAGCACCAATAGCCTTGTTGGCAGCACCGCCAGTGACCAAATCGGCAGCGGAGGCATCACCGTTTTAACCAACAACAACTACATCGTTTCCAGCCCGCTCTGGGACAACGGTAGCACGACGGATGCCGGGGCGGTTACCTGGGGTAACGGGGCCAGCGGTTCTACCGGGGTCGTTTACTCCTTAAACAGCCTGGTTGGTTCGGGAATCACGGACAATATCGGCAGTGGAGGCATCACGATCCTTGGCCCAAACTATGTCGTGGCCAGTCCCCTTTGGGACAACGGAAATGTAGTCGATGCGGGTTCGGTCACCTGGGGCAACGGCTCCAGCCAGGTAACCACCGGTGCGGTAAACTCTTTCAACAGCTTTGTCGGGTCGACTACCAACGACAAGGTGGGTAGCGGCGGGATTACTGCTCTTTCCAACAACAACTTCGTCGTTTCCAGTCCGCTTTGGAACAACGGAGTGGCAACCACCGCTGGAGCCGTCACCTGGGGCAATGGTTCCAGCGGTTCTAACGGAACCATCGGCAGTACCAACAGCCTTGTTGGAAGCACATCGGGGGATCAACTAGGTAGTGGCGGCATCAAAGCCTTAACCGGAAACGGTAACTATGTTATCACCAGTCCCCTTTGGAACAATGGCGGAACAAGTGATGTTGGGGCGGTAACCTTTGGTGCCGGGGATGGGACGACCAAGGGCATCGTTGCCAGCAGCAACAGTCTGATTGGGTCCACGGCCTTTGACCAGATAGGCAGTGGGGGCATCACCGCCCTTTCCACCGGGAACTACCTGGTAACAAGTGCAAGCTGGAACAATGGGGGATTAGCCAATGCCGGTGCGGTAACCTGGGGTTCAGGGGCCAGCGGGGTTTCCGGGGCGGTGTCCACATCGAATAGTACCGTGGGTGCGGTGGCAAATGCCAATCTTCAGTCCATCACCTTGAACGCCACGGGTGGGACCTATTTGGTGAGGTTTCTTTCAGGGGGATCGGGTCCCCGGGTCAGTTACGGTTTCCAGGATCCTAGTGACCCGGTTTTCACCAGTGCAGGCAGCAGCACTTTTACCATTGGGGTGAGCAAGTCCTTTACCTTCACAGCAACCGGAAAACCAAAGCCGTGTTACAGCCTGATTTCGGTGACAGGAACAGGTACCAGCTTGCCTGGCGGCCTGGAGCTAAACAAAACCACCGGGGTTCTTTCGGGAACCGCCGCGGTCGGTACCCAGGGCACTTATATTCTCCTGGTTCGAGCCACCAACGGCCGGGGCGTGAATGTCGACCAATCGTTCACCTTGACGGTTTCCTAACTTCGGGTTGGTTCAAGGAAAAGAGCACCCAAAATAATCGGTGCCCTTTTCAACGCCCGTTACCAGAGGGTTTTTCTGAAACGACTAAGTAAAAACAGATTCAATGGGTTCCACGCCATGTATTTCCAAAAACGAAGGGTTTCCCGCCAAATCGTTCCAATTGCCGTCAAAAACCATTTTTCCTTCATCGAGGATAGCTACCCTTGGGCATATTAATCGGGCAAAAGCTGGTTCGTGGGTTGCCAAAATCAATGCCCCACTCCATTTTTTCAAGGTCTCCACCAGGGCCCGCTTTCCCCTTTGATCGAGGTAATGGGTAGGCTCGTCCAAAAGCAGGATTTGCGGTTCCATTGCCAGGATAGACGCCAGGGCCAACCTCTTTTTTTCACCGGATGAAAGGTCAAAAGGTGATTGATCCACCTGATTGGAAAGGTGAAAAAGCTCCAAAAGGTTCAGGGACATAGCTTTGGCCTCGGTGGGAGTTTTTCCCAAATTGAGCGGGCCCAAGGCAACCTCTTCCAAAACCGTGGCCTGGAGCAGTTGGTCATCTGTATGGGCAAAGACCAAACCGGCCAAAGTGGGTGCCTTTTTGCGATCAGGTTTTTGATTGAGGTCGAAAGGTCCCAGGGAGGCTTTCCCGGAACTTGGGGCCACCAACCCGGCCAACATCCTGAGAAGAGTGGTTTTCCCGGCACCGTTAGGGCCCAAAAGAGCAATTTTTTCGCCAGGTTCCACTAGAAAGTCGACATCGAAGAGGACAGCTCGCCCATTGGGCGAGGACCTTGTCAGTCCTTTGAAACAAACAAGAGGACTCATAGCCAACCCAGCTCCCAAAATGCCAACATACCAAATAAAGCCACTAAACCAATTGGAAATATCCATGTAAATGGGATGGTTGCGTCTTTATCAAGGATGAAAAACCGCCTATTGAATCCGCGGGCTTGAAGGGCAAAGGTCAATTCCTCGGTTCGCTTTTGCGAGCGCACAAGTAATTGGGCCCAAACCCTTGCCATGAACATGGTTTTTTGGATATTTCCCTTTCCGGGGGTGGATCGGGCCCGATGGGCTTGCATTGTTCGTCGCCAATCCGCCAATAATCGATTGGTTTGTTGAATCGTAATCCAAAACACACAAAGGAGTAACCTTGGAAACCCCACGCTTTGCAAGGTAAAAAAAATATCGTTTGCCTTTGCGGCCCGACTCAGGCCCAAAAATCCCATTGCCAACCCTGTTCCCTTTAGCCATAAAATTACGCCCCGGTGCAATCCTTCCTTGCTGGGACTGAACCACAAATCAGGCCAAAGGAATTCCCCGGCAATTGTCCAAGGTAGCCAGAGGGCAAAAAAGGCCACCGACCCGGCCAAAGGGAGAAAACGGAGCAACCACCAAAACCAGGGCGGCTTGGTGGTTAAAAGGACCCCAAAGGCCACCAACCAAACTGAACCAACCCTTTCCCATGGTTGAAACCAGGGAATCGCCAAACTGGGAAGGAGGAAGGTCCAGATCTTGCATTTTGTGGAGCAATGGTCCCAAAGGTTTCCACGAGACAAAACAGGCTGGGCTGAATTCGAAGCCCAATCACTTTTCATGCCATTCCCTGAGTCAATCCGCTGGGAAACCGCCCTACCATTCCTATTAAAAACCCTAGGACTTTACCCGTCGCCAACAATGGCCCCCCCTCCCACCCGGATAATCCATGTACCATCAAAGGTTGGACCCACTTGTTGATTTTCTGCCTCAAAATTGGATTTCCTTCCTTCCCCAAGGTTGGTCGCCTTTTGTTTCCACCTTGTTTGCCTTTCTTCCTGTTTTGGTTTTGTTCACCCTATTGGTGGTAAAACGGTGGCAAGCACCCCTGGCCGGCGCTACGGCTGGTTTGGTTGCCCTAATGATCGCCGTTTTGATTTACAAAATGCCTTGGTTAACCGCAATTGCCGCCTACTTGAATGGGATGCTATTTGGATTGTTGCCAATTGGGTTCACGGTCTTTGCCGCCATGTTTCTTTATAATCTCACGGTGGAAACAGGATGTTTTCAACGCATCAAGGAATCGGTTGAGTCTCTATCGGGTGACCCCAGGATTCAGGCGGTTTTGGTTGGTTTTTCCTTTGGAGCATTCCTTGAGGGGGCCGCTGGTTCAGGCACGCCGGTTGCCATTTGTGGGGCCATTTTGGTTGGGATGGGTTTCAATCCCATTCAAGCCGCCGTGCTTTGCCTATTGGCCAACACCTCCCCGGTTGCCTATGGTGCCTTGGGAAACCCGCTATTGGTGTTGGGGAAAGTAACGGACCTACCCCCGGAAACGCTAAGCGTCATGGCGGGGCACCAACTCCCTATCCTTTCGCTTTTCGTGCCCCTTTACATGACGGTTTGCCTTTGCGGCTTTTACAAATCTTTGGAGGTTTGGCCGGTATTGTTGGTCGCAGGGGGTTCATTTGCCCTGTTTCAATATGTGTTTGCGACACTTCACACCTGGATCCCGGGAGCGGTGGTTTATCTCATGACAGATATCGGGGGGGGGATATTCTCGCTTGGAATTACCGCCCTTTACCTGAAGTTTTTTTGGAGGGAAAAACCCCGACCGATTGTTTCCGGGCCCGGTCCCACCCTACCTTTTGCAAGGGTGGATCGAATAAGTGTCTTTAAGGCATGGTTCCCATTTTTGCTTATGTCGATTTTCCTTGTTGGGCACGGTCTATTAAGGCAGGTTGAGGAGAAAAACAAAGGGAGCGTGCAATTGGGTCCCATTTCGTCCGCCGTCAGCTTTCCCATTCCTTTTTTGGATCGACAATCCTTGCGGGATCCGGCCATTCAGGACCCCACCAAACCTTCCGAGCCCGAAAGGGCGGTTTTTATGGTCAATTGGCTAACCACCCCAGGATCAGCAGTGCTTCAGTCGGTTCTCGTTTCCCTGTTAATTTTAAGACCCAATAAATCCCAATTTGCCAGGGTAGCCCGATCTACCGCCCGACAAATGGTCATTCCCATCCCCACGATTGGGGTCATGTTGGGGATGAGTTACCTATCCCGATACGCGGGGATGGATGCCACTTTGGGAGTGGCCTTTGCTCAAACCGGGTCCATCTATCCTTTTTTTGCTGCCATGCTGGGGTGGCTTGGGGTTTTTCTGACAGGCACCGATGCAGGTTCCAACGCTTTGTTTGGAAGCTTGCAAAAAATCACCGCTATTACTGTCGAAAAAACCGGGGTTTTGGCCCTGGATTCCGGGCAGGCCCAGGTTTTGCTTACCACGGCCAATAGCACCGGCGGAGTTATGGGCAAAATGATCGATGCCCAAAGTATTGTGGTGGCAACCTCTGCCACGGGACTTGCTGGAAAGGAAGCGGAAATCTTCAAAAAAGTAGTTTGGCACAGTGTTTTCCTTGCCATGGTTGTAGGAGGAATTACCATGGCCCAAGCTTACATTTGGCCATTCACCCTAATGGTTCCGCAACTTCCCAAAATGCCCTGATTCTATTTTTCAATTTCCAAAGGCGGCACCTTCAATACGGGAGTCAACCCCGGCTTCAATGGTTTTTTGACCAAGCCGACGAACCAAAGTATGGGCATCGCCTTGCGGAGATCGGACTACTTTCATTCCCTTTTTTCCAATTCCTTTGAGGGAATTCTCCCATTGAGCCTCTCCATGTTTTTCCGCCCTAAGGGACTCGGGCATCCATTGGTGGTGGATCCGTGGGAAGTCAACCGCCTCCTGTGTATTCATGCCAAACTCCATAATATTCAATAGGATTTGATTGACTGTATTGGGAATGGTTCTGCCACCCGGGCTTCCGCTTACAATAAATGCCTGATTTCCTTTGAGAACAACCACGGGAGTTTGTGAACTCAGCATTCGTTTTTCCGGGGCGATTTGGTTGGGTGGGGTGCCAACCCTTCCCGTTTTGTCCGTTTGACCCGGAAACCAATTAAAATCCCCTAATTCGTTGTTCATCAGGAATCCACCCTTCGAAACATGGTGATTTCCATAACTGTCTTCCAGGGTATAAGTATTGGCAACCGACATCCCGTTTTCGTCCATAACACTAAAATGGGTCGTGGATTCACCTGGGTTGAATGCAGGATTGGACAAGGGTAGGGGTGGTCCAAGTTCTTCCTCCCGGAGAAAGCGGCTTGGGTCCAGTAATCGGGAAAGTTCCACCACCCGATTTTTTTCCCATAAATGCGATGGGACAATGTGAAAATTTTCATCACCTGCAAATCTGGCCCTGTCCCGATAGGAAAGCCTTGCTGCCTCGGTGAAAAGGTGGATGGTTTCCATGGAATTTCGGGGATGCTTGCCGAGCCCACCCGCTTCCAGAATACCCATCATTTGAAGGAGGACCATCCCCCCGGCACTCGGCGGACCGGGAACCAAAATGGTGTATCCTTTGTAGGTACCTCGCAGGGGTGCTTTCACCTGGGATTGGTAGCGCTCCAAATCCTCGAGGGTCATGGATCCCCCTAATTTCACAACCGATTGGATCAGTCCTTTTGCCACCTCACCTTTGTAAAAACCATCATGACCAAGATCCCGAATCCGGGTCAGGGTTTCAGACAATTCAGGTTGTTTCAAAACCATACCCAAAACCCACCTTGAAGTCCCTTTGGGTTGGCCAAAAAACTTGTGCAGATCCGGAAATTGAGCCTGGGGATAGGCAGTCAATACGCGATTGAGAGACCTTGCCAAACCGTTGGAAACGGGAAACCCCTCGGCGGCCAGTTTGCGGGCAGGTTCGACCAAATCGTACCAAGGGAGTTTGCCGTGGCGTTTGTGCGCCAAAAAAAGCCCTGCCACCGTACCTGGAACGCCAACCGCTTTACCACTATTGGGTGAATCACCTTTTTGAAAAAATGTAGGGTGGGCAGCAAGGGGGGCACATTCACGGTACTCAACCACCTCAGGGGGTCGGTCCTCCCGATGAATCAACATAAAGCCACCCCCACCAATATTTCCCGCCTCGGGCCAGGTCACGGCCATTACAAAGGCAACGGTTACAGCAGCATCCACGGCGTTTCCGCCAAGTTTAAGCGTTTCCGCTCCAATTTTTGCGGCGATGGGGCAAACAGCGGTTACCGCATTATGGGGAAACTTTGGCCCAGGGGAAGCTCCAATCTGGGAAGCATAATAAACCACCCATATTACCGAAAATATTCGCATTGTATGACCCCAAGAATTGTAATCCCTCGGCAAGGGCAACCCATAGATTGGCTAGGAACTGGAATTGTTTTTTTAAGGGCTAAAAAGCGGTGGCCAAAAAAGCTTATCTCTTTGCCAAAGAATTGGCGCAATATGGCCCCACCAGTAATCCAACCAAACTTTCCCTGGACCAAGCCCAAGCGTACTGCTCATGGTTTACCCATGCAAATAGTGAAAATTTCTCAGTCATTTCGTGGTTTATCCCCCCCAAGTTCATTCCCAGCATGGAAGCCGTTTATGCATTTTGCCGCTGGTCGGACGACCTTGGTGATGAATCAGGAAGTCCGGAAAAATCCATAGGCTTGTTAAGGTGGTGGCAAGGTGAATTAAACGAAGCGTTTGCCGATCCACCTTCTGCAAAACATCCCATTTTGATTGCGTTGACTAAAGTAGCCACGGACAATCATTTGGACCAGGACCTTTTCGAAAGGTTGATCAAAGCGTTTCAGTTGGATCAAACCAAAACAAGGTTTTCCACAAGGCGGGAAGTTTTGGACTATTGTCACCTCTCCGCAAACCCGGTTGGGGAAATCGTACTTACCCTATTTGGGTTTATTAACAAAGAAAATTTACATCTTTCAAATTGTATTTGCACTGGATTACAACTAACCAACTTTTGGCAAGATGTTAAAAGGGACCTTGAAATAGGTCGCATCTACCTCCCCGGGGAAGACATGGATCGCTTTGGTATAACCGAAGCGGATTTTAAGAATCGCAAGGCAACCGAACCCCTTAGAAAGTTGATTCGGTACGAGGTCGATTGGGCGGAAGACCTTTTTACCCAAGGCGAGGGCCTTCCGGATAAGGTGCAAGGTAGTCTCGGGGAACAGATCCGCCTGTTTCTGGCGGGTGGCCGGGCAATTTTAGCCAAAATTCGTCAAGAAAATTACCAAAGTATTGAAATGCGCCCCACCCTAACCAAATGGGACAAAAGCGGATTGATAACCATTGGCTTGATGAGACTTTTGAGACATTGGCTATTGTCGCCATTCCGGAGAAGATCGGAAAGGAGCAGGATCCATTGAGTGCCTCTCCTTTTTCGAATCAGACCCTTTTGACATGCAAATCCATTTGTAACCAATCGGGATCCAATTTTACCCCTATCTTTGGACTCCTTCCAAAGATTCAAAGGGAAGCCATGACCGTGCTTTACGCATTCATGCGTGTAACGGATGATATTGCCGACCAGGATGCTGATTTCCAAAGTCGGTCCCGAGAGTTGCAAATTTGGAAAAATCAACTCATAATGGCACTCAAGGGGGAAGGTGAAAACCCCGTTTTGGCGGGAATGTTTGAAGTAATAAAGCATTTCCCTGTCGATTCCTCCTGGCTTTTCGAAGTCATATCAGGCGTGGAAAAGGACCTTGCTTTTCGTGGTTTTGAAACTGCATCGGATAGGGATTCGTATTGTTATCAGGTCGCATCGGTGGTTGGCCTTTGTTGTGTTGCCATCTGGAATGGCGACTTGGTTCAGGGGCACCTCCCAGCGGTGGAAACCGGATTCGCCATTCAGCGTACCAATATCCTGAGGGACCTTATGGAGGATTTTGCCCGTGGACGATGTTATTTGTCCAATGATACCCTTCAATCCTTCGGGCTAGGTGCCCTTGGCCCAAGGGATCAGAAGGAGGAATCCCTTTGGGAAAAGCTCATTCGTTTTGAAATTGGTGAAATTGAATTGCTTTTTCATTCTGGAAAGAGGTTGAAAAAACACCTCCCTCGGGGTGGCCGGGCAGTTTTTGGCTGTTTTATTGAGTTATACCAATCTCTTTTGAAAAAAATCTCCCAAGACCCTGGCATTGTTTGGCGGGAAAGGGTTCGAGTTAGTACCTTTCAAAAAACGAGAATTCTTTTTTCGGCCCTTAGCTATAAATGGTTTGGCTTTTAAGGGGTTTTCCACCAAGTGGGCCCCGGCATGAAGGATTCGGGAATAAAAGGATCGCTTCGAAAAAGCGTGCCGATTTATTCCTTCCCAATAATAGCTTGAATCATCACTCTTTTGAAAGTCCTTGCGGACCCAAACTCTTTACCCCAAGTTACGCAGTTGGGACCATGAAAACCGTGTTTTTCCCGGGAAAAAGTTAAATCAGGCTGCAAAAGTCGGGACTACAAATCCTCTTTACAGGTTCTGTTTCAAGGCGTTTGATCCTGATTGGCGAGAGACTGA
>SYLG01000160.1 GCA_005808665.1 Planctomycetia bacterium | reverse complement strand
GACATTTCGGTATTGGGCCATTGGACCGAATCCAGCTCCAACCGGTTGGCAAAGTCGGGAAAAAACAGTTGAAGGAAATCGGCAAAAAAGGCTTTGATGAGAGCCTTGAACCGTTGATCATGGTCAGGCATGGGAACCACCTGGGTAAAACGGCTGGTTCGGAAAATGTGAAGGATATACCCAATTCCTATCCCTAAAAAAGTAAAAAAAAAGGGTTGGAATTGGGAAGCAATGGAAAAGAGGCCCACTTTTTTGAGGCGGTAACCTTACAAACTGGCACATCCGTTGGCGAAAATGCATTTCAACAGCCTTTCTTAATGGCAAAAAAGCTGGAAAGGGTTTCATTTGCCCTAATTTCCATTCCTGGGGTTCCGATTTGGCCCGGACCAATTTTTTCCAGCCAGAAGGATTTTTGAAATCGTACCAAATTTGTACGATTTCTTGGATTTTCGGTGGACAAAGGAAAATGGCCCCGTTAAAATATCCTTATTGAGCCTGAGTCTCAGTAGCTTGTGAATGAAGTGGGCTCCTTCCGCCCTCCTGGTGTGGTTTGGTTTGGTGTGGTTTGGATTGGCTTGGCTTTGAACGGGTCCCTTGGAGGATTTGGATTAATGTTGATTTCACGCAAAAGGTCGGCTTTCACACTCATTGAGTTGCTTGTGGTCATTGCCATTATTGCCGTACTTATCGGCTTGCTCCTCCCCGCCGTCCAAAAGGTTCGGGAAGCAGCCAACCGCATGAGCTGTCAAAACAACCTCAAGCAATGGGGCTTGGCTCTTCATAGTTACGAATCCACCATGGGAAATTTCCCAAGCGCAGGCGATTACCCTCAAGCTGGTGTCGGGGTGTCATGGAGCATGACAGCCCGGTTGTTACCGTTTGTGGAACAGGAGAACTTGCAAAAATTGGCCAATTTCAATCTCCCCTATAGTGATCCTGTCAATGCCCCTGTAGCCCGTTACCGTATTCCCACCCTGATTTGTCCAAGCGAAATCAACGCCAGGGAAAGGGTCGACGGTGCGATCATTTATTACCCGGGCAATTATGTTGCCAATTGCGGTACCTGGATGGTGTTTTCGCCACAAAACCCCGGAATGGGGACAGGTATGTTTCGTCCCAATCACAGAAACCGGATGGCGGATATCCTGGACGGGGCCAGCCAAACCTTGGGCCTGTCCGAGGTAAAAGCCTTTACCCCCTACCTCCGTGACGGGGGAAACCCTGCAACTTTGGGTGCCCCAATTCCCGCCACCCCGGAGGAAATCTCTAACTTTAGCCTTGGTACCTTCAAAACGGATTCGGGCCATACAGAATGGGTCGATGCCCGGGTCCACCACAGCGGATTCACTACCACTTTTACACCCAACACAAAGGTTCCCTATACCAACGGGGGAATCACCTATGACACGGATTTCACATCCAACCGGGAGGGGCGGTCCGCAACGCTCCCTACCTTTGCAGCTATTACTAGTAGAAGCTATCATCCATCCGGGGTCAATAGCCTTTTTATGGACGGATCAGTTCGTTACATTTCCAATTCCATTAGTCGGGCAACCTGGCAAGCCATGGGGACAATCCAGGGTGGGGAAGTAATCCAGGATTAACCGACCATTGAGAATTAGCTATTTTTCGAACCCTATTGCCTGCAATCGTGGATATGGACCACAATCCACCGATAAGGGTTTCCCCTCCATGAGCAGGATTTTTTGGGTATGGCAATTAAACTGTTCTCCATTTTCAAATATGTTTTGGCCTTTGGCCTGTTGTCTTGGGTGGTGGTTTCCCATTGGAATCCTGCCACAGGGGTTGGGTTAAAAGGGATCTGGCAAAGGCATTGGGGAGAGGGTGAACCCTTCGGGTGGGGTTGGTTTGTAGGCGCAGTGATATGCCAAATCTTGGCCCTTTTCCTGACGCTTTTAAGGTGGCATGGCCTGGTTATTGCACTTAAACTTGCTTGCCCTTTGCGGGATGCAATCCGGTTGGGTCTTGCAGGGTTTTATGCCTCGGTCATTTTGCCCGGAGCTGTGGGGGGTGATTTGGTGAAAGCGGCGGTTCTTGCTCGTCGCTCCCCCATTGGGAAAACCCGGGCTGTTGCCTCGGTGCTAATGGACCGTTTGATTGCCTTAACCAACCTGTTCCTGATTGTTGGTTTATTGGGGCTAACTTACTGGGTTTCTGATGGTTTGACGGGTGGGTTGAAAGGGAAACCAGGGTTGGTTGTCTTGGCAGCCTGGATTCTGGGAGGGTCTACTGCTTTCGGTTGGTGGATTTTGGGTTGGCTCCCGGAAGTCCGGGTGGAAAAATTTGCTTCACGGTTGAGGTCGTGGTTTCCAAGGGGTATCGGCGAGGCAGCAAGCCATTTTTGGCTTGCAGTCCATGCCTATCGGAGGCAACCTTGGGTAGTGGTTCGGGCCTTGGCAATTTCCTGGTTGGCACAGGCGGTGATGGTAATTGGCTTTTATTGCATAACCAAAACCGTGGCGGATGAGACCATGCCCGCCCCCCCATTATCCCAAATGTTTCTCATCCTTCCTGTAGGGTTGATCATAATGGCAATTCCCCTGTTTCCAGGCGGTGCAGGGATTGCGGAATTGGGCTTTGGCCTTCTTTTTGGTTGGTTTGGGGCAAATGAAAGCTTAGGGGTGACAGCAACCCTTTTGAACCGGTTAACCGTTTGGTTGGTGGCCGGTTTTTGCTTTGGCGTTTATATGACTTCCAAAGATATGAAAGATGCTGCGGAACATTCCGAGACCAAAATTCAACCCAACCATGATGGAGAGTCGGTTGGGCCTGTAACATCCAATTCCTAAAATAGCCCCAAAGGATTCATTTTCGGTAAGGGAAAAACCTTGCCCGGCCAAATGGTGTAGCGTGGCAAAGGCGGACAAAAAATCACTCATCAATCCCCCCCGGGAATGGACTCCCCGCATTTGGCAAGGTTGCAATGCATACGCTTGGTGGCGCCTTTTGCTCAAAAATCGCTTCGCCATTTCCCTAAAACTGCTACCCATTGCCATTGTTATCACCCACACCACCCTGATGAACACCCTGCTCGGGTTCCTAAAAAATTTCCTGACGAGGGGGAAACCAGCAAAGACTCCCCTCGAACATGACCCGGTTTTTATCCTTGGGCATTGGCGAACAGGGACCACCCTGTTGCATGAGTTGCTGATTCTTGACCCAGCCCACAAGTCAGCAACCACGCTTCAATGTATGACTCCCAACCACACAATCGTTTCGGCACCCATATTCAAGCGGCTCCTCAATTGCCTTGTCCCGTCCCGAAGGCCGATGGATAACATGGCAAGCAACTGGGACCTTCCCCAAGAAGACGAATTCGCCTTGGCTCTTTTGGGGCTTCCTTCGCCTTACCTTTCCATAGCCTTTCCCAACAACGCTCCGACGGATGATGAAGCGTTTGAGTTGGACAAATTGAGCCCGAAATCCCGGAACCGGTGGAAACTTGGGTTTTTGCGGTTTTTGCGGGAGATTTCATGGGGTGATCCTCGTCGCCTGGTACTCAAATCGCCCCCTCACACTTTCCGGGTGAAACACCTGCTCAAACTCTTTCCCCGGGCCCGTTTTGTTCACATTTTAAGGGATCCCTATGTTGTGTTTCCCTCAACCATGAATTTGTGGAAAACCTTGCAATTAACCCACGGGGTCCAGGTTCCCCGGTTTATTGGACTCGAAGAGCGGGTGTTTGATACATTTGTCCGAATGCACAAGGTGCTTGATGAGGCAAGGCCCCTTTTAAACCCGGACCGCTTTGTAGAAATCAAATACGAGGAGCTGGTTGCGGAACCCATGGTTCAGCTGGAAAAAATTTATTCTCAACTGCAACTGGGAGATTTTGAAAAAGTCCGCAATTGCCTACAAATGTATCTGGATAGCCACATAAACTACCAAACCAACCATTACAAGCCTTTAGGAAAATCCCTTGAAGCCGATATTACCCGGCTTTGGGGCGATCGGATTACCAAACAGGGCTATCCTCTAAGAGAATCTCCCCATTCCTTGGACTAGATCTTCCTAAAAAGGTGGTTGAGGGCCTCTTTCGAGGTTCTAACAACCCCAAGAGTTTCGTCATGAAGCGAGAAAATGCAGTCACCTTCAAATCCAACCCCATCCACCTTATCGGGCCTGAGCTCAAGGTCGGCGATAAAGCACCCGATTTTACCTGCCTGAATGGTTTGGACCTTGTTTCCTTGGCTCAAACCCCAGCCAAACCCCGCCTTTTCAGTGTGGTACCTTCCTTGGACACCGGCGTTTGCAACCAACAAACCCATCGTTTCGATACGGAAATTGCCGCCTTGGGAGATCGGGTGGCCGCCTATACCTTCAGCCTTGATATTCCATTCGCCCAAAAAAGGTTCTGCACCGCGGAAGGAATTACCCACCAATCAACCCTTTCCGATTGCCACAACCATAGTTTTGGCAAAGGGTATGGCGTACTCATCGAAGGGCTCCCTTTGCCGTTGCTCACAAGAGCCGTGTTTGTAGTAAATGGCAATGGTGTCCTTGTTCATGTCGAGTATGTCGCCGAAGTAACAACCCATCCCGATTATGACAAAGCCCTTGCGGCCCTAAAAGCCCTTTCTTAAGCTTGGGTTTGGCCCATTTGGGTTTGGCTACGCCGGTCGTGCCGCCTTTAACGGGCGGGACGACCCAATTAAACCACTATTTTGCTTGCTTTCCCTTGAGTTGGGATTTGACTTCCTCAAGGATGAAAGGTAGGGGAATCCCCAATTTTTTTGGATGATTGGTGGATTTTCTTAAGTTTTGCGCCAGGGATGGGTGCGTATCATGGAAGGAGGCCCGGAAGCACCGGACCCTTTGCCATGGTGTATGAGGATAATTCCCATGTTTCGCATATCCCTGCTTTTTGGTTTGGTAATCGTTACCCTGGTTTCGTTGCAAGCCTCCAACCTCCAGGGTGCCTGGAATCCTTCGTTTCAAACCACCTGCTTGTTTCGACGAAACCTACCAACAACAACCACCTCCAACTATGCCCCAGTGTCCTCCAATCCTGGGGTTGGCAACAGCCCTATTCCCTGCAACACCTGCAACACCCAATTCGTTCAACGGTCGTATTACGAACCCGTTACCAGCTATGAGCGCAAATCGTATTACGAACCCGTGATTGCCACCCAAACAAGCTACTATTATGAACCAGTCACAACTTACCGGTATAGCTGTTATTACGATCCAGGCTCGTGCAGCCAAAAACAGGTCGCCACGCCAGAAACCAGTTACCAGCTTCGAACCGCCTTAAAACCCGTTACCACTTATGTTGAAAAGGTGGGTTATCAACCAACAACCGGGTATCGCCAAGCTTTCTATTATGAACCGGTTACCACTTGCACCCAAACCACCACCACAACCACGGTAGGATCTCCTATTTTGGCTCCCTCATTAGGGGCCCCAGCTTTTGTTCCCCTAGCTCCTTGTGCCTCCCCCGCTCCGGCACCAGCCGCTCCAGGGGTCAATGAGCAACGCCTTGCACCCAGCCCAACCGGGGCAGCTCCGGCCTTGGGACTTGGCATTGCCCCTGTGTCAGGTCGGGTTACTGCTTCCGATTTCCCGAGGGTGATTCTTGCGGCTCCCCAAGGGGTTACACCCCCGGCCCCGGCCCAGCCTGTTCCCCCTACCGATTTCAATCGCTTGACCTCAAGGGGTCGTGAATTTACCCAACTCAATGGCTTGGTCCATTCCGCCAACCGCCGTGTTGTTTTCATTCCAAACTCCCCGGAGCTTTTTTCCGAGGAGACACAAAGCAATCAAACGGGTCGCTTCAACATTCGCCTGGCGTCAGGGACCTATGGGGTTTATGTTGAAAATGGCAATGGCCGCCCCGTGTTTGTCCAAAACATTGAAGTTCGTGGTGCCCTGACAACGGTTGCCTTGGCCCAATAGTTCTACAACTTTAATCAAACCAATCTCAACCTGCAGAATTTTCCTTCTGCAGGTTGACTTAATGGGTTTGAGGCGGGTTGTGCCGAAATTGCCGAGTGATCGGCAGGTAAGGACAACAAATAGTTTGCATTTGGTTCGGCATGATTTGACTTGTGGACGATTCTCTTTCCAGCCAAGGCATGGATGCCTCGGTCAAAGACTGACCACTTTTTCTCCCGATCGTGTCTGGTCTAACCAGTAGATTTGCAAGAAATTTTGGGACAGGAGGTCCCCCATGGTCTATTCGTGGCTTATGTCGGGTTTAATGGTTGCTGGCCAGGCGGTTCAGCCCAGCGGATCACCGGCAAGATTTGCTCCCTTAACCATTCCGGAGGTTCCCCCTGCAGGAACCATTTATTCCGTAAGGCAGGATGTTCCCCCTAACACCACCTCCCCCTTCAAGGAAAAAAGGGAAGCAGAAGAGATGGCGGAGGAAAAGGGCGACAAGCTGTTTTTAATGAAGGTGCTTGAAGGAACAGCCTTTCAGGCGAGTGGTTTAAGTGCCCGGGGTTATACCGAGGCCAACTACAACATCTCCAACCAAACCGGCCAAACGGTTCGCAAGAACAACCTGCCCCAAGCCATGAACTATATGGGCAACCAGTTCATGATGGAGCAGACCTCCATTACAGTGGAAAAACTACTCGATTTTGAATCGAAGGATTTTCATTGGGGTTTCAACCTCACTGCCCTTGCTGGTACGGATTACCGATTTACCGTATCCAACAACCTTGCCGCCGGTCAAACCACGGCCAATGGTGGCCTTCCCAACACCTATGGCATCGACCCGATGACCCAAGGTTACATAAACGCCTGGCTTCCCGGACTTGGTCAGGGAACCGAGGTCAAGTTGGGTAAGTTTTGGACCACGATTTTCAATGAATCGATTGACCCGACTTTGAACCGGACGGTTTCCCGTGCGGCCACCTTCATGACGAACCCCTTCACCAATACGGGTGTTCTGGCCACCACCAAATTGAATGATCGCTGGACAATGAACAACGGAGCCGTCATGGGTGCCGATGTGTTCTTTGGCCCGGCAGCCCAGTTCAATTACCTGGGTGGTATCAAGTACGAAACCGAAGGGGCCACCGACTCGATCGCCTTCAACACCATGATTGGGCCAGCCGCCTACAACCAAAACCTGGCGGTACTCACCAGTTATGATGTTTTTGAGATCCTGTACAGCCATAACTTCAATGAAGATTGGAACTACACCCTGGATGTAATGTACTCCTTTGCCAACAATTTCCAGGGAACCGTTACCAACCGTGATGGGTCCATCTATGTCCTGAATAACGAATGGGCCAACTGGTATGGTTTTGTCAACTACCTGACTTACAACATCAACGACAAGATGAGTACCACGACCCGCGTCGAATTCTTCGATGACTGCAAAGGAATCCGCACCGGGTTTGCCGGGCTCTACTCCACTTTTACCCAAGCCCTTACCTACAAGGTAAAAGACGGGTTCTGGATCCGGTCCGAGCTTCGTTATGACTATGCCCAATCAAGGGCATACCAGGGCCAACACGGCCTCTTTACCCTGCCCATCGACTTCATCATCCGCTACTAAAAGTGGGTTGATCGAATGGATTGGCCTGCCCACCCGCCCTGGAGAAATCCAGGGCGGGTTTTTTATGTGGTGTAATCGGAATTCAGTCGTACATATTCCGGAGTCAGGTCACAAGTGGCAAGTCGGCAGCCCAGGGTTCCCTCCGCCAAAAGCAGGCGAAAAACAAGGGTAGTATTCGACCGCATATGGTTCGACATAGCCAAAGCATCGAACGGGGCCGGGGAGCCGTCCTTATACAAAAGGTGCCCATCCATCCACAGGGACAATTCCGAAGGGTCAAAGGGAACTCCCGCATATCCTGCCGCAGAAACAATCCGGCCCCAGTTGGGATCGGCTCCATAAATGGCTGTCTTGACCAGGGGGCTGTTGGCAACCGCCCGGGCGATTCTTTGGGCATCCGCCTCGGTCCTGGTTCCTTCGACATCGACATAGACAAGCTTGGTTGCCCCTTCGGCATCGGAAGCAATCATGCCCGCAAGTTCGGCACTGACCTCATGGATTGCTTTGGAAAAAATCTCCAAGTCCGATCCCTCAAGGAGTTTTCCTGGCCTTGAGGCACCGTTGGCCATTAATAGGACCGTGTCGTTCGTACTGGTATGACCGTCAATGGAGAGGCAATTGAAGGTTCGCCTGGCCGTGCCCGTAAGAATCTGGTGGGCCTGCGTGGAGGAAAGCGGTGCATCCGTGAATAAAAACCCAAGCATGGTAGCCATGTCGGGGGCAATCATTGCGGCACCTTTGGCAATACCCAAAAGGGAAACAATCTCCCCGTCGGCCAGTTTCATTGTCCGGCTGCAAACCTTGGGTTTGGTATCGGTAGTCAAAATAGCCCTGGAAGCATTTTCAAGCTGGCCTGG
Organism: Planctomycetia bacterium; assembly: GCA_005808665.1. Classification (GTDB taxonomy): domain Bacteria; phylum Planctomycetota; class Planctomycetia; order Gemmatales; family Gemmataceae; genus SYLG01. The sequence continues at coordinate 10,323 of SYLG01000160.1, read as the reverse complement.
GTCCTTTCCAAGTGTGGTACATGCCTGAATGATTCCCGTCCGGACCTCTTCCATGGGAAGAAATCGGCCAATGACCCCGGTACTTGCAACCAAGGCGGTCCCGGAAGGAAGGCCAAGCGTTTGTTCCACAAGGGTGGTCATAGCCAAGGCATCCATCATGCCTTGTTTGCCCGTGCAGGCATTGGCATTGCCTGAGGAAGCGACCACGGTCCGAAAATGGTTCCCATGACCCTGGGGCATACGGGTGCGGCAAAGGGCAACCGGGGCGGCAAAGACAAGGTTTTGGGTAAAAACCCCGGCAGCAACCGCAGGTCGATCACTGTGGCAAACGGCCACATCCAGACGCCCGGTCTCCCCGGAAGCACCACGGATCCCACAGGAAACACCATTGAACGACCAACCCAAAGGAATCCGATGTGTCATTTTTTTATGCCTGAAAGATTCGGTCCGCCACCTTAGGACGGATCCAATACCTGAGCGGAAAGTTTACCAAGGATGACAGAAATTTCCAAAACCCTATTGGATGGAAAACCCGGAGGCCTCCATGTGAAAGTTCCCAACCCCATTCAAGGGTTGGGGAAGCCTTTGAAATAGGTCCGGTCCCAAATGGAGCAAATAGGGCTCTAAAGTTTCGCCGTCCCGTTCCCAGGATTGCTCCAACCAACCAGGGTGATAAAGTAAAACGGACCATTGGCCATTGGGGATTTCGTCAAAGGTAAAACGGCCCTCTATGTCCGTAAGGGTAATGAGTGGGGTAGGGCTTACAATGATTTGCCCCTGCATCCAAAAATGGCCTGCGGAACTTGCGATTTTGACCACACCGGATCGACGCACGGGAATGTGGGTTTCAAGATTGGTTTGCACCAGGGGGGCGGTGAAAAAGGCAGCACCCCGAAATCTGATACTGTCATAATCCCCCGAGGTTCGAACCACAGTCAATGGTTCCCCTGCCAATACAAGCCCTACCCCAACTTGTTTTTTTCCTTGGGTGAGAACAAGGTCATTGTTTTTTACTTCGATCCGTAATGGCCCGGGTTTCCATGGGGTACTCTTGGGTACCGGGCCTCCCAATAAGGCAACCACAACACCCTCCACCTCACCACCTTTGCCGACTTTGGGCCAATAGGGATTGTTTCGAGGCACGATAGGCTGTTTGGGTTTTTCAGGAAGGGAACTTTGTGCGGCTAGCCATGGTTTTCGTTCCCCAAGGGGGCCTTTCCAAGTCACTTTCCCTGAGATAGGTTTAGTCATTCCCGTTTGAGGGAGCCCATCTTCAGTAATGATTGGCCATTGGGCGAATGGATCCAGGGGATGGGTTGGGGGGGGACTTTCGATTACCGGCGTGGAATCAATGCGGGCGCATCCGGTCCCAATAAAGGCAATGCCAAGTGCCAGGAACCAAAAACCTTCATAATATAAACGCAACAAGGACCAATCCCCGTTATGAAAAGCGACCCGTTTTGTCGTCATTTGGATCATGTTGAACCGGTTCCCTGCCCTTGTGGGGCGAGCATTCGCATCATTACAAAAGCAGATGATTTGGGTTTCAACCTGCATATTACTCTCATTAGGGACTCCACCCGACACTATCACCGCGATTGTACCGAGGTCTACACAATCCTTGAAGGAACAGGAAAAATATCCCTGGACGACAAAATCGAGGAAGTCTCTCCTGGCTCCGTGGTGGTCATTCCCCCCATGGTAAGGCATCGCCTCTGGTCAGTTTTTCCCGATGAACCGGTCCGGGTACACATCGTTGGGATTCCTGCGTGGCAACCCCTTGACGAACATTTCGATTAACCATGCCTGATCCCGCCAAACTTCTGTTGCAAATCCACCGGGCCGCAATGATTCAAAACACCCAGAGTGGTCGCAGCGGGCGCTTGTTGGATCTTGCGGCTGGGGACTCCATCTTAGTTGCAGGCGACCTCCACGGTCAATTGGACATCCTAAGGCGCATTTTATTGCTGGCAGATTTGTCCAATCAAAAAAGCCGGCACCTTGTTTTGCAAGAAGTTTTGCATGGCCCATTCACCTACGAGGATGGATCCGACAAAAGTCACCAGGCCCTTGATCTGGTTGCTGCCTTGATATGCCAATATGCCGGGCGGGTGCATTTTTTGCCCGGCAATCATGAATTGGCACAAATCCATGGCCGCATGATCATGAAGAGCGATCGCCTCCTCAACCGGGTGTTTGAACAAGGTGTCCAAAAGGCATATGGTCCCAAGGCGCCGGAGTTTTTAGAGGCATATGAAACCCTTATCGAATCGTCTCCTTTGGCAATTCGTACGCCCAACCGGATCCTGCTCACCCATTCCCTTCCCAAAGCAGGGGCCCTGGACGCCTTTGACCTTTCCCTGTTGAAAATGGGGCCAGTCCGGCAGGATTTTGCCACAGGAGGGGGTCTTTATGGCCTCTTTTGGGATCGGGATACCACTGCGGATACCGTGGCCCGTTTTTTGGAAAAGTGTAATTCCCAATGGCTAGTCACCGGTCATATTCCCCTGGAGACAGGGTTTGAGATTCGATCCGAACGCCATGTTATTGTGGATTGCCACCATTTGCCCGCTGGGGTGGTCCTGGCACCCATGGACAAGGAATTGGGGCCCCAAGGCATTGGTGCCTTTGGCGTGAGAATGGATGGATAACACGCCCAAGTAATATTGTCCCCTCCAATTAATTGCCCTTTGGATCCCTCAAAGGACTACCAAGGGGCCACGGAGCCTTGCTGTCGGATGGCGTCCAAAACGAGCCAGCACTTGGCGTCAAAGGGATGGTCCGGTTTTTCAAGTAATCGGCAAATAGCCTCGAAATCCAATTCCAGCGGCACAATGGCTTCGGACGATTCGGGACAGGCCCCTCCAGGCAAAGGGCGAGCCAGGACAAAGGCCTGGATGAAGGTTTCGTCTGTAAGACCACAACTTGAATAAAGAGGGGGAGACAACCGAATGATTTCAACCACTTCCAGTCCGGCTTCTTCATGAAGTTCCCGACGAATCGTGGACTCAGGGGTTTCACCCGTTTCGATGAGTCCTGAAGGAAGCCCATAGGACCATGTTCCCACCGGAATGCGAAATTCCTTGAGAATCAGGATCCTGTCCGGTTTCAAAGGATCGCGAAGTATCGGCACGATAACCACCGCGTCGGCCGGAATCGGCCAGGACTTGGGATCGGTGCGACGAGAGGCAAAGATCCACTTTCCGTGGGTATTTTCCTTTGTCCATCCTACACGAAAGAGGTTTAGCCACGGTTGGTTGGTGAGCCTTTCCGGGGTTGTCAATTTCAAGGGTGGGGGCAGGTTCATAAGTTTTCCAAAGGGTGTTGGATTATTTTTGGGTCAAAAAGGGGTCGTTTTGAAAATGATCCTGGGCCTTGACCTGTTCATCCAAACGGCAAAGGCAAAAACCATGGGTCGATGTTGCATATTGGTTATGATACTGGTCCTTGGCCAACTCGGGCCAATCAACAACGGTCAGGCCCAGGTGCCCAATCCTTCGATTTTTGAGCTCAATAAAAAACTTGGCAAAGGGATCAACCTGGGAAATGCTTTGGAGGCACCCAGCGAGGGTGCGTGGGGGGTAACCCTCAAGGAAGGCCATTTCACCGCAATCAAAAAAGCGGGTTTTGATTCTGTCCGCCTTCCCGTCAAATGGTCCGCTCATGCGGGAAAGTCGGCCCCTTACCTTATAGAGGAATCCTTTGCCAAACGGGTCGATTGGGCCATCGACCAAGCCCTGAAAAACGGTTTAAACATTGTCGTCAATGTGCATCACTACGATGAGATGGATAAAACTCCCGACCTGAAATTACCTCGGCTTATGGCCATTTGGTCCCAAATCGGACGAAGGATCAAGGATCGGCCCGATTCGGTTTATTTGGAGATGCTCAATGAGCCTCATGACAAGCTGGTCGATGGCAAATGGAATGAGGTTTTGGCCAAAGTTTTGAGCGGGATTCGCCAAACAAACCCTACCCGGCCAATCATTATTGGTCCGCCCTTCTGGAATGGCATCTGGGCTTTGGGAAAACTGAAACTGCCCAAGGATGATAACCTGATCGTTACGGTTCATTTTTATGATCCCTTTGAATTCACCCATCAAGGGGCAAGTTGGGTGCCCAACTCGGATCGATGGAAGGGAAAGGCTTGGCAAGGAACGAATGAAGAAAAGGCCACATTGAGGGCATCTCTGGAAAAGGCACGGGCATGGGGCGAAAAAGAGAAGAAGCCCATCTACCTTGGGGAATTTGGCGCCTATTCCGGTGGGGATTTGCAATCGCGAACCAAGTGGGCCCATTTCGTTTCCCATGAGGCCACCCGATTGAAGTTCAGTTGGGCCTATTGGGAGTTTTGCTCAGGGTTTGGAGCATACGACTACAAAAATGATCGCTGGTATCCGGAACTTCGGGATGCCCTCCTGGACTGATTTGATGTAGGTCAGGCGACTAAATTACGGTTCCGGGTGGGACAATGGTATTGGCCGGAATGATCACAAAGCCATCCCTAATGTAGTAAAATGGCCCGTCCAGATGTTGAACCTTGGGACTGTTCAGGATCTTGGTTCCGGCACCGATCCGGCAATTTTTGTCGAGGATGGCGTTTTCTATGACGCAGTTGGAACCAATACCCAACGGTTGATGGGAGGGGTTAACGGCTTTGTTGTTGGCCGATTCTTCAAAGTTTGCACCCAGGAAAACCGTATTCCGAATGTTCGTGTTGTCTCCCACCGCCGCCCTAACTCCCAAAAGGACCCGATCCAAAACCACATTATTGCCAATAACACAGCCATCGCTAATCATGGATTGATTGACCGAGGCGGAAAGTATTTGGAAGGCAGGCAAATTGCGCATTCTGGTGAAAATAACCCCGTCCGGACTATGAAAATTAAACGGCGGATGATCACTAGCCAAGGACAATTGCACATCATGGTAGCTGGCAATGGTCCCCAAATCGTCCCAAAAACCATCAAACCGGTAAGCACACGCTCTGCCCGCCGCAACGACCCCTGGCAGGATTTCGTTGACGAGGTCTGTGGTCCAAGGTTGATCCCCAAGGAGCGAAAATAGGGCCTTTCGGGTAAAGACATAAATACCCATGCTGACCAAGTGAGGTTTTTCTTGGGAAAGTCCGGGATTCTTAAGTGTACCAAGGGTCGCGGCATCCGGTTTTTCGACAAAACGGCGAATGGGGGCGGACCCCCCGGGCAGAATCGGGTGATCGGTAATGGTGTTTCCCATTCGGACAGCATGACTTTCATCCTCAGGAGTGCACGCCAAAGTAATGGCGGCCCCTGCTGCCCTGTGGGCCCGAATGAGTGGGCCAAAATCCATCCGGTAGAGTTGGTCCGCAGAAAGGACAATCAGGTCGGTGAAAGCCTCCCGTTCGATGTAGCGGAGGTTGTTTCGCAAGGCATCCGCTGTGCCTTTGTACCAGTCACTTGCCTCATTGGTTTGCTGGGCAGCCAAGGCCTCGATGAAGCCTCCATGAAATGGGTCGGTCTTGTAAGTGTTGGCGATATGCCGATGAAGCGAGGCGCTTTGGTACTGGGTCAGGATAAAAATGCGCCAAACCCCCGAATTGATGCAGTTGCTGATAGGGATATCAATAAGGCGGTATTTTCCGGCCAGGGGAACCGAGGGAATGCTTCTTCGGCGGGTCAAGGGAAATAGCCCTGCCCCGGTACCTCCTCCCAAAATAACAGCAAGAACCTGATTCATGGAACGAATCCGTGGAATGGGAGAAAAGGGGACCCCTTGGCACCTATCCTATGTTCCCTGATTGAAACGAGGGGGACAAAAGGAATGATTTGTTTCAGGCAAAGGGATTCCATTCGGGCTTGCGGAAAAACAATCCATTGGAACCTGTTATTCGTAAGGATTATGCCGGATTTGTCCGATATGAGGATTGAGTATGCCGCCTTGGGCACCTTTTGGAGCAAAATTGAACCCAAAAGGAGCTTCATTCGGCCCTTTGCAGATGAGGTGTTCCATGTTTTTCCGCCGTCGCCAGAAACCCATCGCCCTTCGCCTTGGTTTGGAAGCCCTTGAACATCGGTCGCTTCCTGCGGTAACCAGTTTTCTGGGTGGGGTTTCGATTGCGGTGGGCGATGTCAACAATGATGGGTTTACCGATACGGTGGTGGGTAGTGGAGCGGCGGTGGGGACAGCAGCTCATGTGCGAGTGGTAAGTGGGGCCAATGGCCAACAGCTAATGAGCTTCAACCCTTTTGGAAGCAAGTTTACGGGCGGTGCCCAGGTGGCCCTTGGGGACATCAATAACGACGGTTACCAGGATATTGTGGTGGGTGCCGGTCCTGGGGCTGCTGCCCAGGTAAACATTTACAGCGGTAAAAATGGCAGTCTGATCAAAGGATTTGTGGCGATCAACAATTCCCTGTTAACCGGGGTCAATGTGGCCACCGGCGATTTCAATGCCGACGGTCAAACCGACATTGCGGTTGCTGCAAGGGCCGGGTCCAAGCCTTGGGTTCAGGTGGTGGATGGTAGTTCATTTGGCACCATCACGACCTTTTTTGCCTTTGACCAGAGCTTTCGTGGGGGGGTAAGCGTGGCCATGGGAGATATGGTGGGGGACCCTGCGGAAGAGGTCATATGCGGTGCAGGGGCAGGGGCTCTTCCCCAAGTAAGCATGTTTAACAAAACCTCAACCACTCCAGTCGCCTCAAGGTTGGCCTTTGGGTCCGGTTTTCGTGGAGGGGTCAATGTTTCGACCATTCATTACACGGATAGTGCCTATGCCGATCTGGCCGTAGCGTCAGGCCCTGGTGCCCCAGGTCAAGCCGTGGTGTTTAATGGGTTTTCGGGCAATGCTTCTGCATCCTATGGCGGGACTCCCTCCAGCCCAACCACCGGTTTCAACCTTGCTGCCGGGCAGTTTCAGGGGGCCTCGAATTTTGGCACATCGGGAAACCTGACCTTGGTCCAAACCAATCAACAATTGGTGCTGACGAATATGGCAGGAGGGAGGGATCAACTCAGGATCTACAACCCTAAAAACCAAACTGTGGTAAGTGCCTTTGCACCGTTTTCAGGAAATTTGCCCAATGCCCTTGGCAACCAGAATCTCCTCAATGCAAGCTTCAACACGGGACCTTCGATTGCAAACCCAATTACCAACAAAACCCTTTTTGGTGGTGGTTCCGCTGCAACCGTAAACCTGGCCACTTCTTTTCTTGACAGGCCCACCACCCACAGTTTGGTCCAACTCCAGACCACCGGTGGAAACATTAACATGGAGTTGCTTGACCCCTATACCCCGGCAACCGCAACCAACCTCATCAGCTATGTCAACAGCGGGGCCTACAACAACAGCATCCAACATCGCCTTGCCCTTTCCGGCGGAACCAAGTTTGTCCTGCAAGGGGGCGGGTTCACCTTTACCAACACCACAGGGACCAACGGCACCATTACCGCCATTACCACCAGTGCTCCCGTGGTCAACGAGCCAGGCATCACCAATACTTATGGCACCATCGCCATGGCCAAGCAGGGTGGAGATCCCAACTCCGCTACCAGCCAATTCTTCTTTAACCTGGGTAATAACACCGCCAATCTTGATAACCAAAATGGTGGATTCACCGTCTTCTCAACGATCACCGGGTCAGGAATGGATGTGGTTCAAGACTACTCTGCATTTCCGGTTGTCGACCAAAAGGCAACCAATCCTGCACTTAACGAAATCCCCTTGGCGGGCAATACAGGAGCCGCTTTCCCAACCAACGCCAACCAGGAAAACTTCTCGTTTGTCAAGAACGCTGTTCTCTTGCAACAGGGTGTCCCTCTGGCATTTACGGTCTTGGGCAATTCCAATCCGGGAGTCGTTACCGCCACCATTACAAACGGCCTGCTTACGCTTACGCCGACCCAAGGTGCGACCGGTGAGTCGACCATTACCATTCAGGCCGCCAACAAGAATGGCAAAATCGTATTGCAATCCTTCAAGGTTAGTGTGGCTCCAGGGGAGGCTGCGGCCTTTACCTCGCCAAACTCCGCCCTGTTCCATGCGGGTTCGGCCGGATCCTTTAGCGTTACCTCCACAGGAACACCAGGGTCAACCTACAGCATCACCACGGGCACGCTTCCCTCGGGAGTTACCCTCAACGCCACCTCTGGCCTGTTGAGCAGTACCGCCACAGCAGCCAATGGGGTCTACGCCTTGACCATTACCGCAACCAATGGTGTGGGAACCCCGGCTACCCAACCCTTTACTTTGACGATAGACAAACCCGCAGCATTTACCTCTGCGGCGACCACCACCTTTGTTCAAGGCACTGCTTCAAACTTTATTGTCGGGGCAACGGGGACTCCTGCTCCCTCTTTTGAAGTAACCACCGGTACCTTACCCGCAGGGGTTACCCTTGATGGGACTTCAGGATTTTTGGCAAGCACAACCGAGGCGGCTTTGGGAACCTATTCCTTCACCATCACCGCAACGAACGGGGTCGGCACCCCGGCAACCCAGCCCTTTACCCTGATTATCGCAGCGGCATCCGCCCCGACCTTTACCTCCAACAACACGGCAACCTTTACATCCGGCACCGCAGGTTCCTTTACGGTATCCGCCACCGGGCTCCCTGCTCCCACCTACAGTGTATCCACAGGAACCCTACCAACCGGGGTAACGCTTAATTCTACCACCGGGATCCTCGCGAGTACCACGGCGGCCGCCAAGGGAACCTACACCTTTACACTCTCCGCTTCGAATGGAATCGGTGCCGATCCCACCATGCCCTTCACTTTAACCATCAACTAAGGTTTTAGGATCCTCCGATTCAAGGGTTTGAGATTCCGTGAGTACCATTCCTGGCCACCATTTTGTTATTGGGGACAACCTGCCCCTTTGGGCACTGGAAAGGCCTTGGGATGTGGTTGCCGTCGGTGCCCATCCGGATGACCTTGAGATTCTCTGTGGGGGAACCTTGGCAGGGTTGGTTGATCAGGGAAAATCCGTTGCCATGATCGACCTTACCGATGGCGAACCCACCCCCCGGGGCACAAGGCTTTGCCGGATCGATGAGGCCCAGGCCGCCCAGAAGGAGCTTGGAGTTCCCTTAAGGTTGTTATTGGATCTACCCAACCGGAATCTCATGGATGAACCGGGCAATCGTTACCAATTGGCGACGATTTTTCGTCGTCTTCGCCCCCATTTGGTTCTTGGCATTGCTGGCCGAACCCCTGCCGGATCACCGGACCACCATCAGGCCCACCTACTTATCGAGGCTGCCCGTTTTGGCTCCCAGCTTTCCCAGTGGGAGGAACGGTACGCCATGACCAAGCCTTGGCGCATTCCGCACCTGGCCTATGCCCCATTTCCATTCGATGCGGAGGAGCGCAATTGGCATGGGATTTGTATTGTGGATATTGGAAAAAATTTCGACCGCAAGCTTCGTTCGGTCGCCTGTTATGCAAGCCAGTTTGATGGTCCCCGATTGGCAAAACTAAAGCATACCCTGACAGGGCACGCTATCTATTGGGGTTCACGAACCGGCTTTAGCCATGGGGAACGGATATGTTTCCCCACCCCGATTGGGACGGATAACCTGATGAAAACCCTTGTTGGATTTGCCCAATCCCCGGCCCCGGTAACCCTTCCGGGGTAAGCTTGAGGATTAACCCAAGTTACGCAGTTGGAGTGATTTTTTACGATTTTTTGACTTGTTTTGGAACCCGGAGGGTGGATTTTCCCGAGAATTGGGAGTATATCGAGTTCATAACGGAATGTAGTCCCGATCCAAATACTTATTATGGTCCGCTCCTTTTCCGATTTTATCAAAGGTGCCTGCAACTGTTCGCATGCACGCAGACTTTTTCAAACAACCTGCATCGGATTGAATGATTGAAAGCCCCTTGGAAAACGAGAGGCCATTGCTGGAACCAGGCCCCCAAAAAATGGAATTTGTAGTTTTAACTTTTGCAGGCAGAATTGACTTTTCACTAGAAAAAACCGGTTTTCATGGTCCAGCCTGCAATCCTTGGGCCAATTCCACTCAAATCCAGCTCATTGCATTTCATGGAAATACCCCCCTTTCTTGCCAAAGAAACTTGCCTACAACCTGTTTCCCCATTAGCTTGACTCTGGTATACCTAGTAATCACCTCTGGGATTTAGCCATGTCCTCCCGAAATATTCCGATCCGATCATTACCAATAACCCCGATGGGTCCACCAGTTCCCAGATTATCCGATTGGGTCAGGATCAATCGACCGTAACCTCAGCGGGTGGATACGATTACCACCTGACCCAATCGGGGTCGCCTACGGATTTTGTGTTTACGCTGGGTCACACCAGCCAATCTCAATCCTG
>SYLG01000159.1 GCA_005808665.1 Planctomycetia bacterium | reverse complement strand
GTCGGTTCAGGACCACCTCTGAACCACTCTTTGATCGCATATTACCGCCTGTCGCTCAACCAAAAACAGTGTCTCAACAGGAGACCTTTCACAATGGGTAAATCAGGGCGCATCTTTTTTTTGAAGCCGGGAATTACTGAAGGCGGAACATGGCAAGGCCCAAAGTCAAGTGGGAGAGATTGACTGGCTGATTCGAATGCTAGCAAAAAAAAAGAAAAAGGTCAAGAAAAATAAAAATTTATTCCATGTAAGGCAGGGGGACCATGAAAACCCGGGTTTTTCCGGTCAATATTCAAATCCGCCTCCAAACGACGGGACTACAAATCCTTTTTTCGGGGTTTGGTTCAAGCACAGGAATTATTTTTCCCAAGGGTGTTCCCTGGTTAATTGCGACACAGAGGTTATGGAAAAGGCCCGAGTACCTGGAATCATTTCCAACCTCATTTGATAAAATCGCACACATAGCCGCCAATATCAAGTAACCTGGTCCGGGCTACACGCCGTTTTGAACTCGACATACTCCCAATTCCAAGGAATAACCGCAATCCAGCTTCCAAAATAGGCCAAAAAATCGTAAAAAATCACTCCAACTGCGTAACTTGGGTTAATTTTCCCCAAGGCATTTTTATGGCCTCGTTTGGGTAATCGTTCAATGCGATCCCTGATTCTTATTCCCACTCAATCGTGGCAGGGGGTTTGCTCGATATGTCATAAGTAACCCGATTCACACCCCGTACTTCATTGATAATCCTTGTGGAAACTTTGGCCAATAGCTCATGGGGTAGCCTGGACCAATCCGCCGTCATGAAATCGTCCGTTTGAACACATCTAAGTGCGATCACCTGATCGTAGGTCCGATCATCCCCCATAACGCCGACCGATCGCACAGGCAAAAGGACGGCAAAGGCCTGGGATGTTTGGCGGTACAGTCCGGCGGCCCGCAACTCAAAAAGGAAAATCACATCCGCTTGGCGAAGGATTTCCAACCGTTCTGCGGTAACCTCCCCCAAACACCTCACGGCAAGACCCGGGCCAGGAAAAGGATGTCTCCAAACGACCTCTTCGGGTAGGTTCAACACCTCGCCTAACCTTCGAACCTCATCCTTGAACAGGTCCCGCAATGGTTCGATTAGCTCAAATCCCAATTCCTCGGGTAGTCCGCCAACATTGTGGTGGGTTTTAATGGTTGCCGCAGGACCGTCCAAAGCCCCGCCGGATTCGATCACATCGGGATAAAGGGTCCCCTGGGCAAGGAACCTGGCGTTGTGGATTCCTTTGGCCGCCTCCCGAAAGGCATCAATAAATACATGGCCGATCAATTTCCTCTTTTCTTGGGGATCTTCCACTCCCTTCAGTGCATCGAGAAATCGCTTTGAAGCATCAATCATGCGAAAATCCGCATTCGAATGGGCCCGAAACACTTTCTCGACTTCCTCTGCTTCGCCACTACGAAGCAAGCCATTGTCAACAAAAATGCAAACCGTTTGGGCACCAATCGCCTTGGCCAAAAGGGCCGCGCAAACCGAAGAATCCACGCCACCGGAAAGCCCACAGATCACCTTGTCACTGCCAACGCGGTCCCGGATTCCCCCGGAAACCTGGCGGACAAAATCGCCCATGTCCCAGTTGGGTGGGGCCTGGCAAACCCCAAAGAGAAAATTGCCCAGTAGGTTCCGGCCAAATTCGGTGTGGACCACTTCTGGATGAAATTGGAGCGTAAATACCTTGCGTTTGCGGTGTTTTGCCGCAGCCATGGGGCAGGTGGGGGTTGAACCAAGGACCTCCCACTCCTCCGATTTTGCGTCGACTTGATCCCCATGGCTCATCCACACCGTGGAATGTTTGGTTACGCCCTCAAAAAGACCTGTGGAGTGTTCAATAGAAAGTTCAGCCCGGCCAAATTCCCGGTGCGGAGCAGAGATCACTTTGGCTCCGAGGATTTGACAGGCCAGTTGCATCCCATAGCAGATACCCAATATCGGAATCCCTAATTCAAAGAGTTCCGGATCACACTTGGGGGCTCCCTTCTGGTAAACGCTGGCTGGGCCTCCGCTCAGGATTATCCCCGTTGGTGCCAACTCTTTGATTCGGGCTGCCGAAATATCATGGCGAACCAGCCGGCAGAAAACCTTGAGTTCACGGACACGCCTTGCGATCAATTGGGCGTATTGGGAACCAAAATCGAGAATAAGAATGGAATCATGAGGCTTGGTGGACATGGAACAAATTCCGGTTGAATTTTAGGGGAGGAAGGGAAAGGTTATTGCTTTCCCAATTCTGCCGAGCGTTTTGCAGCGGCATCTACTGCCCGAATCAGGGCACCGCGGATCCCGGCTTGCTCGAGTTCAAAAAGACCTTGAATCGTCGTTCCCCCGGGACTGGCGACATCGTCCTTGAGTTGGCCTGGGTGGCGGCCCGTTTCAAGAACCATTTTGGCGGCACCCAATAAACTCTGGGCTGCCAAAACCGTTGCCACATCCCTGGGGAGACCGACTTTAACACCGCCATCGGCTAAAGCTTCAATCATGACAAAACCATAGGCAGGCCCTGACCCGGATAGCCCGGTGACCCCGTCCATCAGGTTTTCGGGGACCAAAAACGCCCGACCCACCGCATTAAAGAGCTTGGCTACGATTTGGCCATCTTCGGGAGTGGTTCCCGGACCATTTGCGTAGGCGGTGGCGGATTCCCCCACCATACAAGGTGTGTTTGGCATGATTCGGACGATTCGGCCATGGCCTATCGCTTTTTGCAGTTTATCAAGGGTAACCCCGGCCAGAATGGAAAGGATTAATTTTTTGGGGCCAAGTTGGCTTCCCACCTTCTCCACCAAATCCCGAAGGGATTGTGGTTTTACCGCCAAGACTAGGATATCCGAGGATTGGATTACCAGATTGGCATCGGAAACAGCCTCAAAACCGGTGGTTTGGGTAAAAAGTTCCCGGGTAGGACCTAGCAAATCGCAGGCGATGCAATCCCCTGCCTTTACCAAACCGGCTTGTTTCCAACCCTGAGCCAAGGCGGTAGCCATTCGACCTGCGCCCAAAAACCCAACCCGAAATTGCCCTGTCGACGCCATGTTTGCGTCCTCAAAACCAAAAGACCATCCTATCCCATTCCCAAAACTCTTCAATCGCAAATAGCCCTTTTGGCTTGATTTGTAAGACTTTTTGGTAAGACTTTGACCGGATTGGTAAGACAATAGGCAGGCCCTCCTTTTTCCGCCTTATCCCCACTTCCGGAAACCTCCATGTCATCCCCTTTCCAGGTTCCCCAAAAACCCAGTTTGCGTGACCTAAACAGCTATCAATGGTTTGTTTTTGCCATGGCTTCCATGGCGTGGTTGTTTGATTGCCTGGATCAACAGCTTTTTATCCTGGCCCGAAATGATGCTTTGAAATCCCTCATCCCTGGGGCAGATCCTTCCACCATCAAGCTTTATGGAGGGTACGCCACCACGATTTTCGTGGCGGGATGGGCCACCGGAGGCTTGATCTTTGGCTCGGTAGGGGACCGGATTGGCCGCGCCAAAACCCTAACCCTTACCGTTTTGATCTACAGCCTTTGTACCGGGCTTTCGGCGTTTTCCGTTGGCTGGCTGGATTTCGCCGCCTATCGCTATCTCACAGGCCTTGGAGTGGGTGGGGTTTTCGGTTTGGCGGTAGCCTTGATTGCGGATAGCCTGCCTGGCGCCAATCGACCCGGTGCATTGGGCCTTTTGCAGGCCCTTTCCGCGGTTGGGAACATTTCCGCCGGCCTAATAAGTATGCTGATGGCCTACCTCACATCGCTTGGAACAATCGAGCCTGGAACCTCCTGGAAATACATGTTTCTTATCGGTGCGGTCCCGGCATTTCTTTGCGTGTTCCTTCAGATTAAACTCAAGGAACCGGAGAAATGGGTGGCCGCCAAAGCCGCTTCCAAAGAAACAGGGGATAAATTTGGCTCCTATTTCGAACTTTTCGGCGATGTCAGGTGGCGTTCCAATGCCCTTTGGGGGATGGTGCTTTGTATCGCCGGGGTGGTAGGCCTTTGGGGTATTGGTTTTTTCAGCCCCGAACTGGTTGGAGATGTGATCACCAAATCCCTCAAGGGCCAGGGACTTAGCGAGGCCCAAATCGCCGGCCAAAAAGGATATTGGATCGGGATCAACTCGATTATTCAAAACCTGGGCTCGTTCTTTGGAATGATTGCTTTTGCCTGGGTCGCACAAAGAATTGGCAGAAGGGGTGCTTTTGCAATTGGTTTTGTCGCCGCCTTTTTAATGACCTTTTGTTATTTTCGCTATTTCCAAAGTATGTCCGATTTGTGGATGACCGCCCTTATGGGTTTCTTTCAGCTGGGACTTTTTGCCGGCTTTGCCATTTACCTTCCCGAACTGTTTCCACTCAGGCTTCGAAGCACCGGAACCAGTTTCTGTTACAATGTAGGTCGATTCATCGCGGCAAGCGGGCCGTTTACCCTGGGTATGCTCCAACAATCCCTTGCGGCCGGGGCCAAAAATAGGGGTGGATCGGAGCTCGACGCATTCCGCGATGCCTGTTGTGCCATGAGCGGGGTGTTTTTAGTGGGTTTAATAGCGGTTTACTTCCTTCCCGAAACCAAGGGTAAGGCCCTGCCGGAATGACTTCTTTTTTGAGGATCAAGCGATCGCCAGCGCGCCCATAACTCCTGGTAGCCAGAATAGCCAAAAGGAATTGGGGTTGGGCCATTCCCAGGGCCGGGGGTTAGCCATTGCCCTGGCTGGTCTGGTGTGTTTGGCAGCCCTGTTTGCCCTTTTTCGTATTGTGTTGCGACCCAGTCCTTTGGCCTGGACGACCCAGCCGTTGGCTCGTTTGGCAACAGGTTCTCCAGCCACTTTAAAGAGTAAAAAAGAGTCCAATCTGCGAACCATGGATTTTGGCAATGCGATCCCCAACCTGGCCACGGGAAAGACCAATCCCAATTTCGCCTCGTTGGAAGAGCTTTGTGATCTTCCGGGCATTGGAAAAGTCCTTGGTGGCCGGATCATGGTAGCAAGGGGAGAAAAGGCTTTCACCAAAGCCGAAGACCTCAGGCGAGTTCAGGGAATCGGCCCCAAAACCCTGGATCGGATGCGTCCCTTCCTGGTTTTTGACCCACCTGACATTCCTACTTCCAATAATGGCACCATTCGATGACCGTGAAATTTGAGATCGCAAGCGAATTCGAACCCGCCGGAGACCAACCCAAAGCCATCGAGGCGATCCTGCGAGGGTTTGCCGAGGGAAAATCTGCCCAGGTTTTGTTGGGTGCCACGGGCACCGGCAAGACCTTCACCGCCAGTCATGTCATCGCCAAATTGGGTAAACCCACCCTCATTTTGGCCCACAACAAAACCTTGGCGGCTCAACTCTACCAGGAGTTCAAATCCCTTTTTCCCAAAAATGCGGTCAACTTTTTCATCAGTTATTACGACTATTATCAGCCCGAAGCCTACATTCCCCAGCGTGACATCTATATCGAAAAAGATGCAAGCATCAACGAAAACATCGACCGCCTCCGGCTTGCGGCAACAAGCTCCCTGGTGAGCCGTGAAGATGTGATCATCGTTGCCTCGGTTTCCTGTATTTACGGCCTGGGCTCACCTGCTGACTACAAACGAATGATGATTTACCTCCCCAAAGGGGAAATCGTTAGCCGTGATTCCCTGCTCTATAAACTGGTTGATATTCAATACGAAAGGAACGATATTGGCTTTACCCGGGGCAAGTTTCGGGTTCGTGGGGATGTGGTGGAGGTTTGGCCGGCCTATGAGGAATTTGCATTACGGATTGAACTCTTTGGGGATGAAATTGATGCCCTTTCCATCATCAATCCTCTCACCGGGACAGTCACCCAAAAACTTGACGAGCTTTATATTTATCCCGCCAAACACTTTGTCACACCAGAGGAAAGAATCAAGGCGGCGGTGGAAGGAATTCAAAAAGAACTGGAAGACCGCCTTGTGGAATTCAACAGCCAAGGCAAGCTCCTGGAAGCCCAACGCATTTCCGCCCGGACCCGTTTTGATTTGGAGCTGATACTGGAAACAGGCCATTGCCAGGGGATTGAAAACTATGCCCGCTGGTTTTCTGGCCGGGCACCGGGAGAACCCCCGTACACCCTCATGGATTTTTTCCCGGAAGATTTCCTGATGGTGGTTGATGAGTCCCATGTTACCATGCCCCAGTTGCGGGGAATGCACGCCGGGGACCATAGCAGAAAACTCACCCTTGTAGAACACGGCTTTCGCCTTCCCAGTGCCATGGATAATCGCCCCTACCGGTTCGATGAATGGGAAAAACGGGCCAAGCAGGTCCTTTTTCTTTCGGCAACCCCCGCCAATTATGAATTGGAAAGGGTGGGGGGCGAGGTTGTCGAACAGGTCATTCGCCCAACCGGCCTGGTTGATCCGGTGATCCATGTAAGGCCCGCCCAGGGGCAGGTGGGTGACCTCATTGGGGAGATCCGTCAAAGAGTCGAAAAAAAAGAAAGGGTCCTTTGTACCACGCTCACCAAACGGCTTGCGGAGGACTTGACCACCTACTTCATCGAGGCAGGCTTGCGATGCAAATGGCTTCATTCGGCCCTGGATGCCATCGAGCGTGTCAAAGTTTTGCGTGAACTCCGCGAGGGCAGTTTTGATGTCCTTGTTGGCATCAACCTTTTGCGGGAGGGGCTCGATTTGCCGGAGGTCTCCCTGGTAGCGATTCTCGATGCCGACAAGGAAGGTTTCCTTCGCAGTGCGACTTCGTTGATACAAACCATTGGCCGGGCAGCCCGCAATGTAAACTCGGCTGTAATCCTTTATGCCGACAAAATGACCGATTCGATGGCAAGGGCCATGGATGAAACCAGGCGGCGTAGGGCCATTCAGCTCGCTTACAATCAGGAAAACGGGATTACCCCAACCACAATCAAAGCGGCGATTCGCCATGGGATTGAATCGGAGATTGCCTCACATCAATTGGTTCAGGAGGCTGCCGGGTTACCTTCTGAAATGGTGGAAGTACAACAAACCGCCGAAGAATTGCACCAGGAAATGTTAGTGGCCGCTGCCAACCTGGAGTTTGAAAAAGCGGCAAACCTGAGGGATCAAATAGCAAGGCTTCAAGGAAAACTTGTCGCATCCCCCCAAGGGAAAAAAAACCGGCAGGGTAAAGGTCGCAAAAGCCCCGGTGGCCCGGGCAGGAACATGGTATAAGCCACTAAAAAAACCGCTTATATCATTTGTTTGAGGATTTCCCATTCCCGAAAAAGGGGCTTTGCCCCAGCCAGGTTTTTGAATGGCATGAGCCCGTAAAAACCCACAACTTCTTTATTCCCTTTAAACAATGGTCAGGATGAAATCCTGATCTGCAACACTTCCCGATCCGTTGGAGGCCCGGAATGTCAGGAGGTAAGTGCCACGGGACCCCGACGCTGGGGTTCCGGACAACACTCCCGTGGTATCATCAAAGCTGATCCCATCTGCCAATTTTCCAAGAAAATGGCAAATGGCAGGAGTTGGATTCCCTCCCGCAGTAATAGTAAAGGAACCTGCCTGGCCCACCGTGAAGGTGGTGTTATTGGCACTGGTAATACTTGGTGCCAAAAAATTCTGGTAACCATAACCGATGCGCTTCCCGCCGGATTCCGTCAGGAAGGTGACTACGAAGGCATTGGCCTTTGTGTTCAGCCCAATGGTACCCAATCCCGCATCGGCGGAATTGCCGACAATGCTGTTGGTCGTCGTAACCGCCCCCGAGATTCCCGTGCTGCCGCTTCCCCAAGTGGCTGCCCCGGCATTGGTCAAACCGTCCTTGGCCCAATGGGAACTACTTACCACATAGTTTCCTTTTTCAAACGCGGTGATCCCCCCACTTCCCACCCGGTCTCCACTTGCGGATCCCACCAAACTGTTGGCACTGGAAACCACGCCGGAAATCCCACCCACCCCGGTTGAACCATCCCCCCAGGTGGTCGCCCCCTTGGTTCCATTCCATAACGGGCTGACCACCTGGTAACGAGCGTTGAAATGGGGACCAGTTTGCTCATTGAAAAGGGGACCACCTTGGAACAAGAATATACCTCAATTGGGCAATGTGATTGATTTTATTTTCGTGGCTGTCTTTGTTTTTGGTTTTCTAATCGTTAACTT
>SYLG01000158.1 GCA_005808665.1 Planctomycetia bacterium | reverse complement strand
CGTTCCGGACCGCCATAACTGCACGAACACGCACATCAGGTGTAGAATATCCACAACCATCCATGCCCCTTTACCTCCTGCCAAACTTGCAGCTGTCGTCAGCTGCTTATTGTAGCAGAACCTTTGCGGTAGGCCATAATACCTTAAGCAATCCCATTTGGCAACCGTTGGAGGCTTTTCAATCCATTTCGGATGCCGATTGTAGGATGATGATGCGTGTGCAGCTGGCAGCCTTTCGAATGATTCAACGGGCGGCCCGGAACGATTCAGGCAATTTCCAAAAAGAGCCCTTGACACGATACCTGTTCATATGTATACTGGACAAAGGTTCCGTATTTCCCCCTTTTTGGAGTCAAATCGATGCAGCGTTCTGCCACTTCTGACCAAGTCATGGCGGCCTTGGCCTCCCCCTTTGAAAACCACGAAATTCATTACAAACCGGCTGTGGTTTCCGGAAACCGGGCCCTTGCGATTCCCTATGTCGATGCCCGGGCCATCCAGGACAGGCTTGATTTGGTCCTTGGCCTTTCCCATTGGAAAGATGAATATGAATGTCTTGCCGACGGCTCGGTGATTTGCCGCCTAAGCATTCGCGTGGACGAGGAATGGATTGTAAAGGTGGATGTGGGGGGGCCTAGTGATCAACCCGACGAAGGGGACCGTCGCAAGGCAGCCTTTTCCGATGCCCTAAAACGGGCGGCGGTGAAATTCGGCATTGGTCGCTATCTTTACAGGCAAACTCCCCAATGGCTGGATTTTGATCCTGTGCGCAAACAATTTGTCCGTCCTTCCGCGCATCCACCTGCTTCCCCCTCTCAGGCCATTTCTTATGGCCCAAGGCGGGAAATGGGGCCCAAACAGGATGTCCCCCGAAACGGAGCGGTTCGGGTCTGACCAGCAATCTTCAAGGGTCCCATCCATGGGATTGCCATTGGCTTTGGCCCCAATGCCGAGGGGAAAGGCCAAGGTGTTTTCTGCCCCGGCCAATGAAAGCCTTTTACTTGGCGGTAGCGATCGCCGCTTGTTTGGAATAGGTGGCCGGAGTTTGGGGAGGACCGGTTATTACCAAACCATGGGTAGCCACCACGGAGGCGACCTGCATTAAAAATTTGTCCCGGGCCACCAGGGCCGGATTGCCCCCCCAACCGGGCAACCAGGCAAAAATGATCAGGGAAGGACCGGTTCTTTCGGCACCACCAATTTCCACCCGGGGAGGTTTTCGCAATCTGGGACACAACACCCGAAGAATGGCGCTGATTTCATCGGTCATGGCAAGGGCGGATTCTTCGGAAGGTCTGGCGGAAAGGGGGAGGGAAAGGCGCTCGAAATGGCGATGGCGTCGGCCAAAGTTTTCCACGGCCCCTTCTATGACTTTGGAGTTTGGAATGGTAACCAGGGACCCCTTTTCGGTACGAACCCTTGTGGATCGGTAGCCCACCCGTTCAATGATTCCCTCCACTTTGTCAAGCATGACGCGATCGCCAATCCGGAAGGGTCTTTCCGAGGCCAAAAGAAGGGTGCCGAAATAGTTTTTGATGGCATCCTGGGCAGCTAGCGAGGCGCCCAGGGTGAGGATGCCGATGCCAGCGAGGATCCGTCCCAGGAGGTCTTCATCGCCCATGATTCGAATGAGGTAATAGCCAAATCCAAGCATGAGCATGGCTTTGATAAGCCCAAGCAAGGTTGGCAGGAGCAGGTCTTTGATGTTGCTGGATTCATCGGAGTCTTCCTGGTGCGACCAAAGGTCACGGCCAAGGTCCGCAATGCCAAAGCAGGTCCAGAGCAAAAGCAAAGCCCAAATGGCTTTGCAGATGGGAAGGAGGTTGATTTCAATTTGCATGGGCAGGTCCAGGCAGTCGATCCCGGCCAGCAAAATGGCGAAGCCAATGACAATGCGAATGGGGCCTAGCCTTTGAAAAACCTTGGAATGGTGGAGGTGCTTTTGGTAGCGGTTGACCAGGAAAAGGGCGAAGAGTTGAACGATCTTTGTGCCTAACCACCCGAAGAAATAAGCGGCGAAAAAGCAAAGCCCAAGGCCCAACCACTGCCACCGTTCCAGGCCAATGGTGATATCACCAATGGTCATGCTCCGCCAAAAAGGGCTCATCCAAAGGTGGATCCAAATGGAGGGGCACTCCCAAAAATCGGGCCCTTCCCGGAACCAATAGGCCACCCGGTCTTCCGCATTCGCCTCACGGGGATAGGCGTTTTGGATATCCTTCAAAACTTCATTGCCAATGACCTTGCGAAAAAGGCGTTCGATGCGGGGGAGGCTATCGGCCGAAAAGAGCCATTTATCCTTGTTGGGGCCCTCCAATACCCGGGCCAGTCTGAGAATTTCTCCCCGGTCATCACGAAAGGGAGCCCAACGCCTCCCATCTGGCTGGTTGGAGATCATCTGGATTATGTTAAGCCGTCTCGGGTTGGCCGTTTGGCCATTTGACCTGGGAGGAAGTTCGTGATCGAGGAGATAGCGCAGTTTCCAGGCAATCCGTGGAACAAGGGAAGAACGGGCCGCAATGGGAATGTCGGAACCATCAAGACACTCTGTGGCAACCTTGAGCTCGGCCGGGTTGAACTGGGCTTGGTACATCGCCCATTCAAAGGTGGCAAAGGTGCTTCTTGGGGAATCAAAATCGTGCTGTTTCTCCCGGGCGGTTTTCAGGCCTGGCGCCAACTTGGCAAACATGTCGGGCATCCTGATCAGGGTGTCAAAGTCAAACTTCCAGGAACCATCCTCGGTGCGCCTCAGGGTGATCTCGGCACCATTGGGTCCCTTTATTGTCTGGGGATCATCGTTCCAAAAATCCGATACGACGGTGCTGTCGAGGTCAACGCTTCTCAGGATGGCATCGAGTACAATGGATACCCTTGGAACCTTGACACTGATTCCCAGCCGCTTTCGGGCCGGCTCCAGATCCAGGCAGGCATCCAGGGTTTTGGTTGCCTTGTTGGTTACCCTAAGGCGTTCGACTTCCTTGAAAAAGGTTTCCAGGGCAGCCTTGGGAGATTCCAGGCCAAGGGGCAATCCTTCGGGCCGGAGTTTGGCGTCCGGGGTTTCCTCGCCATTCTTTGTTTTTTGAACGACCCGGTCTTCCCGGATGGCAGAGTCGTCCAGGGCAATTCCCAAGCGTACCCACCTGGGATCCGGAGGCAATTTCTTTATCGCCTCATAGATGGAGGGAATGGAAAGGACGGTAGTCCGGTCGAACACCCAGGCTTCTTTTCCTTCGGGCAGGAGGACACGATCCAAAGTAATCCTCCCGTGGGGGGAGGCGAAAATGGTTTGGCGCAAACCAACTGGTTCGTTGGAAAGCTCCGTGAGGAAAAGGAAGCCACACCTTTGGATAATGAAGGCCAATTTCCGGGCCAAGCCCGGGCCTTCCAAGGCCCACCGTCTTGAAGTGTGTCCGTTGGGATCCAGGCAAGTGGCGCCCTCGATGAAATCCTGTTTGACAAGGGCCGAACGGAAGGTTCTTGCAGTCGCCTCGGGGCTATTGCGCCCTTCCGCCATCCCTTTTATCGAGGTTACCTGGGTGGAACGGAGGGCCGTCAATTCGCGGCGCATCTCGGGAATATTAGAAACCGTTTCCACATCGAATTTCCAGCCATCCCCCGGGATTTCCTTGACGACAATGTGAAACCCCTTGTCTTTGAGGAGGACTGCGGTATTGCTGGTTGGTTTTTCCGATCCGACGATGTGGGCAATGCTGAAAAAGTCGAGGATTTCACCCAGGTTCACGGCATACAGGGCCAGTTGGTCGGCATTGCCCAGAAATCCCCTGTTATCAAGGCACTGGGCGGCAACGCCAATGAGTTCGGGTCGGTAATCGGCCCCTTCAATCGCAAAATAAAAGGTTTCGAGCAATTTGCGCGGGGTTTCCCTCGAAAAGACCATGTCGGTGTTCAAGGCCATGGTAATCTTGGGCGGACCATTCCCTTTTGGCAAGGTTTCCACCCGCGGGGGGGTACCCGATCCACCCACTCCCGGTGGGTTTGATTTGGGAACATTGGGGACCGGGTTCTGGGCGCTTACCAAGGCCAAAATACTGGGGAACAAACCTGCCAAGGCCAACAATCGAATTCTTCCCAAACCCATGGCCTGACTCCGGCAAAAGCAAACAAACATTTTCCCTGGAAGGAGCTTTGGGGCCCGTCCTGCCTCATTGGAACAAGTTTGCCTGTTCGCCGAAATACCGATTTGAGATAGAATGGAAATAGAGACCAGATCCCAAGAATAAGGTTGCTAGAATGTATCGTCGATTTTCTATCGGCTGCTTGGTTTTTGCTGCTTTGGTTTGCTCGATTTTGCCCACCGTCGAGGCTGAAGGAGAGGCCTACCGATCGCCCTATTCGGTCAAACTCCCCTGGTCTGCCGAGGAACTCATTCCCGACATCCTAAAAGGGGCTCGGGGAAACCCGCACCTGGAATCCGGGATTCCCTTCCGGGATTGGTATTCGCCCAACAATAAAAAAAAGATAGGTTCGTGGGGCCCCCATCCGAAGGCGTACGCCTTCCCCGAGGTTGCCCAAGGTAAATCCGACGATTGGCACCGGGCCAGGGTGATCGCCACAGCGTTAAGATTTCAGGGTTATTCCTATCGGCATCATCACATTCCCGACTGGGACCCTCCAGAGGGTTTCCACACCTCCGATTCTGGGAAAACCAAAACGGCAGGCAAGGGGCTCGACTGTTCCAACTTTACCTCATTTGCCTACAACCAGGGGATGGGTATTGGCCTAAACTCGGATATCCACAAGCAATCCGATGGGACCACGGCTCCGGTTCAGGGGGGAGGCCGAACCCTTTCCATCAAGAAAATCAAGGAACAGGGTTCGGTGGAAGCGTGGCAAAAAATCCTGAAACCGGCCGACTTGATTTATGTTCGAAGCAATGCCGGAAAAGTCTCCCATGTCATCCTGTGGTTGGGGGAATGGGGCCAATCAAGCGATGGAACGCCACTCATTCTGGATAGCCACGGAGCCGATGTGAAGGACGCAAATGGGGTAATGATCCCAGCGGGCATCCATATTCGCCCCTTCCGCCCGGGGTCCTGGTATGCCAAAAGTTCGGACCATGCCCATAGGATTCTGGGCGAGTAACCAACCCGTTATTCCTTGCCAAAGTCATCATCGACCCGGACGATCTTGCCATCAAAGAACTCTAATGCCCTTTTCACGACCGGGTTCGATTCTGCCCGGGCCATGGCTTCCCTTGCGGCGCTGACTTGTTGGCGGTCCACGGCCAGGATTGGCTTGGTAACCACGCTATCCGGAGTAGGGGAACCATCCTGTTCAAAGCGAATCGAACAGACCTCGCCTGTTACTGCAAAAAGGGCCTCTTCCACCCGTTTGATGCGTGGCCCATCGTTGCAATAGGACCATGAGTTTTCCTGACTTTTGCCAAAACTTAAAACAATGGCCCGTTCGCCCATTAGTTTTGGTGTGCCCCGCCTCAACTCGCGCTCATGGAGGCCCCCCACCTTGGCAAGGGCTTCCGCCCAAACGGAAACCAACGAACCGCGATCCAGGGCCAACTGCAACCGGGGTGGTGAAGGGGCAATGATTCCCTGGGGGGCATCGGGGGGAGAGTTTTCAGGAGTTTTCAGGTCGTTTTTTTTTAATGGACTTGAGGCTGTATAGCTCATGGCCGGGGTTGTCGGCCGGGGAGGTGGGGGGGCGGCCTGGGGGGAGCTTCCCGTACCCAGCCGCAAGGTGCCCTGACTGACTGCCTGGGCCAGTTGGCTCAAGGGAATCAAATCCTTGAGCTTGGCCAATCGGACCAGTGCTACTTCCACCAAAGAACGGGGCAGCGGGGACGATTTCAACTTTTGGCGGTTCGCCGCCAAAAGGTCCATCCCTGCGGTAATCTGGTCAAGGGTTAGCCCTTTGATTTGTTCAAGGATTTTGCCCTTGAGGGAAGGGCCGATGGTCAACCCGGGGGCCTGGTCCCCCATCAGGTGAATCGCCATAAGGTCTCGCCAATAGGCGATGAGCTGGTCCAGAAGCTCGACCAGTGGGAGGCCTTCCGAAACGCATTTTTCCACCAAACCAAGCAATCCGGGAATATCGTCTGAAAGTATGGCAGCGGCGATTTGGCCCATCCGTTCATCGTCTGCCGAACCCAAAAGCTGACGCACCGCTTCGGTGGTAAGGTCCCCACCGGAAAAAGCGAGGAGCTGATCGAGTAGTGACTGGGCATCGCGCATGGATCCTGCGGCACGGCGGGCAATGAGGCGAAGGGCGTCCTCATTGGCCTTCATTTTTTCCTTTTTGACGATGAGCACAAGGTGTGCGAGGATCTTGTCCTGGGCAATGCCCGCCAGATTGAAGCGTTGGCAGCGGCTGAGAATGGTGATCGGGATATCCTGGGGATCGGTGGTTGCGAAAAAAAACTTTACATGGGGAGGGGGTTCTTCAAGGGTTTTGAGCAAGGCGTTGAAAGCCTCCTCGGTCAGCATATGGACTTCGTCGATGATAAATATCTTGAATCTGGCGCGGCTGGGGAGGTATTGGACATTGGACCGGATTTCCCGGATGCGGTCGATTCCCCGGTTGGAGGCACCGTCGATCTCAAGGACATCGACATCTTCCCCCGAGGTGATGGCTTGGCAGAGTTCACAGGTGCCACAAGGGTCAGGAGTGGGGCCTTTGACACAGTTGAGTGCCCGGGCAAGAATGCGGGCGACGGAGGTTTTGCCCACCCCCCGGACACCAGTAAAAAGATACGCATGGGCGATTCGGCCCGATGCAACGGCGTTTTTCAGGGCACTGGCAATATGTTCCTGGCCGATTAAATCCTCAAAGCCGGCTGGCCGATAACGGCGGGCGATTACAGTGTAGTTGCCCGGTTGCTTTGCCAATGTTGGTAGCGCCCAAAAGACAAACGATCCAAAACCCAATAACACCCCAAACCCCGTTCAAGGTTTGGGGGCTTGACAAACGATCGCGGCGGAGCGCCGGAAGAGGATAATCCACTGCGCAAGGTACGGTCCCTTATGGCTGCTCCTTCCGGCCTGACCAGGTTCAAGACTTTCCTTCGCGTGGGTCCCCTCCCGGCGCTCCGACGCGGCCAAATGGCCCCGTCCGAGGCAGGCTGGGCAGCCAATTTATCAGGGCAATGGGGGAGTCTGCTCCGGCGGGGCCCCCACCTCTACCACCCGGAGAATCTCCACGGGGGTTTCGGGGGCATGGCTGCCGGGCGGTTCATCCTCCAAAATGATAAACGGCCTGAGACTTATCTTACGCACTACCTCCATTCCCTCCACCACTTTTCCGAAGAATGTGCGATCGTCCCCCTCGGCCCGGTTGGGCTGGATCGACAGGAAAAAGCGGGTGGCTCCGGAATCAGGTGACCCTTCCAGACAGGACCCCATCAGGCCTTCTCCATCAATGGTGGCAGGGCCTTTTTCCTG
Source organism: Planctomycetia bacterium (assembly GCA_005808665.1). Lineage (GTDB taxonomy): Bacteria > Planctomycetota > Planctomycetia > Gemmatales > Gemmataceae > SYLG01. The sequence continues at coordinate 8,039 of SYLG01000158.1, read as the reverse complement.
ACGAAGCCAATAGCCTATGCTTCCCGATGGGTTTTTGCCCTCCCCCAAAGGGCACCCTCCCTCTATCCAGCTGACAACGGACCCTTTTTCCGTTTCCCTTTGTTGGATCCGGTCCATTCTGAGGCCATCGTAGTATCCAATTTGGGCCAAAGACAAGAAATTGCGAACATGATTGGGGGCCCAGTCGGGCCGAAGTTCCACCACGATTGCCCCCACCGAAGTTTCGATCCGGGCCCGGATGGGCCGAGGTTTCCCGGAGGAGTCTGTCAAAAGGACCTTGGGCCAAACTTCCTTCACCCTTTCCACCAATTGGTAGGTTGGTTTTTTGGTGAGGGTTCGATCAGCAGGTTTTTGGACCTCCTCCGGAGGGTCTTCGGCGGAACGGGTCGCTTGGTCGAACGGTTGACCCAAATCCAGGACCAGGGGAGGGGGCTTGGGTTGGCCGACCTGCTTTTGCGGCCCACAACCCAGTCCAAAAAGAATGAATCCAAGCAAAATGCGCCCCATGACAAGGCTCCCGTCCAAGCTGCGTGACAATGATTGGCCAAAGGTAGGCAGAAGCTGCAATCCCTATACTATTGGGCCTTTCGGACGAAGGGCAGGCTAACATAAAGCGAAGAATAAAGGGAATGGCGAGGATGCCTGGTGATAAAAGGGGACCGCCCCTTCTTTACTAAGCCCCCCTTATTGGAAAAGGAATGGCCTCTTTTCAGGTCCGTTCCGAATTGCTTTTTGAAGGAATGGGAGCAAATCGGGCAGATTTCTTTCCTATTTGGGATTTGTGTACCCGGAACAACTGGGGGCATCGAACAAACTGGCAAAAGGGAAAAGACAGGCAAGATCGATTGAAATAGCGCAATTAGGGCGAAACGGGTAATCGACGAAAGAGAGCGAATCGACAGAATCTGACTAATCTGGCTCTTTTTCTTAATCCTTATCTTGGATTTGCCGATGAAATGCTTGGCAAGGTCAAAAGATTTTGGAAAGACCCACCGCAAGGCATAAAAGCTGACCCGGTTTTCCTGATCCAAAGACCAAGCCATGCCGTCTTGATCGGTTCGAAGACCCCGGCAGGAAAGGATTCCTTGCTGTTCGAACTGTGGAAACGGTACCCGCCCGCCGTTTCAGACGATCACTTCCGGCCGCATGAAGCGTCCGGGGATTGGAAGACGGCGGTGAATTCGACCCCTGTCATCCCCAAAGGACAAGGAACGGATTCCCCCTAGCCTGCTACCCCCAGGGAGTTCTTGACTCATGAAAAAGGATGTTTTTACCACGGGCCAAGTTGCTCGCATCTGTAAGGTGGCTCCCCGCACCGTATCCAAATGGTTCGACTCCGGTCGCCTCCGCGGGTACCGGATTCCAGGAAGTCAGGATCGCCGGATTCCGCGCGATCACCTGATTCGATTCCTCAAAGATCATGACATGCCTTTGGGCGAGCTCGAAAAAGAGGGCTGGCACAAGGTCCTGGTTATCGGTGCGGAAAAACTCTTTATTGACCGGGTCAAAAACCTGATGCCCGAGACGGATGACTTCCGTTACGAGATCGCCAACAGCGGTTTCGAAGCGGGAATCCAGGCCGAAAGTTTTCACCCGGATACCATCATTGTTGACCTTGCCATGGGTCGCAGCGAAGGCCTCCAGATTGCCGTAAACCTTCGGAAGAATCCTGCCTATGCAGAGACCGTGATCATTGCGATGGCCTCTGAGGATGAAGCATCGCCTGAGAAACTCATCGAAGGATACGGCCTGAACGAAGTGTTCAAGAAACCCTTTGACACGGCTCTTCTTGCCGAACTGGTTCGCCGCAAAATTCTGGAAAAAGCCGACCACTAATCGGTTCATTAAAAATCAGAAAGCCAAGGCCATGGATCCGGATAGAGGAACCATGGCCTTGGTCATTTAACCCAGGGTACGCGGGTGGTGGTTTTTTTCGATTCTTTGGCCTGGTTTGGAACCAGGCGTGTGGTATTACTTGGGAATTGGGAGTATTTCGAGCTCCAAACGGCATATAGTCCCTAACAAGTTGCCTGATATTGACCGTTCCATGTCCGATTTTAATACTGGAGTTTGCAAGGGTTCGCGGATAGGCTGAAAGGTCTAAATCTTTTGGGTTCGCTTTCGCCCCCCTTGAGGGGCATTCCAACGCACTTCCCCGGTCCACAGAAGGTGGGTTACCTAACCGGAGCTTCAGTTATCCCCGTAGGGGTCCTTCACCCCCGTAAGCACTTCGCGGTCGCTGGAATAGGATTTGATCCTCCGGGCCAGGGCCGTGTAGCGTTGTCTTGATTGCATCCGCTCTGTTGCCAACATCAAAGCCCGGCGGTTGCCCACGACCACAACCAGTTTTTTCCCACGGGTGATGGCGGTGTAGACCAGGTTCCTTTGCAGCATGGGAAAATGTTGGGTGTGAAGGACAATCAAAACCGCCGGGTACTCGGATCCTTGGGATTTATGCACGGTCATGGCCCACGCCGGGGATAGTTCGTCCAGTTCCGAAGCTTCATACTCCACCACCCGCCCCTCAAACTCCACCGAAATTTGGGCATCCTTGGTGTCGATGGAAACAATGATTCCAAGGTCACCGTTGAACACATTTTTCTGGTAGTTGTTTTCCGTTTGAATGATCTTGTCCCCAACCCGCCACACCCAACCCAGCCTCTCCAGCTCGTCCTGCCCATTTGGTGGATTAAAGACATCCCTCAAGGCTACATTGAGGGCTTTTGAACCAAGATCATTCTTGTTCATGGGTGTCAGAACCTGAATGTCCCGGACCGGATTGAGCCCGAATTTTTTGGGAATCCGGTCCGTGGCCAGGGCGATGATGCGAGCTTGGATCTCCTCGGATGTTTGGGCTTCCACCAGGAAAAAATCCCCATCCGCCGTCGGGCTTGTCTCGGGAAGCATGCCCTCCAACAGCGAGTGGGCCGCCTGGACAATGCGGCTCTCGCGGGCCTGGCGAAAGATCTCGGTCAATCGGCCAACCGGCAGCACCCGCGATTCAATCAGGTCCGAAAGCACCGAGCCCGGACCCACCGAGGGGAGCTGGTCAACATCCCCCACAAATACTACCCTTGCTCCAAGCGGAACGGATTTAATCATGGCATCCATCAGCGGCAAATCCACCATCGAAGTCTCGTCGATGAGGAACAAGTCCCCATTCAACGGGTCCGTGTGGTTTTTGCGAAAAGTGCCAATGGCGGGATCAAATTCCAGAATCCGATGCAAAGTTTTTGCGGGCAACCCGGTCGCTTCGGATAGCCGTCTTGAGGCTCTGCCCGTGGGTGCTCCCAGGACGACACGCCAGCCCATTCGGCGTGAAAGTTCCACGATTGCCCGAACCAAAGTCGTCTTGCCCACCCCCGGGCCACCGGTGATCACCACCACCGGATTCTCGGCGACTAGCTTCAAGGCTATCATCTGGCCCGAGGCAAGGCTCAGACCGGTTCGCCCCTCGATTTCGGCCAAAGCCAGGTCGCTCAATTCCACCTTGCGAACAGGCTGGGCCTGGAGTCTTACCAACCGTTTGGCAAGGTCCTCCTCGGCGGTGTGCAACTCCTTGAGGTAGATCCAGGGTTCGTGCCCGGTAGTGTCCCGGATCAGGGATCCATCCAACAAACATTCCTTGAGGGCGGGAATCAGGGTTACCTCGGGAACCTGAGTGGTGCCTGAGGTTTGGCCAATGAGCTGTTCTTCCGGAAAGCCGGTGTGACCTTCACCCGTTAGTTCAAGCAGTGTGTGACGAAGGGCGGCCCGGGCCCTTAGGGGAGAATCCTCGGGAATCCCCAAACTGCGGGCGACCGAATCGGCGGTAAGAAAACCAATGCCCTGGATGTCGGTGGCAAGGCGATAGGGGTTGTCCCGGATCAACCGGAGGGCATCCTCGCCATAGGTCTTGTGGATGCGCATGGCCCGGGCGGGGCCAAGTCCATGTTCCTGCAAAAAGACCACAAGTTCCCGAACTGTTTTCATCTGGATCCAACTGTCACGGATCAAACCAATGCGATCCTTGCTCAGGCCTTTGATCTGTCGTAAATGCGATGGGCTTTGGTCCAGGATTTCAAGGGTTTTGTCCCCAAAGGCATCGACGATCCGTTTGGCAAATCCGGGTCCAAGCCCTTTGATCATGCCACTTCCCAGAAATCGTTCGATGGCTTGGGCCGAGGTGGGAGGCAGGCAAGTGATATGGTCTGCTTTGAATTGACGACCGTGGCGGGGATCAACCGTCCAGGTTCCCCGGGCACGAAGTTTTTCCCCCGGACAAACCGTCCCTGCAACCCCGACCACCACGACGGGTTCCTTTTCCCTGGGGAGAATCACCCGTAACACGGCGTAACCATTGGCGGGGTTGTGGAAGGTGACCCGGTCTACCATCCCATCAATCTGTTCTTGTCCAAGTTCCATAGGCGAGTATTCTAGCCCAAGTTATGCGGTTGGAGGGGTTTTTTACGATTTTTTGGCCTATTTTGGAACCAGGATTTCGGTTTTTCATGGAGTTTTGGAGTATGTCGAGTTCAAAACGCCATATTGTTCCGACCATGTTACCTGGTATTTGCCGCTCTTTGTGCCATTTTAACGAAAAAGCATGCAAGGATTTGCTGGTACTTTGGCCTTATTCCATACCATCATCGCCGGGTTGAACCCTGAAAGCCCTTGGGAGTTCGACGGCAAAGGTGGGACTCTAACCCTCAAAGTGGGGTTTTTCGTTCCCAACCATAACAGGCGGATTTAAATATTCCCCGGTAAAACCCGGGTTTTCATGGTTCCAACCGCATAATTTGGGTAAAAGGCGAAGCGCGATCGAACCAACCATTGGGCATCTCAAAAGGGATCATCGAATGGAAAGGAATTTTTGCCTGAAAAATCAGGAGACAGGGTGAATGCCCTGATGAGTGCAATTGGTTACAACTTCAACAAGTTGTTGAGGGCTTTGGCCTGCCTGTTGTTTTTCATCCTCAGAGGGGGTCACCATACCGGGGAACGACAAATTTGGATTTTCAGGGCTCTATGGCATGGCCAAATCACGACGGCATGCCCCCTCCCAAGTCAAAAATCATTTGGGAGGGTTTTTCAGGGACGACTAATCCAATCACAAATGGCTGACGATGCAGGAAGAGTTGTGGCTCTACGACAAAAGTGCTGCGATAGGGTAATCCAAGCTGAGCTCTTTGCCGGAGAAATCCCGACACTCCCCTGCATAAGGCGTACTGCCACTATTCGTCATAGGCATCACCCAGGCTTTGAAAGTCCTCATTTAGCCAATACCAATGCGCACCATTTCCCTCCACCAACTGCTCAAGCAGTCGCTCAAAGCTCGTTGCTACAATCTGACACTCTCCCGCAATGCCATGGCGATCCCAAAAGCTATCGTAGCAACGACCAAACCGGGCCCTGTTTAGATCGATGGTAATGTATTGTTCGCCAGCCTTAGCAATTACGAACCAGTCGTAACTAATGTCGTCCGGAGCATTCTCGCCAACTATTACAGGATTTGCCCGAATGAATCCATCTTGTGAAACAAGGGTGATTGTGTAATCAGCCCCAATAAAAAGTTTTGCTCCACCACAAAGCTTATAAAACTCTTCAACATCAGTCGGGAGAAGCATACCAACGGTTGGAATTCCTGCGGGTGGGCTAACCTGGCAGTCATTGCGGCTTCTTAATTGCCCGATAAGTTCCTTGATCGTCATCTATTTGCCCCGGTAAATGTACTTGTGGAATGCCCGATAGTATTCACGCAGGGCTGCCTGTGGTACATCGGCGGCGGCAAACATGCGTTCTGTCAACCGCTGCATTTCCTGTGGAGAAACCTTTGACCAATCAAGTCGCCCACCAACCCTCTTTCCGGTTTGCTCAAGTAGCCAGTGTCGAAAGACTGCTTGTGTGGCTGCATGCTGTGATTCCGAGAGTGCGATAGTAGGTGTTGTGGTCCCTCGGCTGATGTAGTTGTCGATGTTGTGATTTGCCCAAACATCCAAAACACCATGGTGATTTTGAAACGGGGGATTGCTTGGTCGGTAATCAACGATGTCGAAATTCTTGACTGCACTTTTTGGAGCAACCCCAGCCATTCCATTTTCAATTTCTTCAATGCAATTACTATTGTGCACCAACACCCCCGTTTTTCCAACAGCATAGGTGTGAATCTCAGCGATTTCCAGATTGAAGACTTTTTCCGCGTAGGGGACGGTTTCCACCTCCTCAACCGAAACCTCTTTCCCATTCACCAGCAAAAGTTGGTCACCGATTTGGACATGGCCCGCTTCCACCCATCGACCTGGAAGCGAAATCATCCTCGGCAGTTCAAGCATTTCCTCGGGTAACGGGCGGGTTTCCAGGTCCTTGCCCCGAATCACCCAAAACGGGTGACCAAAAGTGGACTCTATCTGGTCATCCGCAGTGATGATGGTGGTTTTAAAGCCTCGGTAATCCGATTGAAATGTGTTTAATACCGGCGTTGGCAACCAACTCCCCGATTTCAAGTCATACGCCAAAACCTTGTAACCAACCTGGATCTGATCGATTGGATGAGGGCCAAAAGTTGTCGTAACCAAAGTCCCTTTGACAAAACAACCTGGGAAACCTTTATCTTGACAAGCCTTAAGGACACTGTTTTCAGCTTCGGTTACCCCCTTGCTTACATCGGTTAATTTCGCAGCCTGGCTTGGATTGACCGGAACAACATTTCCAACCTTTCCAAGTTTCCTGGCAAATTTGGCCGCAGTTACCCCTGCACCCATCCAAGGTACCATGGCGGCAGCACTCATTGCCGCTTCGGTATAATTTCCCCGGTAGGCATGAATGCCAGCATTAATCCCATCCGCGACTTCCCCAACAACGGGCACCATTCCAACTACATCAAGACTCGTTTGAAAACAATCCACCACAAATTTCCATCTGGACTGATCCACATCGGGTCTCAAATTACCATTGATCACCGAAGCATTAATCTGCTGAAACATACCCGTCAAACCTGGCGCCACAAAATTGGCACCAGGCTTGTTAGCATATTGAGAGGCGTAATACGATTGATTTACAGCGGATTGCCTGTACGCGTTGTAGATCCGGTCTACTTTGTTTTGAGCATCCGGGGGATAATTTCCCACATTGGGTGCCGGTAAATTGAGGAGTTGGGTGGGCCCACTTGGTGCCGTTTGGCCATTCTGGTTACTCCCATACATCCCGGTAATTCCGGTCAGTGCGGCGGTCCCATACAGCGTCGTGATGTTGAACCCGGTTTGGGTCATACCTGAAAAAGGCTGGCCCATGGTCCCCGAAACCGTAGTGAAGTTGGTGGTGCTGTTGCCTGACTCCAGCTTGCTTCCGTACCACAATCCCGAATTTCCTCCCCGGGTTTCAATCGTTTGGGTAAACCCTACCGTGTGGGAGTTCGTGGTCGAACCCAGAGCGAAACCTGATCCTGTATTGTTGGTGTTGGTGTTTTTGGTCTGGTAGACATCAATCCCAGCGTAATAGACGGAACCGTTTTGAACCCTCCCCGACAGGTTGGCTCGGGAATTCTTCGTTTCACTTTCCAGATTACCAAAAGTCGCGCCGCTGGATCCATCCGCTGCCCGCCAGGTTCCTGTGTCATGCTTGCCGGATTGGGATTGGCTGGTGTGACCCAACTCAAACACAAAATCCAAAGGCGAACCCGATTGGGTCAAGTGGTAATCGTATCCACCCGATGAGGTTACCGACGATTGATCCTGACCCAGTTGGATAATCTGGGAACTGGTGGAACCATCGGGGTTATTGGTGATGATCGGATCGGAATTTTTCGGGAGGTTGACCGTTTGGTTGTAGACCCAGGCGTCATGCACCTCATGGTCAACCGTGAAGTTGTGCCCTGTTTCGGTCCAGGCATCGTTTGACCAGAGGGATTGGATCGACTCGGTATCCTGGATCCGGTAGCGGGTCCGCTCTTCCAGATGGTAGTCCCCGGTTTGGCCTGTTTCCGCCACATCCAATTTCCCATCGGCAATGAGTTGTGATTGCCCGGCATAATGGATGGAGGTTGCCGTGGAAGCGGTGGTGGT
>SYLG01000157.1 GCA_005808665.1 Planctomycetia bacterium | reverse complement strand
TCTCCTCCCTGGCACATCTGAGTAAAGTCTCGAGATCGTGTTCCGTTTCCGAAAGTATGTCGGGTGACTGCATGCCAGCTGGTATCGCTGGAAAGACCCATTCGTGTCAACTAAAATCTCAAAATCCCGTGAACGCATACACTTTTCCTTCGGAACTATAGCCTAACGGCAATCCCGTGCCTGGCCAGGTATTCCTTCACTTCCCGGATTTCCAATTCCCGATAGTGAAAAATACTAGCCGCAAGAACCGCACTTGCTTTGGCTTCCTGAATGGCCAAAAGCATATGGTGGGCATTGCCCGCCCCACCACTTGCCACCACGGGAATCCCCACCGCCTCGGCAACCGCCTTGGTGATTGGGATATCATATCCGTTTTTCGTTCCATCAGCGTCCATCGAAGTGAGGATAATCTCCCCTGCCCCAAGCCTTTCAACCTCTTTGGCCCAGGCTACCGCTGTCCATGGGGTTGGAATCCGGCCCCCATTGATATGCACCACCCATGATTCCAAGCCATCCACCCTTACCCGCTTGGGATCGATATTGACAACCGTGGCACAGTTCCCAAACCGTTTGGCAATCTCCCCAATCAATCCTGGATTAAGCACGGCCGCAGAGTTGATGCTCACCTTTTCCGCACCCGCCTGGATCAACCTTGCCGCATCCTCCACCGTCCGGATTCCCCCCCCTACCGTAAAGGGCATGAAACATTGCTCTGCAACCCGGTGCACCATATCCACCAAAATGTCCCGGCCCTCATGGGAAGCGTGAATATCGAGAAACACCAGTTCATCCGCCCCCTCATTTTCATACCGGCGGGCCACTTCCACAGGATCCCCGGCATCACGCAAGCCGACGAAATTGACACCCTTTACCACGCGGCCGCCCGCAACATCCAAACAGGGTATGATTCTTGAAGCAAGCATCTTGTCTCCGGTTAACCCATTCTGGGAATCCGGGCCATCACCCGATTTTCCCTTGCCAACACCCATCAAGGGGATGTAAACCAATTATCCTTTTGTACTGGGCACAACGATCAAGGAGGCTTCCACCCAAAGGATTATTTCTTCCCAATTGGGCCCAGGCCAACTTCTTTCAATTCCAAGGGTTCGGGCCATGGTGAGATGACCCAAAGCTCCCCGAAGGTGATGTTGATATCCGGCCAAATGATCGATTTTCCCCTTAACCCCTGCAGCCGCCAAACGAATCAACCCCTGCAAAGCCCTACGCAGGGCGGTATCCGGGCCTTGGCCTCGCCAAAGTTCCTCCCAACATTCATGGGCTTCGAAATACTGGCAGCTTTGCCAATAAGAGACGGCCTCTGCATGTACAGAATCAAAAACCAGATCACCCGAGGCGGCACTTCCAAGCCAGTTGGAAAACGCCTCAGGAAACAGGGGGCAAGGTAATGAAGTCACTTGCCGATTTTTTCCCCAAGGAGTGCTCTTAGCTGGAAGCAAAGGTTCATGGCCCAAAGGTAAAGCCCCGTGTTTCCAATTCCAATTACAATCAAACCGATTAATGCGACAACGGCCTTCGGGTTATCATCCCCATTGATCATTCTCTGAATGTCCAAAGGCCGTACCCCCATAATCAAAAAGAGGACGACAATGAAAATGGCACCAATCAGGTTAAGCGATATGGTGGAAATGACATGGGTCAGAAAAAAGCTGGCAAGGGATCGGTTATTAAGCCCGCCAGACATTTGCCAATAGCCAAAAAGGGCGGTCCAATACCCCACCCCCAAAAAAAGTGCAGCCCCGATTCCCGCCAAAGGGATGGCAGCCGATACGCCCGCCATGAGGTAGGAAAGGCAAAAACCCACTAGCGACAAAATCATAAGCATAGGGCCATTTGAAACCTTTTCCTGTGGGACCTTGGTAAGTAGGGAGCGTCCCCAAATATCCAGTACCAAAAAAACCAACCCAGCCAGGATGCTGATTCCAAGAGCCACATAAAAAAGGGGGTCCTGTTGGGTAAAAAAGTAGGAGGTCCAACCAAGGCCACCCAAAACCGCCCCTACCAAATAAACCACCATCCCCACCGATGCCAAACTTAGCCCTCTGTATCCGGCTTCCCACCCCAACCAAATACGCTTTTTACGGCTTATTTTGCCAGTGCCTTCTTCCTGTCCTTCTTCTTTTTCCTCTTCCAGATCAGAAGGTTCCTCTTCCTCCTCCTCAGGTTTAGGATTTCTTTTTACCAATGGTTTTTTGATTTGGGTCGACGATTTGGTTAAACCACTTTCCTTGGGAATCGCCGGCTGAATCTTGGTCGTTTGTTTTATCTGGGGAATTGCTTTGGATACCGGCGAAGTGGGGGTGGAAACGGCTGCCTGGGTTTGTAAATTTTGTTTGCATCCCGGGCATTGGACCAGTTTTCCAAGGTCTTCGTTCCGAATGATCATACGCGATTTGCAGCTTGGACAGGCAATCTGGGGCACCGGAGGGATTCCTTTGGGTGGTAAATTCAAGCCAAAATCATCGTATCTAACTTTTGTTGGTAATTCGGGCAAGCTTGGCAATAGGCCAGTCCAAGATACTTTATCTATTTCTTCCCTTAGGTGATGGTGTTTTCCATGATGAAACCCCGTTCCAAGCCAGGCCAGCGCGTCCAATTGCATCGCGCTTTTTCCAAATTGGGTTGGGCATCTCGTGGAATCGCATGGAAACTGATTGTTGACGGAAAGGTCCGGGTCAACAACCGGATCACCCGTGACCCCCTTGTTTGGATCGATACTGCCATAGATCAAATCACTTGCGAAAACACCCTCCTGGAGAAGCCTCTTATCCGGGTTTGGATGGTTCATAAACCCAGGGGACTGGTTTGTACCCGAAGTGATGAACGGGGTAAACCAACCGTTTATTCCCTCTTTCCCGAAAGCGATTTCTGGAAATTTCCGGTAGGCAGGCTTGATGCCGATTCGGAGGGGCTTTTGCTATTTACAAACAATGGGCCCTGGGCCGATCGCCTGACAGATCCCACCAAAGGGGTGGAGAAACGCTATCTTGTTTCCGTGGCAGGTCATCCCACCGAATCTGACTTGGCCCGGTTGAGCCAAGGCGTGGACCTATTGGGCCAAAGAACCAGACCGGCGCAATGGACACTCGTTTCCAGGGAGGGGGAAATGTCAGTTTTGGAAGTGATCCTGCACGAAGGCAAAAATCGACAAATCCGGCGAATGATCGAAAGTATTGGTCACAAGGTGCTTAGGTTGATCCGGAAAGCCGTTGGCAACCTGGACCTTGGGGACTTACCTGTTGGTGCCGTCAGGGAACTCGCCAAGGAAGAATGGTCGATCCTATAGCCAGGGACTTGGATCACACCGGACTCCTCGTTTTGGAAGGACCTCTCGTTTTTGGCAGGTTTTCATTCCTCCCCCAGGCACGAATAAAAAGTTGTCAGGAATTCGTTTTTCTGGCCGACAAAAACAATTGAAAAACCAGCTATTCGCTGGTTGAATTGCCACAAAAACAAATGAATGCGCTGGGAATCGAACCCAGGACCTACGGATTAAAAGTCCGTTGCTCTACCAGCTGAGCTACGCATTCCCCGAAACCAAATTCTACGGTTTGGATCGGCAATCGCCCATCCCACCCTTAAAATAACCTTCCACAAGGAGAACCGTACTATGTCCGCCGGGATCACAGGGTTGGATCATGTTTCGGTAATTGCAACAAATCCAGAGCGGTCCAGGAATTTTTACGGCGCCATTTTGGGCCTTAGGGAAATGGCCTCCCCCAAGACTTTTTCCTTTCCCGTAATTTGGTACGACCTTGGAGCCCAACAACTTCACCTTTTGTTGAAAAACGAACCGGACACCAACAGCCCGCGCCATTTTGCCTTAAAAATCGAAAACGCCTTGGCTTCCCGATCCTATTTTCTTCGCTTGGGGATTCCCATCGCCGAAACCACCCCAGTCCCCGGGGCCGATCGCTTTTTCATTCACGACCCCGACGGGAACCGCATTGAACTCATTCAATGGGTAAGGCCCTATGACCCAACCACGGATGGAAAGCCAGCTTAATCATTTATGAGTAAAGAACTTAGAGCCAAGGCAAAGGAAGTCACCCTTGACCGGTTATTGCAAATGCGAAACCCGGAAGGGCATTGGGAAGGAAAACTTTCCTCTTCGGCCTTATCCACAGCGGTGGCCATTAGTGCCCTTGCCTTGGTCGCTCCTCGGCAACAAAAATTGATTCAGGAGGGTGTTCGTTGGCTGGCGGCAACCCAAAACAGGGATGGGGGTTTTGGAGACACGGATCGTAGCAAAAGCAACATTTCCACAACGCTTTTGGTGCTAGCGTCGCTTCACATCACTCAAAGTCACGAAACCCATGCCGAAACGGAAAAACGCATTCGTAACTGGTTGGGAACGCATTATGGATCAACCCCAACTGAGTGGGCCGAAGCGGTAAGAAAGCGTTATGGCAAGGACAAAACCTTTTCCGTTCCCATTCTGAACACTTTGGCTATTGCGGGTTTGGTTTCCTTTGATGAAGTCCCCTTTTTGCCTTTTGAGTTGGCCGCCTTTCCCCAGTCATGGTATCGTTTTGCCCAAATGCCAGTGGTGAGTTATGCCCTTCCAGCCCTGATTGCCATTGGCCTTTGCATTCAGAAAAACCGACCTTCCTGGAACCCCATAACCACATGTATTCGAGCACTTTGCAAAAACAGGGTTTTGTCCGTTTTGGAATCCATCCAACCCATTCATGGCGGTTTTCTGGAAGCAACTCCATTGACTGCTTTTGTAACCATGAGTTTGGGTAAAGCGGGTGAGGGTCACTCGGAGGTTGTGAAGAGGGGTGTTTCGTTTTTGGTGAATTCGGTGTTGGTTGATGGAAGCTGGCCCATTGACACCAACCTCTCCACTTGGGTGACTAGCCTGGCGGTTCAAGCCTTGGCCAAATCGGGAGAATTATCCAACCTCCCCGGGAAGGAAAGTCTCCGGGATTGGTATCTGGGACAACAATATCAGAAACGACATCCCTACACAGGAGCATCTCCGGGGGGATGGGCGTGGACCCCCCTGTCCGGTGGAGTTCCCGATGCGGATGATACTCCTGGAGCCATGATTGCCTTGAAAGCCCTGGGGCAAAAGGACGGGCCATGGCGGCGCTTGGCCACCGATTGGTTGTTGGGGTTACAAAATCGTGATGGCGGCATCCCTACTTTTTGCAGGGGGTGGGGAAAACTCCCTTTTGATCGGAGTGGAACAGACCTTACCGCCCATACTCTTCGCGCCCTTCATCCCTTTGAGAAAATGGATCCACGGATTGGCTCCCTGAAAAAACGGGCCCTGGCCTATCTTTCCAGGCAACAACAAAAGGATGGGTCCTGGTTGCCCCTTTGGTTTGGGCACCAGGACGAACCAAATGAAAATAACCCGGTTTTAGGCACGGCAAGGGTTTTGGCAGCCTACCGGGATTTGGGCCTAATGCATGGGGAACAAGCCAGGAGTGGAATGGCGTTTTTGGAGAAGGCCCAGAATCCGGATGGTGGTTGGGGGGGGCACCAGGAAATCGCATCCCAAATCGAAGAAACGGGGTTGGTTTTGGAGGCATGCGAGGGATTAAAGTTCTCCAATGATTTGCGGATAAAGGGGCAAAATTGGCTTGCAAGGGCAATTCTTTCAGGGGGATTGCAAGAATCAGCACCAATTGGGTTTTATTTCGCCAAACTTTGGTATTATGAATCCATGTACCCCGTTGTTTTTGCCTTGGGGGCCATGGAACCGGAAACGATGCCATGTGCTACCCCATTCTAACCTCAGGCATGCCAATGGGGCGCCGGCACAGTGCTGGTTGTTCGGTCGATTTGGGGAGGATAGCACACTGTGTCCAGCGCGATTGAACCACTCATCGGCCTAAATGGTGGAGCTCCAGGCTCCGTATCGGCAGCCTTGGCTCCCAGTCCTGGCCCCGCCGCTCCCCGCGAGAAAAAAGACCTCACCGCCAAGATCAAAGTTGTCCCGGAAACGCGGGTTTTGCGTGATAAGGTTCGTGCCGAGGCGGCCCTGGTTGCTGCCAAACTTGATCGATCCAAAATGTTCAATAAGGACGAACTCAGGGCCATTGCCCGTGGGGTTTTGGATAGTATGGGCCTAGGCCATCAATACACCGGGTTCACTGCGGTTTGTGTGGCCAATGAGTTTTGGCGAGCCGAATTGCAAGCCATCCCCTACCACCGCCGCCTCCTGTTGTTGCCCCACTGCCTCAAACATGCCGAAGGTTGCCCGGCAGATTATGATGATTTCGGCCTGGATTGCGAAAAGTGCGGGGCCTGCTCGGTAGCCGATTTTAAAACCAAGGCGGAAAAACTCGGCTATAAGGTCCTGGTGTCGGAAGGGACGCCGATTGTCCTCAAAATCATTGTAAGTGGCCATGTGGATGCGATTGTTGGCGTGGCATGTCTCAATGTTCTGGAAAAGGCATTGGACAAAATCCTCCTGGCAGGAGTACCCTGTGTGGCGGCACCCCTTTTGTCGAGCAATTGCAAAAGCACCTCGGTGGACATTGATTGGGTCATGGAGATGATTGACCTGAAAACGCCCGAACCGGAGGTAAAATCCAAATCCTACATTCACCTTCTCAGGGCGGCAAACAGCATCTGTGAGGAACCTGAGCTTACCCGCCTTGTTCCAAGGGCCCGGGCCGGAAAAGAAGTCCGGGAAGGCGACCCCTTGAAGCAAACCGAGTCGATTTCCTATGATTGGATTTCCTCAGGCGGAAAACGCTCGCGGCCGTTTATCACCTTGGCGGCTTTTGATGCCATGCGGGGCGCACCAGGTACGCTTGGAACGGCCGGTTTGGATCTGCCTGACCAGGTCAAACGGGCAGCCATTGCCATGGAGGTCTTCCACAAGGCATCCCTAGTCCACGATGATATTCAGGACGATGATCCCTTTCGGTATGGCATGGAAACCCTTCATAAAAGGCATGGGGTGGGGCCGGCGATAAACTTTGGCGACTACCTGATCGGTTGGGGTTACCGTCTCATTGCCAAGGATCGTGCGCTTTTGGGGGCCGAGGTTGCGGCAGACCTTTTAGCAAAGCTTGCCGATGCCCATGTCAAGCTCGCCGAAGGGCAAGGTGCCGAGCTTTTGTGGAAACAATCCGAGGTGCGGGAACTCACCACAATAGATACCCTGCGGCTTTATGCCTTAAAAACTTCGCCCGCTTTTGAGGCCGCCCTCTACACGGGGATTCGTCTGGCAGGTCCTGCCGGGGACTACGAAAAAAGGGTTGGGGAGTTTTCCAAAAACCTTGGGATTGCTTTTCAAATCCTGAACGATCTTGACGATTTTGAGGCTAGCAAAGGAAACAAAGTCGTTGTCGCCCGGGATGTTATTTCCGGACGGCCGACCCTGTTGTTGGCCCTTGCCCTTGAAGGCCTTAAAGGTGGGGACCGCCAAAGGCTTCTTGACCTCCTTCAGGGACGCATCCCCTCGGGGGACACCTTGACCATGGTAAAGGACCTTTATGAAAAGGCGGATGTTTTCAACAAAGCTTTGAAACTCATTGAAAAACTGAAAGACAAGGCCTTTGCCATTGCGGATGAAACCCAACCCGAGGCACTTCGTGACCTTCTTTACCACCTGATTGAAAGCGTCCTCCAGCGACAAGTGGAGGAGCCAGAGGCCGAGGACCACACAACTCCACCCGTGGCCTTACTTCAACTTAATCTGGTCTAATTCCATGGGCACTGGCTCCATGGGTCCCCCAGATTTCCAAGCGGAAGCATTCCTTAACGACCTTGTTTTACCGCTTCAAGGTTTTGCACTTCCAAAAGTGGAATTGGTAGCTCCAAGCGACCTTCCCTTGGTAGCCCAAAATCTATTAGTCCACCAATTCCATATGACGGTCACCCTGGAAGCCCACCATCATTCCCCCTTGGCTGTAAAGGTTTTGGAAAGATTTCAAAGTGGGGATGCCTACACCCGCCGGATTTGCCTTTCTACCGACCTGGCCAAACCCGTCCTGTATGGGGTTGTCCGAATCCACCTGAATTTTTGCAAACCGGAGGTTAAAAAGGCCATCTTGGCCGAAGCAGAACCTCTGGGCCGTATCCTGATCCGCCATTGCGTGTTGACCAGGATCGAACTTTTGGGGCTTTTGAGGATCCGGTCCGAAAGGGTCCCTAAGGCTTGGTTTGGACCCCGTGAAAAGGATGTTTACGGGCGACTTGCAGTAATCCATTGCGATGGAAAAGCAGCCGTGGAACTTTTGGAACTGATCTAAATCCCCCGCGCGGAAATCCTGAATGTCAAGGGCCGCCGCCCACCAAAAGTGAGGGCCTCAAAGCAAAAATAACGGTCAATCTGGGCGGTCTTTCGGGGAATTTTGCTACCGTTCCCCCTTGGGACTAACCCAAAATGACCAGCCCCAGTGAGGTGAAATACCGTTTTAATCCTTTTTGCCCTTTTCCAAATGGATCCTAAGGCTAAGTAAAGAATAGAGGATCCTTCCATTATTTTTGGTGGAATGGATTATTCATTTCTTTGTTGGATAGGCCCCTGGAATACTGGAAAGGGTGAAACATGTTAAAATTGCGTTGGCTTACAGGATTGGTGGTTGGATTGTTGATTGGGGGGGTGGGAATCACCCAGGAAACAACCAAAGCCGACTCTTTCGATGGGAACTGGAAATTGGTCAAAGGTGAGGCCGATGGCAAAGCCATGACCGAAGCAGAAATCAAGGGAGGAAAAATTTCCTTCAAAGGCGATAAATACAAACTCAATTTAGGTGAAATGGAGGCCGTTGAGGGAACACAAAAACTGGACCCTACCAAGACCCCCAAGACCATCGATATTGTTAATTCCAATGGACCCGACAAAGGCAAGACTTTTTTGGGAATCTACAATGTCAAGGGCGATCAGATGCGGGTCACTTTTGCCCAACCAGGCAAACCTCGCCCCACGAAATTCAAAACCGCCCCAGATAGCGGCCAATGGCAACATGTTTGGAAACGGGCCAAAGATTAATTAAACGCTTGGTCGAGCATTTTCCCTGGCGATTGCCAACCCAACTTTTCACCCTGGTAAACCATTCATTAGGTTTTCCAGGGTGATTTTATGTTTAGGGGGCCTTTTTTGGCTTGGGTTGGTTTGGGATATGCCTATGCCCGCCCCTCCCCTTTCTCCATGGGTTTTTTGAATGTTTTGTGTCCCATGAATCAGAACTTTTCCCCCGACATGATTTCCTCCGTGGCTATGAAAAGAAGACTGGAATCTTCGAAAGAATTCCATGCGGTTTGGGGGAATCTAGGCTGGGATAATTCCGAGGAGTTTGGCTAAGTACCTTTCCCATCCATAATCGAAAGGTTTGGTTTTTTATTGACCACGATTAGGATAGAATAAACCATGGGTGAACAGGGGAACCGTAAATGGGTCAGGTGGACCTGCTGGATCCGAATACTTTTTTGAGCCACCTGCGGGAGTGTGGGTTGCTTAACGAGGTCCAATTGGCTCGGGTGGCAGGGCTGGAATTAAAGGGAAAAGACTCTCGTGCCTTGGGTAGGGCCTGTATTGACCTTGGTTTGCTCACGAGGTTTCAGGCCGAGCGGATTCTGAATGGAAAAACGAACGGGTTGATTTTGGGCCAATACCGGATCCTCGAAGAGTTGGGCCGGGGCGGGATGGGGAGGGTCTATCGGGCCGTTCATGAACGGATGGGGCGAAAGGTCGCTTTAAAAGTGTTGTCTCCGCACCTGATGCGATCTCCGAAGGCCCAAGCCCTTTTTGAACGAGAGGTGCGCGCCATTAGCCGCCTTTCGCATCCCAACATTGTCACCGCCTTTGACGCCAATGTGTTTGAGGGTAGGCATTTTCTTGTGCTTGAACTTGTGGACGGCCCAACCCTATCCCAGTTTTTGGGCAAACAGGGTGCCCTCAATGTGGACCAATCCCTGGAATACGCCAAACAGGCGGCTTTGGGCCTGGCGCATGCCCACAAACGGGGCCTGGTGCATCGCGATATCAAACCGGGGAACCTTTTGATCTCGCTTGAAGATCACGAGGGGAAAAAAGTCCCAGGACCTGTGAAAATAAGTGATTTTGGCTTGGCCCGATTGCGGGATAGCACGGCTGGAAGTGCCGAGGAAAGCAGTTTGGGTGTGGAGCAACAATCGGTAACCGGAACGCCTGATTACATTTCACCTGAACAGGCAAGGGATGTCCACCTTGCGGACATTCGCTCGGATATTTACAGCCTGGGTTGCACCCTTTATCAGTGCCTAACGGCCAAGCCACCCTTTGCAGGCAATATCATCGAAAAACTGATCAAACATGCCTCGGAATCTCCCCAAAACCCCAAACTGGTGATGCCCGATATCCCTGATTCGGTGGTGTTACTTTTGGGGCGAATGATGGCAAAATTGCCCGATCAGCGCTTTCAAACTCCAGAGGAAGTGGTTGCTGAAATCGAACGGATTCAAGACTCCTTGGGTCCGGAAGGGTCTGGACAATGGGTAAGTGCCGAGGCGGTCTTTCCGGGGGGCGAATACGGACCCCATGATACGACTTTGTTTGAAGATCCTTTGTCCCTGCCCACGGAGACTTTTTCCGGGTTGGCCGATCCCACCCAGGCCCCTGGGCTCATCCCCCTCATTTTGCCAAAACCCCAACCCGATTCCAAAAAGGGGTCCTACAGGGTTGGCCTAGCTTTGGGAATTGCTGTCGGATTGTTTATCTTTTTGGCTGCTGTTTTTTGGCTGTTTGGACCAAGGCTATCCCCTTTGGACAAAAAAGGTAAGGTTGAAACCAAGCCAACCAAAACAGAAGGCCGCACGCCAACCAAAAAATTGCCTCAATGATTCCCCTGCCGGGGTCTTCCACTCGGGTTACTTGCAGCCCAGTAATTCCCGGCTTCAAAAAAAAGATGCGCCCTGATTTACCCATTGTGAAAGGTCTCCTGTTGAGACACTGTTTTTGGTTGAGCGACAGGCGGTAATATGCGATCAAAGAGTGGTTCAGAGGTGGTCCTGAACCGAC
>SYLG01000156.1 GCA_005808665.1 Planctomycetia bacterium | reverse complement strand
TTCAAAAGGAAAACAGGAAGCCAAGGCTTGAACCGGACCCGGGAAAAGGGGATTTGTAGTCCCGACTTTTGCAGGCTGATTTGACTTTTTCCCGGGAAAAACCAGGTTTTCGTGGTCCCAACTGCGTAACTTGGGTTAACTTGGTCCGGTCCACACTGAAGACAGAATGGGTCGGTTTGGATGGGTTTGGAACCAAATGATCAAGTACATGTTTGACTCGATTTCCATTTTGCTAACCCTGTCCATACTCCAATCCTCCTATCGATGTCCACGAATTTGAAACGGGGTCGGAAACAAGGTTTCCGCCGTTTGGCACATAACTTTTTAACCCACTATTTGCGGTTCGATTTGTCAAACTCAACTTGGTGATCAACGCTCCAGCCAACAGCTCCACACCTGCGGCACCAATAAATTTACCGGCGTTGTGGCTTGAATCACCTTCATCGAAAACCAATCCCTTTGACCAATCAGGTGATGGAATATAGGGGATTCGAATCGGTTTTGTTTCGTCTAAAATTCCGATTTTCTCTTCCAGCCATGCAATTCCATTTATGAAACTTGCAGGGGAATTGATTAGGCTGAACATGGAATCCTGCAGCCCATTTAAAATATTTGCTCCGCCCTGGCCCACTCCTTTTAGTGCTTCCCGGGCAAGACTAATATCTTCCTCAAAAAGTTTGTATTTTGGTACATGACCAGGTGGGATCCGTGAACCGCCTTCCCCTCCCCGGGCCCCGTACCCACCCATTGGATTTATTTGGGGACGATAACCTCCATAGCCGAGTTGTCCCCCACTTGCTCCAAAACCTCCCCCGGCCCCATATCCTCCTGAATAATAATTTCCCATCGGCGTTACAAATCCAGACACAACGCCCGATTGGCTTGTAGGATATCCTCCCGCAGTGGGATAATTGGGCAACCCGGCTATGGGTGGTAATACAACGGGACCAGGTGTTACCGTTACGCCTGTTTGCAAGGAGTTAAAACTTCCCCCCGTTCCCCTCTGCCCATAACTATACATCCCGGTTATCCCGGTCTGGGCCGCTGTTCCGTACAGCGTCGTCATGTTGAATCCGGTTTGGGTCATACCGGAAAAAGGCTGGCCCATGGTCCCGGAAACCGTGGTGTGGTTGGTGGTGCTGTTGCCTGATTCCAGCTTGCTTCCGTACCACGATCCAGAATTCCCTCCCCTGATTTCCGTGGTCTGAGTGGAGCCCACCGTGTGGGAACTGGTCGTCGAACCCAAAGCAAAACCTGATCCCGTATTATTGGTGCTTGTGTTTTTGGTCTGGTAGACATCAATCCCAGCGTAATAGACCGAACCGCCTAGCACCCGGCCGGATAGGTTGGCTCGGGAGTTCTTCGTTTCACTTCCCAAGTTGTCATAAGTCGGACCGCTGGTTCCATCCAAAGCCCGCCAAGACCCTGTTTCCTTGTTACCGGATTGGGAATGGCTGGTGTGACCCAGCCTAAACACAAAATCCGAACTCGTCCCGAAGCCGTTCAAACACCTTTTGAGCCGTATGCCTCTGCTTCCGAGGCCGACCTTCATCTTCCCGAAGCCATGTTTCAATCGCTTGAATAAAGGGACCCAGAACCCGATGTTCCCGAGGCTTGAAAAGCCGATACCCCGGCGGTGACTCAAGGCTCAAAACCTTCTTTACCGTCTTCCGGGAATGACCAAGATCAATGGCTAGCTTCCTGGCACTCTTACCTTCAAGATGATAGCCTCTTCGAATGAGTTCATAAGATTCCACCGCAAGCATCCTCCAACCCACCTTTCCAGGAGTTAGTTCTCCTAAAAAAAATAGGCTTTGAAACGGTGGCCACCTTTCCAACGCTCGCTTCAGCCCTTAACTGGTCCCCATTTCAACGCTCGTTACCAACGACTAATTATGCTTATTTTTTGATGCTTCGTAATTATAGTTATCCAAAAGTCTAAGAATTCGGACGGTGGTATCAGCGTAATCGTCAGTGCCACCATAGTAGTAATTTTTATCGTCAAGGGTTATAGCGGCCGGATTTTGGCCAGTCCACCGAACAAGTAGAGTAGTTTTAGCGACACCTTCGTGTTGAATATAAATATCAGCAACATGATAATGCATTTCTTTTTTTATTTGTTGCTCACATTTCCTTGAAGGTATAACTAAAGCAGAAAACAATTTAATTTGGTCATTCGGAATATCGACACAATCAATTGGAGAAAGTTGTAATTCAGGAACAGAGTATACTTTTGCCGATATTTTTGAAATCGGAGAAAGCTTCGGGACCGGCTGTTCCTTCCAACAACCTGTAATAATTAATATAAATGTTAATAATACATAAAATCTCATTATATTAAACATTGATTATTTTACGCCTCTCGGCCAAAGTGGCGCACGGTAATGACTTCTGATTGGGGTTACAATGTAAATTGTTCCGGCGAAATCTGGTGGTAAAATTTGTGAGCTATGCTTAACTATTAGGTTTGGATTTCTGCCAATACTAAAATCCATCGTCTCATAATACAGCACTGTTAAATCAGATCTTTGATGAACAGTAATGAAGTCGAAACATTGAGTTTTTCCATTTGGTATTACGCCATCAATGTTACCACTTGTAATTATTTTAATCCTGTTGTAATCGTATTCTGTTTTTGAATTTGGAATTAAAAATTTTGTAATTTGGCTATTTAAATAGTCGCTTTGATATGCTGAAATGATAATTTTTGTTTCTCTGTCGTATTTTTTAATCATTTGTTTTTGAGCCTGGATAGCCGAATCGAGCGTGGCAAATGCTCTTGAATTTGGAATGAAAAATGGACCAATTTCGCTGTTTAATCTTAATTTATTTAAACCCATACATCCTTGTTTAAATGTTGAGTAATCAAATGTCTCGCCTCCAAATCCAAACCATGTATTTTTCTGAATATTAAGAAACCTCATGACATCAGATCAATTGAATTTAATCTGTCCATTATATCTTTCCGGATCACCAGTTTCAAATCGAATTATTTCTTCCCTGCCAGGGATAAAACTTCCAATTTCTTCAACCGGCGTCATGTTTTCAGGGCCCAAAACATTTTGAAAAAACCCATTCCTAAGCTTAAATAAATAACCTGTTTGTATGCTAATTGGTGTCACAAATCCTGACACCAATCCCGATTGGCTTCCAGAATATCTTCCTCCTAGTGTTGAAACATTAGGCTCACCATCCGCCAATTCAAAGTTAAAAGGCGTAGATGTTCCCGTTCCTGTCTGCCCGTAACTCCCATACGACCCGGTAATTCCGGTCAGTGCGGCGGTCCCATACAGCGTCGTGATGTTGAACCCGGTCTGGGTCATGCCGGAAAAAGGCTGGCCCATGGTCCCCGAAACCGTGGTGTAGTTGGTAGTGCTGTTGCCTGACTCCAGCTTGCTACCATACCACGACCCCGAATGGCCTCCCCGGGTTTCAATCGTCTGGGTGGAGCCTACCGTGTGGGAATTCGTGTTCGAACCCAAAGCAAAACCTGATCCCGTATTGTTGGTGCTGGTGTTCTTGGTCTGGTAGACATCAATCCCGGTGTAATAGACCGAACCGTTTTGAACCCTCCCCGACAGGTTGGCCCGGGAGTTCTTCGTTTCACTTCCCAAGTTGTCATAAGTCGCACCGCTGGTTCCATCCAAAGCCCGCCAAGACCCTGTTTCCTTGTTACCGGGATGGGATTGGCTGGTGTGACCCAGCCTAAACACAAAATCCGTAGGCGAACCCGATTGGGTCAGGTGGTAATCGTATCCACCGCTTGAGGTTACCGTCGATTGATCCTGACCCAGTTTGATAATCTGGATGCTGGTGGATCCATCGGGGTTATTGGTGATGATCGGATCGGAATTTTTCGGGAGGTTGACCGTTTGGTTATAAGCCTGAGCATCATGCGCCTCATGGTCAACCGTGAAGTTGTGCCCAGTTTCGGTCCAGGCATCGTTTGACC
>SYLG01000155.1 GCA_005808665.1 Planctomycetia bacterium | reverse complement strand
TCCTCAAGCAACCCCCGCTCCTCACCACTCAACCGGACTATGTAAATTTTCCGCATGGTACCAACCCTCCTTGGTTGGTACTTATACTATGTGCCTTGCAGCTGAATACTATCCTAATCCCTTTGAGTGGCAGGGCACTAATGGTTAGGCCTACCCATTCGGGTGGAAATGGGTTAACTCAAACGACGGTTGGGTTATTCGCCCAGCTGGGAGCAAGTCCAAAGGGACTCCCGGGGATTCAGGGAGCCAATCCAGGATGCGGTAGTGTTTCATTGCTTTTGACACCATTGAGAAATTCAGGTTGGACCATCGACCAGGAGCCAGCCTGGCCCACTTCGGGGATTTGCATTTGAAAAGCGTCCGTCCGAGTCGGGTTTCAGCCCTGCAATAGTTAAAATTATTGCTTGAAGCCCTTGGTGGGACGATGCGTTTATCGAAAATGGGGGTAGGCGGGCTTTTTCCCTAATGGGCGTTATTAGGGGAAAATCGATCCCTGGCTTGGGCATCGCAATTGTTTGAATGGGAAGCGATGAAGCCGGGTGCTCGAGAAACCAGGTTAACCCATTAATCAGGTAGGAAACACTAAATGAATTCTTCTGATAGCGAAACGCCAATGGATTTTCGAAAGACCTCCTGCTGTATTGTTGGAGGGGGGCCTGGGGGCGTTTTCTTGGCCCTGCTTTTGGCCCGTAAGGGAGTCGATGTGACGCTCCTGGAACTCCATGACGATTTCGACCGGGATTTTCGTGGTGACACTATTCATCCCTCAACCCTGGAGGCACTTAACCAAATTGGCTTGGCGGAAGGATTGCTGAGGCTTCCCCATGGAAAACTAAACTCCCTGCAATTGCACTCGGGAGGAACCACCACCACCCTGGCCACTTTTTCCCGTTTGAGGATCCCCTTTCCTTACATCATGATCCTGCCTCAGTCCCATTTTTTGGAATATTTGATTAAAGAGGCAGAAAAATACCCGACATTTCACCGGATAATGGGCGCAAATGTCCAGCGGCTTGTTCAAAAAGAGGGGGTTATTAATGGCGTCCTTTACCGCAGCCAGGATGGGGTTTGGCATCAGGTCACCGCAGGTTTAACGATTGGTGCGGACGGTAGGTTTTCCAAAGTCAGGACCCTTGCGGATTTGGAACCCATTCGTTCCCATCCCCCCATGGATGTGCTTTGGTTCCGGCTTCCCAAAAAAGCCAATGATTTTCATGATCAATTGCGGTTCTATGTCGAGGGAGGGTTGTTCTCCTTTGCCATCGACAGGGGGGCGGAATGGCAGGTCGGCTTTGTTCTGCTCAAGGGAAGTTTTGCAGAATTAAAATCAGCAGGATTGGATACCCTTCGGGGAAAATTGGGTAAAGTAATCCCATGGTTAGCCGACCGAACAGACGCCCTTGGGGATTGGAAACAAGTCGCCGTCCTTTCCGTTGAATCCAGCATTGTAAAAAAATGGCATAAACCCGGACTTCTCCTTATTGGAGATTCTGCCCATGTAATGTCTCCTGTAGGTGGAGTGGGAATCAGCTATGCCATCCAGGATGCCATTGAGGCGGCCAATGTCTTGTCCGAACCCCTTAAAAAGGGCTCGGTAACCGAAATGGACCTCGCTGAAATTCAAAAACGGAGAGAGCCTTCGGTCAAAGCAATTCAAAAATTCCAGGGGTTTATTCAGGATCGGGTTATCCAATTGGCCCTTAAACCCAATCAACCCTTTCAATTGCCTTGGTTTGCCAGGCTACTATTGTCTGTCCCAATCCTTCGAAATATCCCAGCCAAAATGATTGCCTATGGAACCAATCCGGCACGAATCCAAAACCCATAGGGGATCTGGTTCCTATTAGACTCCTTATTCCCCATCGTGGGGCCCCATCGCCCTATTTGATTGAAAAAACCAGGGTTCGGGCAGATGAAACCCAATTAAGGAGATGGTGCCAATCACAGAATGGATTATTAATTCACCCGAAATACCCTTTCTCCCGGTGACAAAAGTAGCACGGTCGAAACCAGCCCTCCCAAAAAACCTGTCACCAAACCAAGGACCCACAATCCCCCCTGAATACCAATGGTTGTGCTTTGCAGTTTGACCATCGCCATCAAGACTCCGGCGGACAGGGCGGCCGCTTGTTCCCCATTCATGCCCCGATTCACCAAAAGGACCGCCGATCGTTCCATGGTGGCAACCACTACCGGCCTTTCCGACCGAATGTTCCTGCGTTGGGCCTCAAAGGCGTAATCCGTTCCGTTGGCCACTGCGGTGGACATCAAGGCCGGCACGATAATAAGGGGGGCAGCCAGGCACAAAATTGCAAATGCTCCGGCAACTGGCATATCCTCCTTGCGCATACATTCCACTTCATCAATTAAAAAGGATGCGGGCAACATTCCGAGGAAAAATCCCCAACCAACCAAAACCAAAGAAATGTGTCCAGCGGTGGTTGCCAAATCCACTTTTGAAAGCCAAAGTACCGATGCCGAAGCCCCAGTGGTCCCTATTAAAAGAGTTAGGTGTCTCCATTCCCGATCTTTTATCTGAACACAAAACCAAAACGACAATGCCATGGCAAAAGTAACCGGAACAAATACCCAACCAGCAGTTTCACGGGGATACCCCCGAAGGTTTACCAAATACTTTGACAACAATCCAAGGCATGCCGCCAAGTGCAAAAGTAATAGCATCCTTCCTGACATTGCAAAAAGGTAGGTTTTCGAACGAAGGATTCTGGCCAATTGATTGCCTTTGACGATGTTAATAACAAGACGGATTACCAGGAATAAAAACATCAAGACCGATAAAGCCACCAAGCCCAAGTATTTATTCGAGGAAATACCCCCCATTTCCCGGTTCCAGCCAAATACAAACAATAGGCTAATGAGCCAAAAAACAAGCGTGTGGAGGAACAAAGGATCCATTTCGGATTTTTTTCCCTCCTTTTGGGGTTTTTGCGGATCCATGGGGAGCAAACAATAAATCAATCCCATGGATAACACCCCAATGGGGATATTGATCCAATAAATCCACCGCCATGAAAAGGCATCATTAATCATTGCTGCGATGAGAGGGCTCGATCCCCGGGTAGAGTAGGCAAACAATCCATAAAAAATCACCGCCCACAAAAGCATGCGATCCAACCGGGAGTATAGGAAAGACCTTAACAAGACGATGGTGATGCCTTTTCCAATTCCTTCCACGGCCCTGGCAATCATCATTGTGGAAAAATGGGAAGCCAGTCCACAAAACAGGTTGCCAATGACAAAGAAAAACAGGCCGAAAACGATGGCATTCCTGGCCCCGATTTTTCCCGCCAAACCAAGGCCACCAAACACGCCATAAATCGTGAATAGTCCCCAAACCGCACTTAACCAAATCCCATCCCGGGAGTCGGACTCGATTCCACGCCGGATAATATCCTCCGCCAGGTCCGTCAAAACCAGAGTCTGGTAAACGGTTGCCAAAATGGGGAGAATTGCAATCAGGGTCAACAAACTGCGATGGGGCTTGGGATTGGTTACCGACAAGGTATTTTTATTTTCCATGGCGGTTATTTTTCCCTGTCGGGAGATTCCTCATCAAAACGGGTATCCAGTTTTTTCTCCTGGCCCAAGGCCATGGCCACCCACTCAGGATCGCCTTTGCCATGAGCAATCGCCACCTGCACAGAAAGGCCCGCCCTTATCCCGTTCCTGTCTATATTTTTGTCCAAAAGGATTCGAATGGGAACGCGTTGTACTACTTTGGTAAATTCACCCGAAACCACATTCCTGGGCAGGAGGGAAAATTCGGCACCCGTCGAACGATTCAACCAAAGCACTCGCCCAGTCAAGGTTTCCCCTGTCGCATCAAGGAAGATTTCCACCCCATTTCCAGGAGAGATTCCCTTGAGTCTTGTTTCCTCCATATTGGCTGTAACAAACATGCGATCCGGATCATACAAGGTTAAAATCGGCAAACCCATGGTTACATGGTCGCCTGTATTTTTCAACCTTTTTACGATGACTCCCGAAATGGGTGAAGTGATTTTTGTTTTACTCAAATGGTGTTTGGCGGTATGCAAAAGCGTTTGTGCCTCAAGAACTGCCGTTTCCCGAAGCCTGAACATCTGCTCTGCTTCACGAATGGTTTCCTTCCCGGTTTCAGCCAACGCAACCGCCATCCCTGCCTTCGCGGTTGCCACGGTTGCTGCGTCAAGATCCCGTTTGGCAACCTCGATCTGGATCCTTCCACTGTCGGCTTTTCCCAATTTTGATTCGGCCAACCGAAGCTCCGCTTTGGTAGCCTCATTGGTTCGGTTGACCTCCTGGGATCGCCTGAGGGTAACCGCATTTTCCTTGTAAAGATTGGCAAAACGGTCGTAATCCAGTTGTGCCAAATTCCTGTTGGCCTGGGCGACGCCCACCAGCGCTTCGGATTCACGAATTGTCCCGTAGACTTCCTCAAAGGTAAGTTTGAGGACACTGTCCATTTTGGCCTGTTCGGATTGGCTAAGGGCAAGCGTTTGCCTGGCCATGGCCACCGTGAGGGGAACCTCTTTTCTCAGTTTTTCAAGGCCAATTTCCTGCCGGTTTTTTTCGATGATTGCCATTTGCAACCTGGCTTCGGCCATTGCCACCTGATCCCTGTAGGATTCCGTATCAATTTCAAACAAAACCTGTCCTTTTTGTACTCTATCATTTTCACCGGCAAACATGCGGATGATCCGGCCCGATATTCCTTCCGGTGCCACATGAATCATTTGGGCCTCAATGAAGGCATCATCCGTGATGGAGTGCCCCGACCGGAATTCCACAAATCGCAGGGCGATCGGCGAAAACGCTCCAATCATTCCGCAAAGTATTACCATCCCCAAAATCCGGGGAAGGAGGGTTTTTCCAACCGAGGTTTGAATGGGTTTATCCGGATTCGGGATAGGGGGATCGGTTGGATTCATGGAAGGACCTCTTGGCTTTGATTCCGGTTTGCCAAAGTCGACGGATTATGGGATCCCCGGTTGGTCGCTGGTATGGCCCTCAACGGGGAATTCGTTTCGTTGGTGGTCCCCATGGCATATTCCAGCTTGGCAAGTCCCATCAAGTAATCAAATAAGGCAGTTTGGTATTCCTGTTCGGCCCTTGTCCTAGCTGTTTCCGCTTCCGTTAGCTCTGTCACACCTGCATCTCCGGCAGCAGACCTGGCCTTTACAATCCGGTAGGTTTCCAGGGTTTGTTCTACCGGGGCTTTGGACCTATCGATTGCCCGGCGGGAAACCACAAGCAGCCTGTAAGCTTCATTTACCTGAAACCCAATTGAGTCGGAAAGAGCATCCGCCTGGGCCTGCGCGGCACGAATTTTCGAATCGGCGGTCCTGAGGTCAGCGATTCGCTTTCCACCTTCGAAAAGGGCCCATTCAAGCTTGATTGTCCCGATTGGAATGTCCACGAAACCGCCCGGCTTGTTTTGATGATAATCAAGATAAAATCCATCTGCAATTACTTTTGGTGCGAAACTGGCTCGGGCAATCCCTTTTTCCTCAAGGGCAAAATCCACACTTCTCCTTGCGATTCCGAATTCCCTTCTACCCTCCACCGCCTGTTCCAAACATTGGGATAGTGAGGCGTTAAACTCAGGGAACACGAGGTGTGAATCGACTTGAACCAGATCACCGGCGCGGCTTCCCATGGCCAGATTGAGGGATGCCAGGGAAATCTGCTCGGCTGCCTGGGCGGAATCCTGCATTTTTAGGGCGGTTGACAGTTGGACTTTTGCCCGTAATACCTGTTCCCTTTCAACAACTCCCTCCCTGGCAAGTTTTTCCGCCTGATCAGCTTCTTCCTGACACCGGGCAACCGAACCATCGGACACCTTCCGGATGGCCTTGGCCCGAAGCAATTGGTAATAGGCCATGGTCACTTCATGGGAAACGGTTTGAAAGGCCCGGGTCGTTTGCAATTGCACCATTTCAGAGGTGATTCCAGCCTGGCGAAAACGCCCCAACCGTTTGCCAAAATCTGTCACAAGCCACTGGACACGAAATTCCGCCAATTCAAACCCGGTGCTAAAATTGAATCCAATCGGAATCGTCCCCCCGGGTGGCAAAAAATTGAAGGCCCCACCCCCCGGAACCGGGATTCCAATACCCCCTACCCCCACACTATAGGCACCCACCGCATATCCCGTGGAAACCAGGGGCATAAATGGAGCAAAGGCAATATGCTCCCCTTGCTTTGCCTGTTCGATGGTTTCCAATTGGGCCTTGAGTCGGGGTTGGTTGCGAAACGCTTCGGAAATCGCCTCCTCAAGCGAAAGGTTCCGTTCCATTGGTTTTTCGGTTGCCTTGGGTGGACCACTGTCCATTGTTTGATCCGATAACAATCCTGATTTTTCAACGGGAAATGGCTCACTATCCCCATGAAACGATGTTTCAAAGAGCCCATCCTTTACCGGGTTTAACCAAAGCTGGCTATCCTTCGGATCACTTGTCTCCCGACTTTGAGATTGGGCACCCATTCGGTCCAACAATTCCTTATCCACGCCCATGTCCCGAAAATGCCGACAACCCATTCCCAAAAGGACAAAGTAAAATACCAAAGTTACTCCAAAGGGAGGTGGGTAACATGGCGCATGGTACTGCCAAGCAACCCGCAAAAACTTCATTTCAGAAAACCTCCCTTGTCCGTTAGATCGACCCCTACAAACCAAAACTAAAGCAAAATCGTTACATTTGACCTATTCATCTCATGTTTCCTTTTTGCCCCTCTTTTCCCAAACAAACACGGTTTTGCGGTTCACGGCTTAGCAATTCAGGTTTTGTTCTCGATCCTTTAGGTTTTTCGGAGAGTTTTTGATTTCTAGCATGGCAATCCAACTTATTGGTTGACGCAGGGCTTTGGGATCCATGACCTATCATGAATGCGGCAAGGAAATTATTTCGAAATGTTTGGGGCGGCAAAATGAGTGACAAAAGGGTTTATTTGATCACAGGTGTGACCGGCATGGTGGGTCGCTACCTGGCCGAATCGCTTCGAAAAGAAGGTGCCCAAGTAAAGGCCTTGGTTCGCCAACCTTTGCAATCCCCTTGGTTGGAAGGGTTGGGGATAGATTGCATTCAAGGGGACCTTGAGAATAGCCGGGCCCTTTCCCAGGCCATAGATGGAGTCACCCATGTCATCCATACCGCAGCCAAAGTAGGGGACTGGGGCCCGGTAGAGGAATTCCGCAAAGTAAATGTCGACGGGTTAAATCATTTATTGGTGGGTTGCAAGGGTGGAAAAATCCAGCGTTTTGTCCACCTGAGTTCCCTTGGGGTTTATGCCGCCAAGGACCACCATCAAACCGATGAGACCGTGGCACCGCCCGACCGCCACATGGATGGCTATACCCAATCCAAGGTGGAATCCGAAAAACTGGCCTTAACCCTTGGAAAGAGTTTGGGAGTACCATTAACCGTTGTTCGACCCGGTTTTATTTATGGTCCTCATGATCGCACGGTGGTTCCCAACCTTTTGTCGAAAATCCAATCCGGTGCCTTCAAATACTTAGGCTCCGGCCAACAAGCACTCAATTGTATTTTTGTGGGAAATTTGGTGCATGGTATCCGCTTGGCCTTGGAAATGCCCCAAGCGGTAGGGGAGGTATTCAACCTTACAGATGGCGAGTCGGTTAGCAAACGCCGATTTGTCGAAACCCTTTGTGAAAAGCTCAAAATCAAAGCTCCAAGTCACTTGGGAGTACCGATGCCAGTGGCCAGGGTAATGGCGAGTGTTGGCGAGGGATTGTATAGGTTTTTGGGGGCCAGGAATCCGCCGATCCTGACCAAAGCCAAACTCAAATTTTTGGGGCTAAACCTTGATTTTAGC
The DNA here is from genome assembly GCA_005808665.1 of Planctomycetia bacterium. Classification (GTDB taxonomy): domain Bacteria; phylum Planctomycetota; class Planctomycetia; order Gemmatales; family Gemmataceae; genus SYLG01. The sequence goes on along the minus strand of SYLG01000155.1, from coordinate 4,727 downwards.
ATTGAAAAGGCCAAACGGGTGTTGGGTTTTCAGCCCCCCTTTTCCTTCAACCAGGGCATGGATCAGACGGTGGACTGGATCGCCTCCACCAAATAGGATAAGCGTTGTGAAGGAACGGATCGGGTACAGGATTGGGGACCAAAATGGCTTTGCCTTTAAAGGGTGTTCGGACCATCATTTTCCTCGAACAGCTTTATCAGGAGCTTGAGGTTTGGTATCCCTATTACCGGTTGAAAGAAGCCGGGGCCGAGGTTTTTTTGGTGGGGCCCGAGGCGGGCAAAAACTACCCAAGCAAATTGGGTTATCCGGCCCAAAGTGAAAAAGCGGCAAGGGATATTGACCCCACCATGGTGGATGTGGCGGTGATTCCAGGGGGTTTTGCCCCAGATTTTATGCGCCGGCATGAAAGCGTTTTAACCTTGGCCAACAAGTTGGTTGACCAAGGGAAAATAATGGCGGCGATCTGTCATGGTCCATGGCTATTATGTAGCACCCGGGCCCTTAAGGGTCGAAAGGCGACCTGCTTTCATGCCATTAAGGATGATGTGATCAATGCCGGTGCCAATTATGTAGACGCTGAGGTTGTCGTTGACGGCCCCATCATTACCAGTCGTAAGCCCGACGATTTGCCTGCCTTCATGCGGGCCATTTTCCAGGCCGTTCGCCCCGGGGTGGTAGAGTCCTAACCCGATCGAATTGTTCGTTTGATTTGAGTTTTTTTCCCCAGGAGTTTTTGCTATGCCTTCCCATTTTTACGCGCCCATCAAGGAAGATCGTTTTGCATTTGGCATTTGGTGTTTGCAAAATCGGGGTCGCGATCCTTTCGGCGACCAAACCCGCAAGGAAATTTCCGCAGTCGATTGCATCAAAGGCTTGGCTCAACGAAATTGTTACGGTTTTGAATACCACGACAATGACATTATTCCTTTTGGTGCCACCCCAGCCAGGCGTGACGAGATCGTTCGGGAATTGAAAAAGGCGATGTCGGATTTCGATATCAAGGCAACCATGGCCACAACCAATACCTTTTATCATCCTGTTTTCAAGGATGGGGCGTTCACAAGTTCCGACCCGGCGGTTCGACTTTTTTCAACCCAAAAAGTAATGCACTCCATCGACCTTGCTGTAGAAATGGGTGCGGAAATCTTCGTTTTTTGGGGTGGTAGGGAAGGGGTAGAGGTGGATGCCTCCAAGGATCCGATAAGCGCAAGTGGTTGGTTTCGGGAATCCTTGAATTTCCTTTGTGAATATGTGATTTCACAAGGTTATAACCTCAAGTTTTCGATTGAGCCCAAACCCAATGAACCCCGAGGCGACCTGTTCCTGCCCACGGTAGGATCAGTCCTTGCCTTTATTCACACCCTGGACCATCCCGCCATGGTGGGAATTAACCCGGAAACGGCCCATATCAAAATGGCTGGGCTCAACCCTTACCACGAGTTTGCCCAAGCCCTTGATTCTGGAAAATTGTTTGATGTTCACCTGAACGGCCAAAAACCACTCCGTTTTGACCAGGACCTGACTTTCGGTTCCGATGACCTGAAAGAAGCCTTCTTCACCACGAAACTCCTCCTGGATCACAAGTATTCAGGCACAATTGGCTTTGATGCCCATCCCTATCGCACCGAATCGGATCCCTGGGATTTCGTGGATCGTTCCATGCGAACTTACCTGATCCTGAGGGAAAAGGTGAAGGCTTTCAATGACAATTCGGAGATTCAGGATCTGCTCAAGGAATTGAATAGCGCAAGCCCGGCATTAAATGGTTTTACGGCCAAATTCTCCAAGGATGCCGCCGCAAAACTCAAAGCAATGGCATTTGACCCCGAGGCCCTTGCTGCCCGAAAACTACCCTATGAACGGCTCGACCAACTCCTTACCGAAGTTCTTCTTGGGGTGCTTTAAGGAATCCTGCCTAACCCCCTTGAGATAACATCATGCAACACTCCCCCCGGTTTTTGCAAATCGTGAAGGAAGCACGCGCCAAGGTGCGTGAATGCTCCATTGACGACCTCAAGGCGGCCATGGATGGCAATCAAAAATTGCTTGTTTTTGACACCCGCGAAGATCACGAGTGGGCCAATGGACATATTCCAGGGGCCATCCACTTGGCAAAAGGGATTGTGGAACGGGACATCGAACGGGTTGTCCCCAACCCTGAAGAAACCATTTACCTTTATTGTGGGGGAGGATTTCGTTCGGCCTTGGTGGCAGAAAACCTTCAGAGAATGGGTTATTCCGGTTGTATCTCCGTGGATGGGGGGTTTCGGGTCTGGAAGGAAAAGGGTCTGGATATTCAAAAGGACAATTAGTTGTTGCGCTTGGGGCGAATGGGCAATTTGCCAGTTTCGCACAGCCCAAGATCTTTTTCCATGCTAAACTAGCTTGATCCGGTTCCCAAGGGTAATCCCAACCCTTGGTTGGGTGTTTTTTCCTTTCGGGAGACTGTTTTTAGTGATTTGGGATTTGGTCCAAGTGTTTGCCCTCTTTTCTGGAATGCTTTTGGCATCTGGAGCGGGGGCACCTATTCCGGAAGAAATTACCCTTGTCCTTGCCGGGCTTTGGTGTGGCGGGCATCCGGAATACCACCCGATACGGTGGCTGTTGTTGCCGGTTTGTATTTTCAGTTCAGTCCTTGCCGACTCTGTTCTCTATGCAACAGGCCGTTTCTATGGGGATAGGGTTCACAGGGGGCAGATTCGGCTGCTTGCCCTCACTCCTCAAACCCGCGAGCGAATGGAAGGCCTTTTTCATAGGTGGGGTATTTCGATGCTGGTGGTGGGCCGACTCATTCCTGTGTTTCGACTTCCGCTTTTTCTCACGGCTGGAATCATGCGCATGCCCTTATCCAAATTTGCCGTGGCGGACTTCATTGGTGCCGTGATTACCAACAGCGGCTTTTTCCTTCTTGCTTTCTGGTTGGGTGACAAGTTTCGAACGGATCTCGAATTCCTGCTGAAACATACCCGCCCCGCCCTTGTGATAATCCTGGTGGCGGTTGCTTTGGGGTGGTTGGGATGGGCCATTTGGAAGTTTGCCCTTCGCCCCAACAAGGAAAGTGATAGTGGCAACGGGATCGAATTGAAGTCCCCTTTCCGTGTGACCAAGGCCTCTACTCAAAAGCTTACCGAACCAGGCTGATCCCCTCCCCCTAGGCAATTCTTTTTTTTAGCATGGCTTAGGCCCCCAACTTGGGAATCGATGTAATTCCTTAAGAGAATTCCCTGTCCCAACCCTCTGATTTCTCATGGCTTACCGAGGTTTTTTCAAACCCAGCTTAGGCTGTTGGAAGGAGTTTCGACGATTTTTGTCCTATTTGGGAACCAGGATTGTTGTTTTTCCCGAAAATTGGGAGTACATCGAGTTCAAAAATGGCATATAGTCCCGATCAAGTTGATTGAAATTGGCAGCTACTTGTGCGATTTTAACAAGGGAATTTGCCATTGGTCGCTGGTCATAGGACCGGTTTCAACTTATCTGCCTCGGGTTGAACGGTTAATTTCCATTGGGAAACAGAAACCAAGGATTTGAACCAGACCTCGGAATCGGGGATTTGTAGTTTTGACTTTTGCAGGCAGAATTGACTTTTCTCCAGAAAAAACCGGTTTTCATGGTCCGAACGGCGAAACTTGGGCTAATTCCATCCAAACCCGCCCCTTTCATTTCGATGAAAAAACCCTTTTTTCCCCAAGGCTACTTGCCTCCACATTTCTTTTTTTTAAGCTTGACCCTAGCATCCTCCAATCCCTCGACTGGGATTCTGCCATGTCCGCACGAGTTGGCTTCCTTATTTGTTGGTTGCGTCGGTTTTATTGTCCGGTTTCTCCAATCCTAAACAGGTCACCGCTTGCATTGGAAACCCTCGAAAACCGACTTGTCCCGGATGGTCAGGGATTCTTGCACCTTCTGCCCGAATGGACCGGGAATCAATGGCTGCATCCTCCGGCCTCCGTTACCACCCTTTCGTCCAACTCATTGTTGGTCCCCCTTGAGGCTCCTACTCCTCCCTTCTCCGGACCGGGTGCCGTTCCTACCGATTTTTCCCAGTTCCATTTTCCGACCACCCTTCCTGCTGAAACGGTTTTCCCCACCCTGTCCTCGTCCCTGCTTTCCGGGAATTACCAACGGCACTACACGCTTAACGCTCAAAGCCCAAGCGAGCTGGTTTTCCTGGATGTCCAAATCGTATCTTCCGTCCAATTTGGTTCCAACTCCGTTACCGAATCGGGAACCCTTACCGTTTCCCAATTCGTTCAACAAAACGGATCCTTAATAAGCCAAATCGTGGCATCGGTGATACCGTTTTCCCAAACGGTACCCGAGGATACCCCTGGCCTCCACTACTTCGGGCTCGATGGAGGTGATGGTGCCCCGGGCTACACCGCTTCGGGCCTTTTGGATTCCCAAACCACCTGGAATCAAGTCTTGTGGTCCGATTCCACCTCTTTCCTGACAACCGGCTCTTGGACCTATTCCGATAACACTACACTTGGCCTTTCGTCCATCGATCAATCCTCCCTCTCCTACACCTCGGCAACCCAAATTCTTGCCGATGGTTCCAAGGTTGCTACCGATTACACCTCCACAGCATGGCAATCCCAACTCACTCTTTCCGATCAACCCGCCAATATTCCTACCCTCCTCCTCACCCAAGATACCAGCCTCCCAACCGTCCTGGAGCCTGTCACCCACACCCATTTCTATCTCCAAACCCGAGATGCCGGATC
>SYLG01000154.1 GCA_005808665.1 Planctomycetia bacterium | reverse complement strand
GTCGGTTCAGGACCACCTCTGAACCACTCTTTGATCGCATATTACCGCCTGTCGCTCAACCAAAAACAGTGTCTCAACAGGAGACCTTTCACAATGGGTAAATCAGGGCGCATCTTTTTTTTGAAGCCGGGAATTACTGGGGATGCATCCACATCAAACCATTGGGTTGATCACCGGAAATGACATATTCATAGACAAACGATTCCCCGGCCGGAAGGGTGACCAAAACATTATCAGACGCCGCTGCGGGAGAAATATGCAGCCCATGGGTGTGGTTGTTGATGGGCATCTCGGTGACCGGGGGAGTGGGCGGGGTTGTCACCGGCGGGTTGATCGCAAGGTTTTCCAACCCATTTTCCAATCGAATCCGCATGGTATCGCCACGGTTTACCTTGAAGGTGGGGCCGGGATACGCTTCCCCGGTAGTCTTTCCATCGGATGCCAACCCTGCGTTCAGGGTCCATTGATAAGTTAATAATTGGCTGACCTGGGTGGGGGTGGGAACGCCAGCTACCAATGTTTCCAGCGATTGGACAGATTGATGGGCGAACAGGGTGACATCCAAAAACCCATCCACGCTCGAAAGGACCACAGGTTCCGAAAAGGCCGTCGGGACACATCGTTCTTCGAGAATGGTTAGCGTTGGCCGGAAGGAGCGAGGTTTGTTTTTCATGAAAACACCTAATTGAGGAGGTATACTTCACCAAGAGGAGACTATGGTATCTATAACAGAAACGGTCCGATCATACGCCCCATTTGCCCCATATTTCTCCAATTTCAAAAATTTTTTCGCAATATTGCCCTCAAAGCCCGGTTAAGACGGCCTTAATTAACCCAGCCGATCCTTTTTCACTTAATCCAGGTGACCTAGCCCTGAGGAACAAAGGCCCGGGAAAAACCTTTTCTTGTTTTGTATCTAAATGATTGCTACCAAATAGTTTAGATACAATTAAATGGCAAGGATTGATCCGACCGGCCCGCTTCGCCAAAAGCCCAAAGGAAGAGGACCGATTTCTTTTGGATTTCAATCTTGAAAGATTGGTATGGTCGAATTTGGAAACTCACAGCTGTTTAAAGATAGCCAGCAGACTATCTCAACCGTCCCCGGTTTTCTTGGGAAAGGAAACGGAAGCTTTTGACACCTGCCTATTTCCTGACACGATGGACTTGGTTCCCAAGCTGGTCCATTATGTCTTAAGATTTGAAATACTGGTGCCCTTTTGGAAAACATGCACCCATTGGGATTGCCCGGTATTGGGCCGGGGTTGAATCCTTCTTCATGGGGGCCTGACAAGGTCCTGGGAACCCCCGATGCAAGGGGGGAATTGGCAAGGCCTTCGATCGGAAATGCCCCGCTTCCCGATCCCCATCCCTTAATCCCCTATCGTTTTTCCCCCTCGGGAAGTTCGCAATTGGCGGGGGCACCGGAGCCCGGAGGGGTGTAGGTCCGGACGATTTGCATCACTTGCCAATCTTTGCGCCAACTGTCCCACCTGGCCCAAGCAAGGGTTCGAAAGATCCGAAGCACCTGGTCCTTGTTATCGTAGACCCGATCCGTTCCCCCTGGGAAATAGTAAGTTTTTCCCTGGAAGTCGTAAGCAATGCAGGCTTCATAGTAGTTCATGCCGCCCCAGCCGCCGACCTTGCCCAAACGACTGTTACGGTCATCGACCAAAAACAGTTCCCATTGTTGTTTGCCGACATCGCGCGTGTAGTTTTCAGCCTCCACCCCACCCTCCAGGGCTTTATCCGGATTGTTGGGTTTGGCGTAGAGGGCGATAAGGCGATAATTGCCCTCCATGCCGAGTTGGTCAAGGATCAGCGAACAATAGTTGCAAATGGAGATACAACTGGCACCTGGGGGTTTCAGCCTCCAGGTAGAGGGAACAAACCAGGCATCCTCCCGTTCAAAGTGTTTCTTTGGGTTGTACCACTGACCCACATGGCGGGTTAAGGCATGAACAATGGCAACCGAGGAAGGAATTTCTTCCACCCCTTCCAAGGCGATGGCCAGGCGCTCATAGCTGGTTTGAATGCGCCTTGGCGTCAAAGCAGAAACAACCTCGTTGGTTCGTTTGGGGATACCCCGGGTCAGATAACAAACATGAGGCCCAGTGTCCGGAAGATCCAATTCCCGGATATTTTCCCCACGGATCATGACCGAAACAGTCCAATCGATGGTCGCCTGCATCCGCCTGAGTTGGGCGGGCAGCCTACTTTTTGAGCGGACATAAACAACCGCCATGCACGGGTCCCCACCACTTTCCTCAACCCGACCCTCTCCCTCAAAGGTAAAGGCTTCCTGTTCCGAAATGCCGCGAACACGAACCGTGGTTCCAAGGGGCAATCGACTTAATTTCACCAATACCCTCGCCTCGACATGTTGGCCCTGGGTGTGGCTCATGGGGGCGGTGAACCTGGGATCGGCGGAGGACCACTCGACATCCGGGTAGCGGGAACCGCAATGAAGCAGATCCGACCCATCCCGGCACATGAGGTTATGATCCGAAGTGAATTCGAGAGCGGTCATCCTTGCGGTGACATCCCGGTACACCGGACGCACAGGGTTGGCTGAACGGGCATCTTGCCCTAACCAAACCAATAAAGCGAAGGCTGCAACGCAGCCCCTTTTCATCAAACGAGGGATCATGGTTCCATCCAAACCAGGACCAAAAATGTTCAAACCAATGGTTCTATCGGATGGCCAAGGCGGTAGGTCCAAAAGGATTGTAGCAGGATTTCAACAAGGTCATGACGACTGAAACGGCTATTAGGACGGCGAGAGGGTTGCCGGTTGTAACGGGGAAACGGGCTGAAAAGAGGTCAATTTTTCTCAACTTGGCAGGAGTGGCAAAATAGGAGGGCCATTTAGTCCCACCAAGGGCAAACAGCTTACTTCTTTTCCAAAGGGGTGGGGTGGGCGATCTTGGGCCATTTCTTGGCAAAACCCTGGTCCACCCAGTTTACATCGTTTTCCATGTCATGGCAGGTTTGGCAAAACTGGTCGATGCGCTTTAGCCTGGTTTTGTTTTCCGTGGCGGTTTCCTTCTCCTTGGCCTTCCAGGGATTCATCAGCTTGTGCCAAGTCTCATCGGAGGTGGATTTCAGGTGTTCACTTCCGGGCCCGTGACAACTCTCGCAGCCAACATCTTTCAGTTTTGGGGTGCGAACCTCGTCCACAAAACCGGATTTATAGCCAAAACCGACGGTGTGGCAAAGAACACATTCAGGGTCCTTGTGCCTCAAACCGGGTTTTTTTGCATCCGCCAAAGTTTGCCAGGCATGGCCATGACCTGAGGATTCCCAAACCTTGTAGGCTTCCTCGTGGCACTTTTTGCACTTGTCCGAGCCCACATAGGTGGGTTGGGCATCGGGAACCGATGCGGAAAAGGGATGGGTGGATTGGGCTGTTTTGCCCAACAAATCTCCCCTTTCCACCTCTTTCGCATACCGCTCCATCAAATCGATCACCGGATGGTCCGGAACCCCGCCCGTCGGCGTGAGCCACTGTTCCCCAAGGTCTTGAAGGTGGTATTTGAACTCCAAACCCACGGGCGTTTTCCACACACCCATGGTCCCTACATATTTCCCCTTGTGCCCTATGCGGATGATACGCGTCAAGCGACCATCGGCTTGTTTGACCTCTAGCGGTTCCCCCGGAGGTTCATCCTCATCACAAACGCAGAGAATGATATCGAAATCGGGAAACGCCTTGGCCGCTGCAATCGGTTCGGAGTCGTCGTTAGCCACCGTTCCCATGGCTCCCTGATAGAGTAGCACACGCAAATCCGTTTTCTTTTCAAACGATTTGAGGGCCTTGGCAAGGGCATCCCTGGAAGAGCCAAATTGGGCAATGGGATCTTTCATTTTCCTTGAGATGGTAGGTCCCACAACGGCGGTAATTCCGACCCTGATCGGGGAACCGGAGGGTTGGACCAAGGCGGTCTCAAAAACTTGTTCCGGGAAATCGGTCTCCTTGTTGGAAAGGTTGGCAACCAGAACCCTGGGATCGGGATCATTGAGTGCATATTCCCCCAGGATTTTGAATAGCCCAAGCTTGGCCTCACTCAGGCCAAGGGAAACCGCAGCATACCCCATTTTTTTCAGGGCCTGCATCGAATAGCGGTATTTGATGAGTCCTTGTTGGTTGGTAAGGGGGCCAAGTCCCTGTTTTTGGGCAATATCACCAAGGTCAACCGCCGTTACCGGCCACCCGGCCTCGCGCAGGGCCGACAAATAGTTATAACGCCTCTCAAGACCTCCCACCTGGGGCCGGGAGCAACCACAGGGAAGCAAATAGCCATACTGTTGGCCGGTGAGAATGAGGGTGAGGTCTGGTTTTTTCCACCGGGCCAGGGCGGGGGGAAGGGAAAGGCCGACGGTATGGGCCACTTCACCGGCGACGGGAGGTCTCAACCACTTGGCCAAACAGGTCCCTCCAAGCCCGCTAACAAGGAGGAGAAAAACGGCCCCAATGATGGGGAACAACCGCCCGGTGGTTTTTGGGGAGGGCATATCCATTTCCTTCCAATCCGATTTCAAAGGGACGCCTGGATTGTCAATCGTCATCGCCGCGTCCCGAAACCGGAACCCGAATCAGCCTGGTTTTGGGACCGACGGAACGGATATAAAAAGCACTATCTCGAAGGCCGGGATCGCCTTCTTCCCGGGGAAAGGCTCCGCGCACTTTTCCGCCACTGATCTGGACCTCATAGTCATAGGCGGTTCCCCGCCTCAGTTTCTCCGGTTCACCCATTTGACGGATCTTTAAAAACGAAGAAGTCCGGACTTGGTCGATTTCCAGTTTCGCATCGGGAATCAGGGATTCGACCCGGACCTGAAATTTTTTGCCGACCGTCCAGGGGAAATTATTCATCGGAACGCTGCCTTCGGGGTCAGCACCCAGAACACGCACATCGCTCTCGACAGAACCATTGATGGTGAAATTGGCAGCCCTATGGGAATCGGATTCGGGGAGGTCGAGACAGACAATACGGAAGGCCCGGGCATAGGGGCCAAACTCGGACTGGGCTTCATTTTTGTCTTCTTTGGGAAGGTGCCCCCGCACTCCAATACGATACGCCACGGAAACCTTGAGGTTGAGTTTTTTCGATAATTCGCTGGTTTCCTTTTCGTTCAAAAGGACGGGGGCCAAGGTCTCGAGGATGTCTCCCTTGGGAAATTTCATTTTGGATTCGGTGTGAAGGTTGAGTTTCTTTCTGGTGGCGGAGAGGGCAATCAATTCACCAGTTACCACAGGCCTCAAAGGGGAAAGCAACCCGAGCCTGACCTCGCCAGGATTGGCAAGAAACACAGGAACAACATCGTTTCGGACTTCAAGCCGGGTGGAGACGCCCGTGTCGGGACTCCCCAGCCAAAACTTGCTGGAAAGGGTAATGGGGCCAATTTTTTCGTTGTTATACCTGAGCCGAATCCAGCCCAAGGCTCCCGCGGGAATTTTCAGGGTAACTCCGTCCTTGTTTTCCAGGGAAGTAGGCGTAAGTGTCGCTTCCAGGGCTTTGAGTGCGGGCGATTCCAAGGCTGCGGCAAGATCCCGTGCCGTCGGGGAATTCCCCTTGCCCAGGGCCAAAGCGTCGGGTTTCAAAAGCCATGCTGGGGGAACCACAAACACCTCCACCGAGGCACAGGTGCAATTCTTGAACTCCAGGCCAAAAACGACTTCAACCGGGTTTTCGTTGGTAAACCAAAAATCGTGGGAGCCAGGCACACTTATTTCATGGATGGTGGCGGGCAGGGCCGGGTCGTTAGGAAATTGACGCTCCACAAAGGAGAGGTCGGCTACGCTGGAGGCACCCGTTTTCGGCAAATTTTCGCCCACTGCGGGGGCTTTTACCGGGCTGAAGTTGGTGAAATAGGTAATCAAAAAAACCGATAGCATCAGTACACTAACCGCGCCTAGCCAACCAAGCCAATTGGATCCGCGCATAGTTTCCGTCCCAGGTTTCGAAAGGAAGAATGGTTCAAGGTTATTTTAGGCATACCCTCTCCCTTGGAAACCTTATCCCATCAATCGGGATCACTTTCTTCCCGAATCGGGTGATTTAATCTGGACATTATGGACCCGGTGGAAAGGAGGGATCACGATTTCCCAACCGAAACAAGTCTAAAACCGCAAAAGTGCTGTACCCCAGGCAAGGCCGGCACCAAACCCGCTGACACAAACCAAATCGCCCCGGTTTATGCGATTTTGGGCCAAGGCCTCATCGAAGGCAAGGGGGATGGAAGCGGCCGAAGTGTTGCCGTACATCTCCAAATTGTGGAAGACTTTTGTTCTTGGTATGTGGAGGACATCAATGGCCGTATTGATAATGCGAATGTTTGCCTGGTGGGGAATATAAAGGTCCACATCCTCGGATTTGAGGGTGGCAAAGTTTAACACATCGGTAATCGTATCGCAAAGGATTCCCACGGCCCAACGGAACACCGCCCTTCCGTCCATGTGCATATAGTGCATACCTTGGGCAAGGAGTTCCGGGGTGGGAGGCAGACGACTTCCACAGGCAGGGCGATTGAGAAGGTCTCCTCCCCCCCCATCCGCCCCAAGGCTAAGGGAGATAAACCCTTCCTCTTCCGTTCCCCGGGTGATGACAAAGGCCCCGGCGCCGTCTCCAAACAGGGGATAAGTTTTAATATCCATGGGGTTAATGATCCGGGAGGCGGTATCCCCGCCAATGACCAAGGCACAATCACTCAAGCCTGCCTTGACATAAGCCGCTGCCGTGGCAAGGGCATAGATGAAACCGGCACAGGCGGCCTGGATCTCGATCGCGGCACAGCTGAGCCTTAACCGATCCTGTACCTGACACGCTGTACTTGGAAAAGTCATGTCCGGGGTAAATGTTCCCAGGACAAGGAGGTCCACTTCGGACGCCGATACATTGGCCGCCGTCAAGGCCTTACGGGCAGCTTCGACACACAAATCGCTGGTTGCCTGGTGGGGTGCGGCGTGACGGCGCTCCAGGATGCCAGTGCGTTTGACAATCCAATCCGAGTCGAATCCCAGTTGCTTGTGCAGCTGTTCGTTGTCGATCACCTTGTCGGGAACATAACTGCCCGTTCCAAGGATTCTGAAACCAGTAAGACGGCGGCAACGGGGCCGGGGCGGAGTTGCACGCTCTTCACTCATGTACGGTTAACCATCCCTGCCGGTCGGCCAAATAACCCAACAATACCATTCGGTTCAGCCTGTTTGGACCGGTCTCTTATTAAAAGTAGAGTCTAGGAATCCCTACCCCATTGACCACCCTTGTTTGGTCCGCCAAAATGCATTCACTTGAGGGGTTGTTCCAGGTAATTGGACCATGCCAATAAGGCGTGGGAAGTAGCCTCAAGCCGCAATTTCCCCTCTTTTGGACCTTGGCGAACGCCTCCCAAAAGACCGGGAACATACCACTCGGCAAAGTGCTTGGTATTGGTCTCGACATATTGCAGGGTTGCCAAAAACTGAAGGCCCCTTTCAAGGCTTTCCTGAATGCTTTCGTGACGGGTGACATCCCCTACCCTTTGGGCCAGGCGCCACCCAAGACCCAAAGCCTCTACCGCTGCTGCGGTTGTGCTGGTTGGGGCCTGGTCCTGAACTTGGCCCGCACTCCAGTTGCGAAATCCTCCATAATACCCCCCCCTTCGCGGGTCTATTTTGTCATATTGAAGGGTCGATAAACCCGTGCAAACTCCCAATACAAACTCCGCCGTCGCCTTGTCTTTGTTGAGGGTGTGCAGATCCACTCCCGCCTGAACCAGCCAACCTGATGAACCCAATTGTTTTTGTTCCAACCATTTGTGGCTATATACGGAAAATGCCCTCTGGGCGGTCTCCAGTTTCCACGCTTCGGGTTGCTGGCGATGGGATCGCACCAGGGCACAAATCACCATGAACGGATAACTGGTTGGGCCATCCATGTCCTCCGGGGAGAGTATCCAGCCATCGTTTTGGAAAAGCCCATCCGCCTTGATCCATTTCCTAAGGCCATCGATAAGTTGTTCGGCGTGATCGAGCTGATCTTTGGGCGGATTGGGCAGTTCATAAATGGCCATCGCCAAGGTAGCGGCACCCGCCAATTTGTTCAGAACAAGGGATGGGGCCCGGGTCACACGCGTCCCTGGTTCGCTGGCATCCGGGGCCGTTTCTTCCATCAGGGTTAGTATCGTTTGAAGAGACCTGGCCTCGTGGCGAGGATCGTTGAATATCTTGCCGACCCGGGCCAATGCCATGGCTCCCACGGCTTGTTTGATCAAGCTGTCCTGCTCGATTTCTTTTTGAACATCCACCAATAGACCGGGAGAAAAACGCCCCTTGGCACCATGGATTCGAAAGAGCCAATCCTCACCTCGTTTGGCAGCTTGGAATACCTGAAATTGAATCGGATGGGTCGGAATGGGAGTAGGCTTGGCACCCTGGGCAAAAATGGATTCCGAGTCCGTTGGTGTTTGGGAAAACAGCTGCTTTGATCCGAACAGGAGAACCCAAAGGCAAAAAAAAGAAAGGGCCCCTTGGGTCAAACGACAGGTTAAGACATTCAAGAGCATGGCCAAGTTCCCCGAAAAACGCTTTTTTGCATGGGCAAAAAAATGGCAGGACACGAAGCCAATCGTATCCTGCAACGGGTTTTCGGGGCAAGGTGCGTCAGTTGGAGGGCGTTTGGCCAGCCAGCAACACTTCCTGGATCTTTACCGAAATGTAGTGTTGGCGATGGCCCGTCAATCGACGATAGTTCTTGCGCCTGCGGTACTTCTGGATGTAGTGCTTGATGGAAGGGTGGCCCACTACCTCAACCAAAACCTTGGCTCCCTCGACGCGGGGCTTACCCACGATGAGTTCCTTGTCGGTCTTGACCATGAGTACCTGATCCAATTCAAGCTTGGCGCCTACTTCCGCTTCGCGGTGGTCGAGCCTGACAATATCACCAGCTGAAATACGATACTGACGCGATCCGTCCTCAATCACCGCATACATCGCAACAAACTCCTGAAAATGCTTTGGAACTAAAAAGGATACCTCATTTAGGCCATTTCGGCTAGGTCCATTTGGAAAAGGGGCAAAGACTTGCCCAAAATCGGCAGATTGGTGCCATTTGGGGCAACTTCGGGGCCTTACCGGCCCGGTTGGGGCGGATAATGAGGCGGAGAGATTGGTTTTCCCCCTTTCTCATTGGTTTCACGCCTTGTTTGAAGCCCAATCCAAATTAGAATAAGTTTGGTGCCATTTATCCTTCTCCCCCTCAATAATCTTTGGGAACAGGGCCATACGGCCGACCTTAGATGACTCCAACCGTCAAAGCTATGCCAAAATGATCCCCGCCGCAGATTCAAACCATCAGGAAAAGACGGGGCTTGGGAATTATTTCGTCGCCAATTACCCCCCTTTTTCCTTTTGGAACAAAACGACCATAGGACAGGTCGAAAACCTTTGCCTTCAATCGGCCCCCATCGATCGTCCCTTGGGGCTCTACCTTCACATTCCTTTTTGCCGGAAACGATGCAAGTTTTGCTATTTCCGGGTCTACACCGACAAAAATGCCCGTGATATCGAATTCTATCTCGACTCCCTGGTCCGCGAAATTCAAATCCTCTCCTCTTACCCCTATCTCGCCCATCGTCCCCTCAAGTTTGTCTACTTTGGGGGCGGAACTCCCTCGTTTCTTTCGGTAAATCAGATTCGTAGTCTTGTGGACCGAATCAAACCCCTTTTCTCATGGGATAAAGCCGAGGAAATCACCTTTGAGTGTGAACCAGGCACCCTTCAGCAACACAAACTCGAGGCCCTTCGGGATATGGGGATTACCAGGCTGAGCCTGGGTATCGAAAACTTTTCCGATGAGATCCTTTTGTCCAACGGTCGGGCTCATTTAAGCGAAGAGATTGTCAGGGCCTATGGTTGGGCCCGGGATTTGGGGTTTCCCCAGATCAACATCGACTTGATTGCGGGAATGGTGGGCGAAACGGATGTCAATTGGAGCCACTGCATCGACAAAGCCCTTGCTTTGGCTCCCGATAGCCTCACCGTATACCAGATGGAATTGCCCTTCAACACGGTCTATTCCAAAGAGTTGCGTCTGGTAGGGCAGGACCAGCCTGACACGGTGGGGGTTGCAGACTGGCCAACCAAGCGCCGCTGGATGGCGGAGTGTTTTGACCGGTTTGAAAAAGCAGGATACACGGTAACAAGTGCAACAACGGTGGTCAAAGATCCCAAATCGACCCAATTCGTTTATCGCGATGCCCTTTGGCAGGGGGCGGACATGATGGGGACAGGGGTCGCCAGTTTTGGCCACCTGGGTGGCATTCATGTTCAAAACCTGGACGCTTGGGAGACCTATACCCAATCGATAAGCCAAAACCAGGCACCCTGGGCAAGGGCTTATTCCCTGTCGGGCCAGGAACAATTTGTCCGCGAATCGATTCTGTTGCTCAAAAAGGGACGGTTATCGGGTAAAGAGTTTCAGGAAAGGCATGGCAAAATTCCCGCCCGGGAGTTTGGCTCCACTTTTCAGGAATGGGAAAGACGCGGCCTTGGCAACCTCCTGGGGAATGATTTCATCCTGTCACGGGAGGGGCTGATCCAGATTGATCGTTGGTTACCGGAACTGTTCCTTCCCGAACACAAAAACTATACAAGGTACACCTAAACCTCTCATGTCCGAAGATTTGTGGTTTACCATGGGTAAGATCCCGGCTCGATTGCCAGGTGATCTCTTTTACGCCCGCAATCATATGTGGGCACGAGCCGAGGGAGGCCAATGGCGGCTGGGTTTTACCCACTATGCCATTCTCCTCATGAAGGATGTCTATTTTCTGGAATGGCACATCTCCGAGGGTGACATTGTGGATGCCTCGCAAGAGATCGGGCATATTGAAACCTCCAAAGCCGAGTCTGCCCTATACACTCCTTCGGCGGGAACATTGACACGATTCAACCCGCTCCTTCTGAATGACCCTTCTGCAATCAACACCGACGGCTATGGTAATGGGTGGCTGTTCGACTTGGAGACTCCTGCCCTGGAATTCATGAATGCCGGGGATTACCTTCAATTCCTCACGGCCAATTGGGATAAAACCCAAGCCATGCTCAAGGGGAAGATGAATCAGATAGAGGATGATGACTCATGAGCAGCGGAAAAATCACAGTTGTCATTTCCCAAGCCCCCGGGAAAAATCCTGCCAAACGCGCCCTCGAAGAAAATCTGGCGGCAAGCCTCCTTTTGGAACCTGGCATTGAGCTTTCCATCGTTCCCCACCTTTATGACCTTGGCCCCGATCATACCGGGCGGCTTTTCCTCGAATCCGTTCCGGGCGATATGGTTGTTTTGGCGTGGCTCTTTCCACGGGCTGCCTATTGGTTGCTGGATCGGGATGGTATTGCCGGAACCGAGGGGCAAAGCCCGCTCCATCCCGTTGTTCCGAAGGACGAGGACGAGGACGAAAAGGAAGATCAGGCCGTAAAGGCTCCCGGAATTGGATCGGCCTTGGAAGGCCCCAAACGAACCATTTGGTGCCTGGACCTTAGGGATCATGCGGGGCATCAGGTTTATTTGGAGGAAATCCGGCGGATTTCCGCCGAGGCGGCCCTTTTGCGAAAGGCTCGCCTTGCCCAAAAACAGACAAACCAGCCTGTGGCGGTAATCTCTTTGGGCCTGCCTACCCAAAAACCGGCACCCTCGTATACCCCGGAAAGTCTTTTGGAAACTCCCGGGCGCAGGTGGTACCCAGTCATCGATTATTCCCGCTGTACCAATTGCCTCGAGTGCCTCGATTTTTGCCTGTTCGGGGTCTACGGGGTGGATGGCCTTGATCGCATTCTTGTCGAGAACCAGGACAGTTGCAAGAAGGGGTGCCCTGCCTGTAGCCGGGTCTGCCCGGAACAGGCAATCATCTTTCCCGATTACAAAAGTCCCGCAATCGCAGGCGCTCCGGTGGGAAACATTAGTGGTCTCAAGATCGACTTGTCAAAGCTCTTTGGCGGAGAGGATGCCATGGTTGTTGCCGCCAAGGAACGGGACAGGGAACTGGTCCGGGATGGGCGCGAGGCCGTTGGCCAAACCGTTGCGGTGAAACGGCGGCATGCCGAAAAACCTGCCGGGCCCAAAGACGACCTTGATGGTTTACTCGATACCCTCGACAGTTTGGACATTTAATTCACAGGAACCATTGCCACCATGTCCACCACCATTACTTTACCCAAGCCACGCCCCGCAGTCACGGAACCGGTCATTGTGCCCGAGCCGATTTCGTCCTACCAGGGTCTTTTAGCCTATTTGGCCGACACCAAGGTCGCATCGGGTCTGGCCCTTCGTGCGGTCAGGGAACTCAACCCCCGCATTCTTGCCAAAGCAGCATGGCTTTATGCAGGCAAAGGGTTCCTTGCGGTAGAGGCCTATCGCCAAAGGCTCAAGCGCAAAAAACTGTATCCCCCATTCATGTTCATCGCCCTGACCAACACCTGCAACCTAAGGTGTCACGGATGCTGGGTGGAGAAGGAAGGCACGGCACACCATATGCCCCCCGGTGAACTCGATGCCATCATCGAATCGGGCAAGCGAATGAGGGCCCATTACTACACCCTTTTGGGGGGTGAACCTTATATGTACAAGGGAATCTGGGAGGCCATGGAAAGGCACCCGGATTGTTATTTCCAAACCATAACAAACGGCATGCTCTTTACCGAAAGGAATGCGGACCGCCTGCTAAAACTGGGGAATGTAACTCCGCTCATTTCGATCGACGGTCTCAAGGAAAGCAATGATCAACGCCGTGGCGAGGGCGTTCATGATTCGGCCTTTCAGGGAATGGAACGGCTCAAAAAACGCGGCATCCTCTTTGGCATCGCCTGCACCATTACCAGCAAAAACATCCATGAGGTCCTAACCGAGGAATATCTGAAGGAGCTTATCAAAAAGGGGGTCATGTACATTTGGTACTACTTTTATCGGCCGGTGGGCGAAGATCCCCATCCCGAGTATTGCCTTAGCCCCGATCAACTGGTCGAGGCCAGGGGGCGGTTGGTAGCCCTCCGCCAACGCCAACCTATCCTGATCATTGACAGTTATTGGACCGCCACGGGCGAGGCCTTCTGTCCTGCCGCAATGGGGATGGGATTTCACATCGGCCCCCAAGGGAGCATCGAGATCTGCCCACCCCTTTCGTTTGCCACCGACAAGGTTTCCGACAATGGAGGCGATCTGGTAAAGACCATTGGAGAGTCGAAATATCTGGGGGAATTTGGCGAATTCGTCAAATGTCGAACCAAAGGATGCGTCATCCTCGAACAGCCCCAGGAGCTCCATGACTATATCAGGGATCATGGGGCCGTTGACTATTCCAGCCGGGACATGTTTGCGGAATTGGCGTCCATCCAACCAAGGTCAAGCCAACATCTGCCGGGTCGCGAGATTCCCGAAGCCAGCCCCATGTATCACTTCCTCAAAAAGAATGTATTCTTTGGCATGGGTGCCCTCTAGCCCAAGTTACGCAGTTGGGACCATGAAAACCGTGTTTTTTGCAGGGAAAAAGTCAAAACAGGCTTCAAAAATCGGGACTACAAATCCCCTTTTTCTGGTGAAGGTGAACACCCTTGCCGCTGATTTCCCAATGGTTTTCAACCGTTCAAACCGGCGCAGATCGTTTAAAACCCACCATGGGTCCAGCGAGCAATTGGATACTCCCATGTATTAATTCGGACAAGTAGTGCCAATATCAGGAAACAGAGTCGGTATTCAATGCCGTTTTGAACTCGCCATACTCCCAATTAACGGGAAAAATCCACAACCCTGGTTCAATCCAGGCCAAAAAATTGTTGAAAATCAATTTATTTGAGACCTGGACTAGTGTCCCACTTGTGACCGATAGGAGCGGACGATTTCCGCCTCCGGCATGACCTTGTAAAACGGATCGAGCGGAAAACAGCCCGAAATCATTCCCTTCCGAGGGCCTGTGGTGCAGTCCGAAAAAGTGCGGCAAATGCGCTTTTTATCAAGGCCTTTACCCCCAAGAAAATCCGCAGGAAGGTCAGGGTAGGCAAGAATCATCCGGCCCAACCCAACCATATCCACCATGTTTGCCTCGACGATTGTTTGAGCCACCTGGGGTAGCCAGTCCTGAAGAAAGGAGTATCCCGATCCGACAAACAGCATTTCCGGAAAGTGCTGTTTGAGACTTGCCGTAGCCAATATTTGCCTGGTCACCCCGATGCAGGGATCTTCCGGTGGCAGGTAGCCGTCCGTGGGGGGAAATTGGGCCGGGCGTTGAAGATGAGGGGTGGAATAGGGATTTCCTGCTGTGGTACAAATCAACCGGATCCCCATGTCTAGACATGCCTGGAGGAATGCGACCGTTTCGGTAAGGTCGATGCCATAATCGGGATCAATTGGCCCAAATGCCAAATCATAATCCCGAGGTTGCCCCTCGGGAATGCCAATTTGATTGGCGCCTGGCTTAAAGGGAATTGAATCAAAAATGCTTAGCCTTACCCCGATGCCCAAGCCAGGTGCCTTGGCTTTAATCCCTGCCACGATTTCCCGGAGAAAGCGCATCCGGTTTTCAAGCGACCCACCAAACCTTCCCGGACGATGCCTTGCCGAGAGCATTTCGTGGCCCAGATAACCGTGGCAGTGCTTGACATCAACGAAATCAAAGCCCGCTTTTTGGGCCCGGACAGAGGCCCGGATGAAATCCTCAATGAGCCGATCGAGTTCATCGTCCGTGGCCATGAATTCGGAACTTTGGATGTTGTACCGCCCGTCGAGAAGGGGATTTTCCACAACACAGAGGGGTTCAAAGTGGTCTTTCCGATTGGGTCGGGAAAAACGGCCCGAATGGGTGAGCTGCAATCCCACCACCAGGTCAGATGATGTGCCAAATGCGGTCCTATGCCCCTCCACCATATCCTTTTTAAGATCTGCAATAGGGGACAAGTTGGTTTCGTTCAGGAGCAATTGGTTGGGGTTGGCACGCCCATCGTGCCTGACCGCAACCGCCTCGGTGCCCCAAATGAGCTTCGCCCCGGAGGAACCAAACCGGTGCCAACGCCTTTTGGTCAAGTCCGTGGGCTTGCCCTCGGTGGTTGCATCCCAACCCTCCATGGGGAGTACGGCAAAGCGGTTACCTATCGGATTGCCATCATGAGTAAACGCCTTGCCGAGAATACCCTTTGGATCCGCCTGGTCGGGTACGGTAGGGATCTGAACCCATCCCTGGTGGTGGACAAACTCGGGGCAAACAAGGCGTTTCTGCAGGTCTGCGGCCAACTTGATCGTTGCCATGCTGCGGTATTCGCTCATGAACAAAACCCGGTGAAGGGGGCAAGGCGATCCCAAAACCTGGCCAGGATCAACAGGTCGGATTCGGGCCGAGCCAGGGCTCCGGGTGCCGGGCGATCATCATGAAGCCAGCCCCTAACACGCCAAAACTGGATGGCCGAGTGTTTGTAGGCGGGGATGGGATCGCGAAAAGCGAAGGCTCCCAAGGCCTGGAGGGCATCGTTCAATTCATAAAAACGGGGATCCCCCACCAGCCACCACCGATCCCTAAGGGCGAACAAATCGGGCGCAAACGCAGCCAAACCGAGGAGATAGTCACTGCCGTAGATGACCATGTCTATGGCAAGGTCATTGCCTGTGAACAGTTTGAAATCGGGACGCATTTCATTGCAAAGAACCAGCCTTTCCCATTCAGGAATGCGGGAAAGGGAGGAATGTTTGATGCCTTTTAAGGCCTTGATGGCAAGGAGTCCCCCGAATTCGGAGAGTGTAAAGATTCGGCCAAACGGAACGAATGCGGAGGATAGCTCAAATCCGTAAAACGCATCCGCATATTGGGCCAAGGTTTCATGGGCCCAAATGAGGTTCTCACCCAAAAGTGATCCCATGCCGTGGCTTGGAAACAGAATGGGCAGGCCACCATGGTTTTGAATCTCCTCCATCTCCCGGCCATAAGCACCCGGGTCAAATGGTTGGCCGGGAGCATCACCGAGGTAGGCACCCGCAACAAAGGAAACGCCCCTGAGGTGGTTGCTAACCCTGGCAAGGATTTCGGTTCGCTGTTCCTTTGTTAAAAGGTTTGCATGGCCGGTGTCCATGTTGATGGCGGGGACCATTCCCAAACCCACGATATTTTCGAGACGGGTTAGATAAGAATCCCATTGGATTCCCGAGGGGGTCCAAGGCAAAAGGGCGGCAACAATGGCATGGATGGAGCGTTTGGGCCGAATCAGGGTTTCCGGCAGGGGAAGGATTCGCTTGCCGGTTGAAGAGTAGGAAGCCATAGGATTTCCCCAAACGCAAAACGCGGACCAACTTGGGTCCGCGCCATGGGTTTTCAAGTGCCGGAGACAGGACTTGAACCTGCACTTCTATACAGAAACCAGCCCCTCAAGCTGGCGCGTCTGCCATTCCGCCACTCCGGCAGGAGTATCCTTTTATTTTGAGCCCTTGTTCCGGGAAATCAAGGGTGGTGACGGGAATTTGGGCGTCTGCCTAGAAAACAGGGGGGAATGGAAGGAATGAGAGGCTATTGGGTTTTGCAAAGCCAAAGGCTCGCCCCTTCCAGGCTGATCCCGGGCATCGACTCCTTGAGGGCTTCCGGGTAGAAGCGCATGAGCCAGGTGTTACACATTTCAATCGACCATTCCTTGTTGTGCATGAGGAAGGCCCGCAGGAAATAGGTCTCGTTCCAGGACCGCCCTTCCTCCAGCCAGGAAACGGGATATTCAAAGGGCCAAAAGATGTCATGGATGTGAACCAAAACCCCCGGAGCAAGCCGGGGAAAGATCTCGAAGAAAAGGTAATTCACATCGGATCCTGTCTTGGCAACATGGGTGGAATCGATGATGAGGAAATCTCCCGCCTCGAGCGTTTGAAAGAGATTTGGGTCCGTATCCTGGAGCCTTTTACGGTGCAGTTTCAGATCCTTTTTATCTCCTTCTCTCAATAATGATAACATCCGACCGGGATCCGGATCGACAAAGCAAAGGTCAATGGAGTGGTTCCACTCGAAATCGTTAAGGTCAAAGGCAAGGGCGGAAGAAAACCCGCATCCCACTTCGAGGATCCGTTTGGGTCGGAAAATGCGGGCCATCCCCGCAAGACAGGCAGCATCGTTATCCGGGTAGGAACCATTTTCCGCATGGTAACGCCATAAAGGATCGGGTTGGCGGGGAAACCCGACGGGCCTTCCGGCAAGATCCATGGAACACAGGTTGGCCAGTAACCGGTTTTCGTCCAGGGAAATATGGGGAAGGTGTCTTGGAACCTCTTTTGCGAGTTGGGCCGCCTCTTCAGCAAGATTTTTGCGATGAAAAAGGGGGGAATAATAGTGTCCGGGGGGCACCCAGAGGCTTCCTGTTTGCCACCGCCACGACTCGTTGTGGCATTTTTCCAATAGAGGGTTTAACCCGATAAGGCGTAGCAGGCGGCCGACAACTTTTTTCATCGGTCCTCCCTGACTTTATCCCGTTCTACAAAAGCCCAAATGTAAAATCTTTCATCTGATAGATGATGCGTCCATCCACTTCGACCCAGCCGTCGGCGATGATACGATCGTCATGACGGGCGGTGACCTCTACCTTGGTAGTGATGGTGTGATGTTTGGGAATGACCTGTCCCCGGTAGATCCAGGAATGGGCCGGAGAACCTTGAAGTATGAGGGCTTTTTTCTTCCCGGTGGGATCTGCAAGTAATCCTGCAAGTTGCACAAACGCTTCCAATCCCAGGGATCCTGGCATGACCGCATCCTGATAAAAGTGCGCTTCAAAGAACCACTCGGCCGGATTGACGGATTTGGTCGCCCTGGCAAAACCAAGTCCCTTGGGACCACCGCCTTGGTCGAAATTTTCAATGGCGTCAAGCATCAAAAGCGGAGGTGAGGGCAATCTGGAATCGTCCACCCCTGGACACACCTGGGTTGGCATAGGTGAGGTCCAAGGCTTTCCGTCGGTAATGCCTACCTGATTGGCCAGGGCCTTTTTGGTGAAAAATCCAAAGTATGTGGTTCCCTGATAAATGGATTTTCCATTGAAGTGGACATCAAAGGTGAAAAAATGAAGGATCATACCGCCCGAGCGGGAGATGCGGACGAGGGTGGCATGGACCTCGATGAGTCCTGGTCCAGCAATGGGGTCACCAAGCAGCGTAGCGGTCCCACCCAGGTTTCGATAGGCAAGGTCTTCCTCAAGAGTTAGGGCTGCCCCCGACCAGGCGGAAATCCACCCACAAGGTTGCAGGGCAATCTCCAGAAGTACGGCAAAGGGAATACGGCCGTGGCCCGAAGCCCCGACCCACCAGGCCTTCGGATCGACTCGAAAACGGGTCAGGCATTTTTTAGGGGCACTCTGGGTTTGGGGCTCCCCTTCGGCCCACACCACCTCATCCATGAACAGGTACGGTGGACGGGGTAGGCGGGCCATAATGCGATCATTGTCAAAGGGAAGAAACCTTGAACCAAACGCTTTGGAGGGGGATCCTGTGCAAAATTCCAGGAGTCTATTGTGGTCCATCACAAGGACCGGGTTGTCGGGAACTAGGGTGGGGACCTTGGTACCAGCGATGGGGTGAAAGGAAGTGGAATCCGTACCCCCAAGGAGCAGGCTCATCGACCGGACGGAAACCACAGGTTTACCATCAGCAAACATGACAGCGTGGGCAACAACCGATGGATTGCTGCCTTCATGGATTTCAACGATTTCCAATTCGTAGGCTGTTTTGCGGGTGGATGGGGTGACCTGGCCCCGGCATTTGAGGGCACTTGCCAAACCAGGCCGCCCCTCGATCGTCACCGATCCGGCGGGGGCGATCCAACCCTTGCGCATGAGCAACACCCGGAGCGATTGCAAACAGGCTTCATACATCAGCGTGCCGGGCATGACCTGATCGTCGATGAAATGACAGGTGAGGAACCAATCGTCCGGAAATATGTCGCATTCGGTGACGATACGACCCAAACCCATGGCCCCGCCACAGAGGTCTATTTCCGTCGCCCGGTGAATCAGCGCCATCCTTCCCGAGGGCAAGGTGGCAGGGTATTGCACCGGGTGACCGGCAAAGTCCGGACCAAAAGCGGCAACAAGGTCACCCCGGCGAAGTGCTTCCATTTGCAGATTGTCAAGGGTTTCAAACACCCTACCCGCCTCGGGTGGTTTTCGTGGGGGAAAATCCTGGGGCAATAACCCCTGTCCCTGGGCAAGTGTGGCATGGGTAAAGAACCCGGCACAACCCTCACGCATCCTGAGGACAGGGTTGCCTTGGCACGATCCATCGAATTCGAAACGAAACAACCAGGAGTCCCCATGGCGGAAAAACCGCAGAACCCGAATGTCATAGGTCATTACCTCCCCCGGGCGGGGCAGATAGTTCTCAAAGGTAATGGTTGCGTCCAGCAGCCTATAGACAGAAAGGCCGCGTGTTTGGAAATCAATTCCCAGCCATCCAGCCAACAACATATCGGCCTGACCCGCCTCGACTGTAAGCGAAATGGGCATACGATCGTTATCAAGATACCAACCACCAGGCAATACATCATGCTGAGTGATAACACGACCGGACAGCATCGAAAGAGGTTCCCCTTCGATCAAAAGGACCCTATCCACCAGCATCAATGGCTGATCGGGAAGGCGTACCCTGGTGGGAAAAGCATCCGCGGGGGCGAAGCGGCTTCCCAAAGCCTGGGCGACACTGCCAATGGCAAGGTGCATACAATGGTTGCGAGTCAAACTCCGGCGAACCGCGGGGAGTACCTCCTCCATGGGAAGGCCGAAAAAAGGCATGCTCTCTGGCGGGATTTGGGTTCCTGTTTCGGAATACGCAATCGCCCCGGAATGGATTCGTTCCACCAAGGCCGTCCCGGCATGGGCAAAACGCAAATAGGCAGATTGTGCATCATGTAAAAGGCCGGCCTGGTGAATGGCACGGGACAGAGGATGATTGGGATCTTGCATGACTTCCATGGCTGGAGGATTGGACAAATGAACAACCGGCTCCGGGTTGGTGGGGGTTTCTGTTATGGCAAAGTGGGGCAAGCACCTGGGTATTTCACGGGGAATGATCAAATCGTTCGCCAAACGGTTAGTGGCCACCTGTTCCTCGCAGCAAAGGAGTCTGCCAAGTCCTTCGCGATCGAGAGGAATGCGTTCGGCAATCAGGGTTCCAATGGCCAAAAGCAACCCCGCTCGTTCATCTCCTTGCCGCGGCGAAAGGGCAACCGCGGCGTGGGGGAGAGGGCCCAATATGGAACGAACAAGGGGAGTGCAGGAAGCCCCTGGTCCCACCTCAAGGAAAAACCGGGCACCCGCCGCATGAGCCCGCCTCACAAGGTCCACCATCGAAATCGGGGATAGGGCAGCCTCGACAAAGGCTTCGGCAACGATGTCGCTTACGGGTGGAATGGCGGCGGGACAGCCCGCAAGGAAGAGCCTTAGGCCTGGCGGTAGACTCACGGGGCCATGATGGAGGCTTCGCCAGGCGTTTGCGATGGAACCCGCCATGGGTCCATGGACAGAAGTCCCTCCCGGGATCCGGATGGGTTCAATGGCAAGCCGCTTGGCCAATTCGGAAAGTGCCCCGCCCTCCCCTCCAACAAGGACCAAAGCGGGCGCCAATTCGATCAAAGGATAGGTGCGTTCCAAGCCCACCAGAGCCACGGAAAGGTGCTTGAACGAAACCGGAAAAAGGGCTTGAACCCAATCCACTTTTGTTCCTTTCGGCCGATTCCAATATTGGCGCACCGCATTCCACGGTTCCACAACCTCGGTCTGAAAGAGACTGGAACGCATCAATTCACGCAGCATCCTGTCCTTTTGGGGCCATGCCCCCAAAGCGAACATCATTGTCGATTCACCCAGGCTTTGGCCAAGGGCAAACGCCGGGGAGACTCCAAGAGTGGCAAGAATGCCTGTGACCAGACAACCATGGTTGATCTGGCCCATAATTTGTTGTCGAGGGTTGGCAGAGGCTGCATCCGCAGCATTTCCTGTCCAGAATTTTCCCGGGACAAATGCGGATGCTCCCTGTTTGGTGGACGCTTCCCGTGCTTCAAGAATGTCTGGAAAGGCCAGGGCTAGCGTTCTTCCCATATCAAAGGTGGCCTGCCCGGAACCTGGATAGACAAGGCACACAGGGGCCTGGTTACCCAGGGGATTTCGCCGGAAGAGAACCTCCGGAAAATTAAGGCCCTGGGTGGTGGGTGATACCTCTGGGGCGGATTGAACCAGGACCTGCCTTGCCTGATTCAAAAGCTCTGAAAAGGATCTCCCTTGTCGAAAAACAAGGGCCATACCCAACCGGGCCATGGGGCAGGGAGGGACAGAGCTTGCCCAAAGGTGGGCAAGGCGGCGTGGTGTGGTACCCGGATTCCGTTTGTTCAGGACCTCCAGCCGACCCAATAGGCTCTCTATTTCGGCAGGGGAATTCCCTTCGATCAAAATCAGTGCTTCGGGCCAATCGGCCTGGGAAACAGGGGCAGCAAAAAGCGGGGCCTGGGGACCCCCAAGGAGAACAGCAGAGGTGTTGCCATCCGCTCCGGTTGCCACAACCAGGGCACTTCGGGGTTGGTCGGCGGCATTTGCCACCCAAGGTATATCCAACGGACAGGGAAGAATACCCGGGATATCAGGCATTCCCTCCCCAATGGGGGAAGCGGGAATCCTGCGGGAGGCAAGGGCCCGGGTTGTTTGGGCAAGGGATACCCATGGGCGGGTGATGGCAGGGGCCGGGGTGGTGTAGGCACCCCGCCACCATCGTGGTGAATGGGGACAACGGGGACCAAAAAAATCTTCGAGCCCGGCAGTTGATGGCTTTTGGGCAGGATCATGGTGGCTGGTAAAAAGGGTTACACCACCGGGATGAGCCCCTTCGCCGGAAAAAGCTTCCTCAAGAGCTTCCTCCATCGCATCATCGACTCCCGGACCAATGCGGTGGCTTGTGGGAAGGGAATCAAGCCCGGTTCCCAGCAAGTGGGCAAGGATGGGGCGCCCCCGGGAATGGGTCCCGGATACTTTCTCCAGGAGGAGCAAGACTGTGGCATCGGCATCAGGATCAGCCTTTAAGGGGGTTTCTGATTGGGGGCCACCATGTGTTCTTGGATCGGGGGGCGAACCCACAGCCCCAACAATGACTTGCTCTGCCTCACCTGAAAAGAGCAATCCTTCTGCAGTCCGCAGGGCTTGGGCAACCCCTCCACCTGGCCCGGAAGCAAAAGTAAAACAGGGGCCGCCAAGCCGAAGTTGCCTGGCAATACGGCTCGCGGCAATACTTGCCAAGGCCCCCATGACCCGATTGGCATCAAGGGGGGGCACAAGCAAGGGATCCTCCTGGGATAGGCCGCCTGAAAGACCCAACCAACGAAGGTGATAATTGGTGGTTGCCGGGTCGGTCGTTGCCTGCAGGACCAGGGCGGTTTTTGAGCCAGAAACATCAACCACCAGGGATTTGGCTGCTGCCAAAACCCGTAGTTGCTGGGGCAACATCGACAACATCTCAACAGGTGGAATCCGAAAGCCACCGGCGGCCACCCGGATTTCACCCGTGAAATCATCCTCTGCGGGTACCATCGAAACGGCCGTAATGGCCACCGGGGGGACCAAAGGGGACAGGGCCCTGGGATTGACCACGGATTCTTTTACCGGTTGAAACCCTTCGAGAATGATATGGGCATTGATTCCTCCAAACCCAAAGGCACTCAAGGCGACCCTTCGGGGCCGATCGGATCTTTGGGTCCAATGTTTGTCTTCAGGAGAGAGGATAACCGGACAATCGGGATGGGACAATTCTCCTAATGGTTCGTCCGATCCGGCCATTCCCGGAATACGCTCCGCGGAAAGGGCCATCAATGCCTTGGTCAAGGCAGCCCCACCCGCGGCGGTAAGGAGGTGACCGATGTTGGACTTTACAGAACCCACCGGGATGCGGTGGTCATGATGGAGGTTAGCATGGGTAAACCGTCTGTTGGAACGAAGTAAATCGGTAAGGCTTTTCACCTCCACCTGATCACCCACCGGGGCTCCGGTGGCGTGGCACTCAAACCAATCCACATCTCCCGGGACCATTGCCCCCGCATCATATGCTGCCCGCATAGCCCGTAGTTGGCCCTCGGAAGAGGGGGCAAGCAAACCGCCGTCGATGTCGTTGGCAAGGCCTGCGCCGGCGATCAGTGCCAAAATGTTGTCCCCATGGGCTATGGCGTCCGCCAGCCTTTTCAGGACCACCATTCCCGCCCCCTGACCAACGATTAGGCCATCCGCCTGGTGGTTGAAGGGTCGGCACCGGCCGCTTGGGCTCAAGGCCCGAAGCTGACTGAACCCCATCTGTGTATAAAGGCTGTCGGGAGCGGACACGCCCCCCACCAGGACAGCATCGAGGCGGCCAAGCATCAGCTCTATGGCCCCAAAGTGGATCGCATATAAGGATGATGCACATGCCGCATCGATAGTCTGGTGGCCCCCCCCCAATCCGAATTCCCGGACTACCGAAAGCGATACATTGGCCGGACCCAGCCCGTCACATGGCCTTGCCAGGGGTGGATTTGACCCTGCAAAAACAGCCTCGGCCCGCTTTGCCAATTGTCTGGTTGGCAAAAAGATGTTCCCAAGGATCACTCCGATCCGGTTCCTGTCGACCTTTTCAAGCCGTGTTGATGCCAAGGCCGCCCTGGCGGCATGGAGGGCAAGCGATTCGGGTGGATCAAGCTCGAGTGAAAAAAAAGAGCCGGGTACGGCACAAAGGTTTTTGCTTCGAACCCGGTCGGGAAGGATTGCCGAAGAGTCGCAGATGGCATCCGGAGGAAGGACCCATCTGCCCGGGGTGGGTTCGCTTCCCAACCACCGTTGTTCGAGGACCGCCCGCCACAACCCGGCAGGATCCAAGCCTTCGGGGAAAATCCCGCCAAGGCCCACAATGGCTATCGGGCAATCCCGGTATGGGGCAGCTCTTCCTGGCATCGGACGAATGGCCTCCGGCTAGGAATGGGCGGTTTGGTTGCGAACAAAAGCTCCCGCAAGGGCAGGGTCCGCAACCGATTCAACGCCTTCCATACGGCCGATGGGAATGCCCGCAAGTGTCAGGAAATCCACATCACCCATCACCTGGCCTTTGGTGCATTTACGGATGCGAAGGACCGCCCGACATCCCTCGCCAGGAAAACCCTGGAACTGGCGAAAGCTTGTCACCAGCGAAG
Organism: Planctomycetia bacterium; assembly: GCA_005808665.1. Lineage (GTDB taxonomy): Bacteria > Planctomycetota > Planctomycetia > Gemmatales > Gemmataceae > SYLG01. The sequence continues at coordinate 9,544 of SYLG01000154.1, read as the reverse complement.
GGAGGCAGGGCATCCCAAGCTGGGCCTGGCAGTAGAGAATCATCAACTGGAAGGCACAATCAAGCACGAGAGGGTCGAAGATCCAGCGGGAACGATGAGGCAAGCGTATCCACGCCGCCGGGGCAGGTGCCGCCTGGATGCGACAAACGATCCCGGGCTCCGGGGATCCTTCCGGAGCATAGGCCTCGATGTCGGTGATACCTTGCCATGCGGACCCATGGAAAAGGAGGCTTTCGTACCATTGCGACTTGGGATAGGGATAATTGCCTTTGATTCCATGGGGTAAGCCTTGGGCGTTAGGGTTCGGCCGATGGTTCCCAATCGCCCCAAGGAGAATGTCCGTGCGGACAAGAGGTGCCGACTGTTGAGTGCCACGAACCCCACGAATCTCTGATTGAACTGAGGTCAGGAGAGCCTGGGAAAAATCGATTCGTCCCGCAAACACGGAAAGGTCAATCGGTTTGGAGGTGTCGAGTTTGACACCATGGAGGACACGGAGATTATCAAATCCCATTACCTGATAACCAGGGTTGGCGTGGCAAGCGGCATGGCCTAGCCATTCGGCCAACAAGGCCAAAGGAACCACGGGATGCCCATTGAGGACATGGTCACCCAGGACCGGATGGGAAACCAGATCAATTCTCTGATGAAACGATTTTTCCAAGGTATCGGGTAACGATGGAACCTTTACCGATTGGGGATTGGCATTGTTGATCCCAACAGGGGGGAAAATTGTGTTCGATGGGAGTTCCGGCAAGCGGGAGTTGGGAGCCAAAGCAACAACCTCCGCCATAGGTTCTGGTCCGGCACAGATTTCGTTGACAAGAAACTTTGCACCCTCGGCCAGGGGAATAAGTCCCACCCCTTCGGAGGCAAAAAGTGCTTTGAGGCCTCCCTTAACCATGCCGCCCTCCCAAGGGCCCCAATCGATTATCCTTACCGCACAGGACGGGTGACTTGAAGCGACCCAGCGGGCGCAAGCGGCAATCGCCTCGTTGGCAACCGCATAATCCGCCTGGCCAAGACGGCCAAATCGCCCCGTAGACGATCCGAATAGGCTTAAAAAACCAAGTTTGGCAAACTCCGTTTCGGAAAGGATATTGAGGAGACCGTCCAATTTGGCCCCAATTACCGTATCCATTTGCAAAGGCGTCTTGTCCAGAAGCCTGGCATCCGCAAGTACCCCTGCCCCATGAACTATGCCTCGCAAAGGACCGTGGCGGCGAACAAGGTCCGCAAGGGTCTGGCGCACCCTTTCCGGATCGGCCACATCCAATGAAACATATTCCACTTTGGTCCCCGCCGAACGCAAGGCTTCGAGGTTTTCACGAACCTCACGGGCCGCAAGGTAACCCTTGGCCGATTCGAGGATTTGCTTTGGAGACAATTTGGTTGGGCTGTGGGTGGCGATTGCCTTACGCACCTGGGCCTCGTCACAAGCCCCTTGGAGCCAATGAGGCTCCGCTTTGGGTAAAGGCGTCCGTCCGCAAAGCACCAGGTTGGGTTGAAGGGTCCGGGCCAACTCCAAAGCGCAAGCCGCCGTCACCCCGCGAGCTCCCCCTGTTACCAAAACGAGGTCCCCGGGCTCCACAGGTGGTTTTTGGGGGGACGAGATGTTCCCCTCGGCAAGGTAAAGGATCCTGGTTTGCCCATGTTGGATCAGCAGCTCCTCCAGGCCCGGACGACCGATCCAGGAGGCTACCGAGGCATCTACCTTGCCTTCCAGTCGGATCACCTGAGAACAGACACCTTGGGCCTCCCAACGGATCGACTTTACCAAACCGGCCAAACCACAGGCGATCAGGGAATTGTGTGTAGGCAAGGTGTTTCCTGAGGGTACGGCGGCAATAAGGCAAACCTGGACCGGGCCCCGGTCGGCTGATTCCGAAAGGGGACCAAGGGCGGCTTGCACCCACACCAGGACCCGATGTTCCAGATGCCTTGGGGCAAGCGGGTTAACCGAAAAACCAGCTACAATCACCAAGGCTTCAAGTCGTTCCGGCAACGAGGCGGGGTCCCCAAGAAGGGCAAGGTCGGCACGGGCACCAAGATTTCTAAGGCCCTCGAGAACAGGGGCCCCGGTTGCGGCGTCTTCGGCCAAAACCACAATCCGCGTTCCCGGGACGATCCACGAGGGGGGCGGATCAACCGGGACATCCCTTGGGAGGAGGCAAAAACGGGAAAGAACAGAAGGCTCAAGCACCAAGGGAACTGTTTTGGCCTTGGCCCCGGTCACCTCTGGAGCAGGCCTATTCGAGGCTAGCTCCCGAGGTGACCGATCGGGAAAAAAAGCGGGGGGCCCTCCTGAAAGGTGGTCCGCAAGTTGACTTAGCGTCCTGAGGGTACTCATATGCTCGGCACCAATGGCTGGGGCCCCGGGCATGACCTCCTGCACCGCCGAGAGGATTTCCACCCGCTTGATCGAGTCGATCCCAAGGTCGGTATCAAGGGCCATATCTGGTTCCAGGGTGTCCTCGGGATACCCTGTTTTCTCAGCGACAATTTTTGTGAGGACAGCCAAAGCATGGGAATTGTTGGCAAGGACCGCTACGGAAGCGGGGGCTTTGATCGTCTCTGCCTTGACCGGTTCGATTTTGGGAGCCGTTACCACCATGGCTGCAAGGGCTGCCTTTTCCCCTCCAGACAAATGGTCCGCCAATTGCCTTAGGGTCCTGAGAGTACTCATATGCTCGGCCCCGATGGCCGGGGCTCCCGGCATGGCCTCCTGCACCGCCGAGAGGATTTCCACCCGTTTGATCGAGTCGATTCCAAGGTCCGTATCAAGGGCCATGTCCGGCTCAAGTGTGTCCTCGGGATACCCTGTTTTCTCGGCGACAATTTGGGTTAAAACCCGAAGAGCCGACGAGTTGCCCGGAACGACCACGGGCATCGAAGGGACAGGAGTCAAAGGAGCAGGGGCTGCCACTTTTGCCACTATGGGGGCCGTAACCGTCACCACCGGCACGGGATTCACAGGTTCTGGAACCACCAAACCAGGAAGCAAGGCAGGAACCAGGGCGGGAGCTGGCGTTTCGACAGGTTCCACCAAAGGTGGCTGGACAATTGCTGGGGAAGCCATTGCCAAGGATCCAGGGCGGAACCGGGATTCGATGAGTGCCTGAAGGGTGCGTTGGGCCAGTTCTTGTCCCTCCAGGAATTGCTTGTGCAGTTTGGCCGTTTGTTCCTGAAGTTGTTGCAGCGCAGCAAGGGTTTCGCGTCCAAAGGCCAGTGCCCCCTGGTTTACCATGCTGTTTGAAACGGGAAGGTGTAGGGAATCCATAGGTGGAACCGTTGAGAATACCTTTCTTGCGGGAAGGGGTTTGGCATCACGGGAATTTCCCAATGAGGGATCCGTGATGGTGGTTTTGGGGGCGTTGGCTTGGCTCCTGCCAACTTCGGACCCTGAAGCGGTTAAAGGAATTGCTTCAATGGACATTTGCCGGGGTGCGGCCCCCGGAGCCGTAATCGTCGGCACGGGTTTTGCCGCTTTGGTGTTGACCGATTTCGACCCATTAGCTTTCGGACGAACAAGGCCACCCCCAACCGGAACAACAAATGCCGACTTGGTGGCCACCCTTTGTTCCCATTCCCCAGCATCCCACGCATCCAGGTGGACCGGGTGCCCCCGCGAGGCAAGATGGGCAAGGATATTGGCCAAGGGAGCCAAGCCAATACCAGGGACAGGATCCAGGGCCAAGGCCTGACCCGCCTGGCCAAGGGTAGCCGTGACAAGGCCGGATAGTTTGCGCCCGGGACCGCATTCGATAAAGGTGTCAATACCCTGCGAGGCCATTTGCAAAAGGGTATCGGACCACTGAACCGGTTGGGAAAGTTGCCCGGCCAACAGGGATCGGGCACTTGGCGGATCGGTGGGATATTCCCGGGCGGTGACATTGGCAAACACGGGAAATGCCCCCGGGCCAAAGGGCTCCTGAGCCAATGCCTTTTGCATGGGTTCCACCGCGGGAAACATGGCCGGGGTATGAAACGCATCCGCCACATCCAGAATTACGCTTCGAATGCCTTGCTGGCTAAGCAACACATGGGCACGGTCTACCATGGCTCTCGACCCGGCAAAAACCACCTGCGTGGGTGAATTGCGATTGGCAAGAATGAGGGGGGATTGAATCGTATTCAAAACCTGACGAGCCTGTTCTTCGGGAGCCAACACCGCTAGCATGGCACCCTTTTCGCGGGTGACACCAGTCCGGTCAGCCCCGGAATGATTCATGAGTGCGGCCCGTTTGGCAACCAAAACCAGCATGGTGTCCGGAGTAATTCGCCCGGCGGCGGCCAATGCCGTCCACTCGCCAAGGCTGTGTCCTGCCGCCGCCTGGGGTTTGACCCCAAACCGTTCCAACACCTTGAACGCTCCAAGCGACAAGCCGGCAAGGGCCATCTGGGCATAGCGGGTGTCCCGGATCCTGTCCCGCCAAAGCTCGGCTTCGTTTTCGACAAAACCCCGGATCGGATACACCACCCTTGAAAGCGGTTCGTTGCCTGGAAATTGCTGGGAAAAGTGTGACTCGGCCCGCTCAAGTAGGGTCCGCATGCCGGGAAAACGAATCGACAATCGAAGGAGCATATCGGGTTCTTGGGACCCCTGGCCTGGAAAAAGAAGACCCACTCCACCTTGAATCGGCCCACGACCACGATGAATTCCGGGATCCGGTTCATTATCAAGTGCCTTGGCCAAAAGCTCAAAAGGGGAAAGGACTCTTGCCCGACCGCGGTTGTGTACCGATCCAACCAACACTACCCGCAAGGGATCGGTGGAGCGAAACGCTTTCCGGGACTCTTTTGCAACGATTTGGGCCCACTCATGATCCAAGTGGCTGGGATGTCTGTCCAGGAGACGCTTGTGCAACCCCGCCAACTTTTCCGTTACACCCGCCTCGTTCCCGGCACTAACGGCAGCAAACCAGACATCCGGATCCCAGGCGATGGGACCTTCCGTTTGCTTCAGGAGGCCTTGCACTCCTGCGGCTTGTTCTGGTTCTGGTGCCTGTTCGAGAATGACATGATAATTACTGCCACCAAATCCAAAGGCGCTAACTCCCGCCCGCCTTGGCAAAACTCCACCCTGGCGACTTGGGTCAGGCAAATTGAGCCAAGGCCTCGGTCGATCGGCAATATAAAACGGACAAAGTGGATCCCTTAAGGAAGGTTGAGGATCCCCGACCTTGACCGTTGGCGGAATCACCCCCAACCGCACTGCCAACAGGGCCTTGATAAGCCCCGCCGCACCCGCCGCCGCCTTGGTGTGGCCAATTTGTGACTTGACCGACCCAAGGGCACACCAAGGGGCCAGAGGCTTGCCTTGGGCTGCTGAAAACACCTCCACCAACCCGGCCAGTTCCGTAGCATCGCCTACCTTGGTTCCCGTCCCATGAGCCTCCACAAGGCCAATGGTGGTTGGGTCAATTCCCCCACTTTTGTGCGCCGCTTGCAAACAGGCAATCTGTCCCTCTTTGCGGGGAGCGTGAACCGCACTACCCAAACCATCGCTGGAAGCACCCAGACCCCGAATCACACCAAGGACGGTATCTCCATCACGCTTTGCGTCGGCCAGGCGTTTGAGCAACACAAGCCCAACCCCTTCACCCAGAATCGTGCCGTCGGCATCCTTGTCAAAAGGCCTGGCAGACCCGGACTTCGAAAGTGCGGGTGTCTTGCTGAAACAGGCATACATGAAGGGATCGTTGAAGGTGTCGACCCCACCGCTGACAATCATGTCGGCCTTGCCCGCCTGAAGTTCCATCACACCCATATGAATCGCCGCAAGGGAGCTGGCACAGGCGGCATCCACCACACAATTGCTGCCTCCCAGGTTGAAACGATGAGCGATTCGTCCGGCAACGACATTCCCCAAAAGGCCGGGAAAGGAGTTTTCCAGCCACGGAGGATATAGATCAAGCATGGAGGAAACTACCCTGGACGCAACCGTCGCCTCCACCCCCTCGTCCAACAGGATCCGCGTCCAACGCCCCCCATCAAGTCGTGTTCCAAGCGGTAGCATGAGTTGTTGGGCACCGGTGACACCCATGATCACCGAGGTCCTCGACCGATCAAAAATTCGCCCGGAAATCCCCTCTCCCAGGGAAAAACCCGCTTCCAGAAACAATCGCCTTGTCGCCCAAAGCGATAATAGCTGCGAGGTATCCGTAGCCTGAAGGCCGGTAGGACTCAGGCCAAATTCTGCAGGCGTTAACGGCACTTCCTCAAGGAAACCACCACGGTTCGCATACACCCGATCCGGAGTGGTTGGGTCCTGATCATAGTGGTCTTTTGGGTCCCAACGCCCGGCGGGAATCGGCCCGATCTGGTCCTCGGCGTGACAGATGGAGGCCCAATACGATTCCCGATCCAGGCTACCAGGAAACAGGGCACCGGCACCGATAATGGCGATCGGTTCAAATGTTATCTGGGGGTTCCTTGGAGAAATGGGGCTCATACGGTTCTTCCAATCGCAAAGGCCGCCGATGGGCCTCCCGGGGCAGCGGTTTGAATCCAACCTCGTAAAATTTCAGGATCAAAGGGCAAAACCAGGGGCATATCAAGCGGGGCTCCCTGGATGGTGAGCATCCGCCATCGGGCAAGCACACAAGCTCCCGCCATCAGCTGTTGATTGATCTCCCCAACATGCCGGCTTTCGGGAGCCTCGAGGTGGCTTCCTTTTACCCAAGCATTGAATGCACCCATGGCGGGGCCGGCCCAAATCTGGAAATCGGCTTGTCGCTCGGCCAGTCCGGCGTTGGCCCACCGGGAGGCTAGTCCCAAATACCAACGAAAGACAAGTGCCATCTTGTGCTTGGGGTCGCGCTCGGCCCTTTCCACCTGAGCCGGGTCTCTTTTGGTGAAAAACGCCAAGGTTTCTTCCCAGATTTGGGTAAGCGGTGCCCGAAAAATCTTGGCCTCGATCGCCTCGCGCTCGACGGAGGGAATCGACTCCAGATCAGGATAGTGGCGATAAAGATCGTACAGTTTTTGCGCACGGGGGGCGAACAGGGTTCCCCGTTTAAGCACCTGAAGCTTGATACCCATTTCAAACATATCAGCAGCTGGGGCCATAATGACATCTGCCGGATCCGCCTGACAAAGCATGCGGCGGGCAAGGTCTGAACTGCCCGACTCGACACACGCCTGGTTGATGCTGCCGCTGACAACATACGCTGCGCCCATGGCAAAGGCCGCGGCAACAGAATGGGGCGTGGCAATCCCACCAGCCGCTCCGATGCGGGTCCGCTCCCGAGGGGCCAGATGGGCCTGGACACGATCGCGAAGAGACAAAAGCGAGGGAAATAGTCCTACGAGTGGGCGGTTGTCCGTGTGCCCTCCCGAGTCCGCCTCGGCAGTCAGGTCATCCGCCATTGGTACCTGGGTCGCCAGGTTTGCCTGCTCGGCACTTATCTTTCCTTGGGCAACAAGTCGATCCAGAATGGCCTTGGGGGCAGGGTGGAAAAACTTTGTGGCCACCTCGCCCCGGGAAACCTTGGCCATCACCCGGTTGTGGGCAATGATGGCTCCCTCTGAATTGCGCAATAGGCCGCAGGCACGATAATGGACGATGGCAGGAGTCAGATCCAAAAATGCCGATGCCTCCACCCGCCTGACCCGCCTTTTGAGAAAAAGGTCTACCATGGCCTCTTCCCGGTCCGTTTCGGCCGGACTGTGAATCAGGTTCACTCCCCAGGGATGTTCAGGTATTTCACGAGAAAAGCGGTCGATGGCCTGGACCACCCGGTCCATGGAACAACCCGCCGCACCGAAGTACCCTGACATTCCCGACCTGGCCATGGCAAGGACCAAATCGACAGAAGCAATACCGTTGGCCATGGCCCCGCTGACAAGGGCTAGCTGGACCCCATGGTCGGCCCGGAAATGAGGATCGCCCAGTTGTTGAGGCAAATAAGCCGGGGCAAAGGCGTGATCGGGGGTGGGGAAAAGAAAAGGCTTTGAAACACTCCGGGCCGATGCCCCCGCCTCCCATTGGACAAAGACCGGCTTACCCAACGCCAAAAGCGCCAAGTCCATCGCCGTTTCGGGGTTGGAAATCGCAGGGTTCATGATGTCCAAGCAAGCGATGCGGCCCGGGCGACCGACGCCAAGGATTCGTCCTGTTAATTTAGGGAATCAGGTCGTCCGCTTCCACCGAACTCCCAACCATCCGTCCGGGTTGCCATCCGCAAGGGTGATTCAATCGGAACCTAGGGCGGAAGAAAGGGTTTTGAAGCAGGAAATCAGGTCTTTGAACGGGTCTTGCCAAGGTTTTTCAAAGAGGATCCGGTCAGAACCCAAACGATCGGTTGTCAGCTGGAAACAGGATTGGGCATCCCTGATTGGGAATGGCCCCAGGTTAGACCTACCATTATTGAACGAATCGGATGAACGAATCGGATTCCCGGTTGCCTTCATTGGAAATGTCCTCCCTCCAACACCCAGACAATACCGTAATCATAACTAAAACGATTTACCCCACGGTCCAAACAAGGCCCAACTTCACCTTGCCAACCTTCCCGGTTCAACTTTTTGCCGACTTGCCGGAAGGGCCCAGGCGATTGGCCTATGACCATTGGAGATGCAAGAATTAAACTTAAGTCCGTTTATCCGAAATTTATTGAGTGACTAAGTACTAGGATGCAATCGCCCTGGGAATACTACAGGATTTCATGTGGAATTAGATCTGCCGTATATTTTCAAATTTACAAATGCGTTCATCGACATCGTGAAGGATGTCTTTGTCGTTGGAAAGTTGTTTAACTCGTCCAGCGACCCACAATATGCGCTCCAAATTCGGAAGGTCGCTCATCCAATAATTGGCCGGTATTGATCTCATTGCAACTATTAATTCACCATCGTACATGTCTCCTGCTAGCGGTTCTTCTTCCAGATGTGCCGCAGCAATCGGGACGACATGATCCATATGAATTGCCTGACGGCACGCACGACACAAATCTTCGTCGTTAAACTCGGTGATTGGAGTATCGCGAATCCGACAATACCAATCATCAAGGGGCGAATTATTCGGATTAGGATCGCTACCTCCATTATGGGGAGTTTCTAGCTGCCGAAAGGTTCGGGAAATAGTCATAAACCTGCCCCCGCAGCATGGTCTTCAATTTGTTTAATCAACCTCAAAGCATGTTCACGAGCGGCAACACCAAGCGGTCCAGTTGCACTTTTGAGATTTTCAACGGCGTTTCGCAGGCCACGAAGTGAGTTATTCATTTCTTGAGCATGGTTCCAATACCCCCCGCCCGGTTTCAAGTGGTCCTTTTCTATATTACCGATCCGGCGTATCGCAGTTTGTTCTGTTCTAGTAAGTGGTTTCACGATAGGTGGAGCAACCCTCCCAATACCAACACCCGCACCACAAGGGTTACTATTGTGTACCAACACCCCCGTTTTTCCAACGGCGTAGGTGTGAACCTCGGCGATTTCCAGATTGAAGACTTTTTCCGTATAGGGGACGGTTCCCACTTCTTCAACCGAAACCTCATTTCCATTCACCAAAAAAAGTTGGTCACCGATTTGGACATGACCC
>SYLG01000153.1 GCA_005808665.1 Planctomycetia bacterium | reverse complement strand
CAATATCAAGTAACTTGGTCGGGACTACATGCCGTTTTGAACTCGACATACTCCAAAATCCCGGGAAAAACATCAATCAGGGTCCCAAAAAAGACCAAAAAATCGTAAAAAATCACTCCAACTGCGTAACTTGGGTTAATTGGCTTGCTTGATGAAGCGTGGGCAAAAAGGGGTTTGCCTTTACCAAATGATGCCGGTGCCTATATTGTTGACTTGGGCCGTGTAATCGGCTCGGGTGGGCAAACCAAAATAAAGATAATTGTTCGCCCCGGAACGAATCAGGTAATCACAGCATACCCTTTTCGTTAGGTCAGGGAGGATTCTAATGCAGTGCCCCCGATGTGATGGCCAGGGTGCAATCCAAGTCGTTCGGGTCCATGCTACCGGAACGAAATTACAAATCTGCGATGAATGTGATGCGACATGGCCTTACGGCGAGACACCCTCCATCGAGACATTTCAGGATTTTCGTACTTTCATGGAATCACAAGGGCTCCAGGGATTGTGGACGGAATTGAAAGTAATTTCAAGCGAATCGGAGGATTGATTATTTTCAGAATCATCGGCATTAGGTTAAATACTGGACTTTTGCAAAAGTCCAAGTTTTTACAAGCTGCATAACTTGGCTTAAAGGGGAGGGCAAACCTGGTTTTCATCGTGCCCATCATGGGCAAGTATTGCATTTTGGCAAATTCGGCTTCCAGTCAAGGGCTTGGCACCCAATTACCGGTTACGGAACGGGTCGCCATTCCAACCCAAGGGCCGTTCCTTTTTCCCGCCTGGCGAGGATGTCCCAAGGGGTGTTGGGATACTGTTTGCTCAGGGCCTCAAAGGTTTTTTTGCTTGATTTGGCCAGTTTTTTCCCCTTGCTGTCTCCCTGGGGATTGGGAATGGATGCCAAATCCCAACCCCCATGAATCTTGGGATCCCGCGCTGGAGCCTCTTTCCGCATCTGGCCCAACATCGACTCATACTCCCAAATGTAGGAGGTTTCCGCTTCCAACTTGGCTATGGTGTAGTCGAAATTGGCCCGCCAATAAGGCGTGAGTTGGTCTTTCTCTTCCCCTAAGGTTTCCAATTCGGATAGGTCTTCATCCAATAGGCCAAGGATGAGGGCCACGCTTCGCTGATTGGCTTCCACATTGCGTTTGAGAATGGCATCCTCCGCCGCCCGGAAACCACCCCGAATCAGTTTCAGGTTCAAATCTGCCCTAATTTCCTTTTTGGCAATCATGGCTTGGACACCGGGAACGATTTCCGCGGGGGGGGCCGCCCGTCCCGAAATGGCCCAAAGGTGGATGCGGACTTTTTGCATGAACTGGTAGGCCTTGTTTTCCCGGGGAGCAGCGCCCGACCTGGAAGCATCCTCAATGGCCTTGCTTTTGGGGTCGCAAAGTGTTCCCAGGAGGCCCGGATCAAACATATCGTCCGGGGTATCACCCTTTACCGGTGGCAATTGAATCGCCTTGAGGATGTTTGCCGTCCTTTCCACCAAAAGGGGTTCTTTGGGCTGTTCCCCTACGACAGTAGGCACCGGTGCTGCTTCGGCAACCTCCTCGACTTCGGCCTGAGACATTTTCCCAAAGGTTTGAAGCGATTGGGGTTTACCCAGTTCTTGCGATTTTTGAGAGAGCTGAAGACTGGTTTCCTTGGCGATTTTCTCCACGGGAATGGGATCCACGGCTTTTTGAATCTGCCCTTTCATCCCCTCATTCAGGACCTTGGACAGGGACGAAAGAAAGATTCCCGCAGGATCGTTGTCTGTTTCCCAGGAACATTCGGTATCCTTGCAGGATGTAATCACTTCGACACCCTCCGGGGCCAAGGCAATGGCGGCGCTCAACTCAGGTGACATGGCCTCGCCACCTGGCCTTTCCTGGCCAAAGCGGAGGTTGGAATGGCAAACATCAAGGATAAGTACCTTTTGTTGAGCCTTGCAGCCTTTGAGTTTTTCAAAAACCGTTTCCAGGGGAACAAGGGTTTGGGTTTCCTCGATATTCCCTTCAAAGGGAACGAGGAAAGCCTTTTTTTCAAGGATCACCGCATGGCCGATAAAGGCAACCAGGATCCGATCCTGGGGGCGTGAATCCCCCAGGAAACCAGCCAAGGTTTTTTCGAATACGGGTTTGATCAAAGGCTTGGGAGCTTGGCCATTCCGGTCGGAAACCCAAAGGATTTGCTCCTTGGGGAAATTGAGTCTCCCTTTGGCAAGTACCTCCGGTAGTTGGGCAACCGATTGGCTGTTATTACCTCCATGGGCCGCCACCGGGTTGGCATAAAGGTAGTTGTGAACGGACAATATCAACGCACGCCTGTCAAATGCTGCGCCCGCTTTGGCTTGTTTCCCTTTGCCGTTACCATTTTGAGCCCCGCCTTTATTATTCTCAACCCCATTACCTCCCCCCAAAACGGGCAAATTCCCTTTTGAGGGCCACATGATAAGAGCTATTAACCCGACAAATAGGAGAATTCCAACCAAGGCCAATCCGCCCGTGAAAAGCATCCCGGCCGGTCCCGAAGGTGGCCTTGAAGGGGTGGTCAAAAGGGGTGGTGGGGGTGGGGGAGCTAAAACGGATGGTTTGGGAGCAGCACTGTGAATATTTCCTTGAACTTGATCCTTTTTGATTCGAATCAGCGATTGGCATTTGCTGCACCGTAGGGTATCGCCTTGAATTTGAGCGGGAACCCGAAGAATGGTTGCACAATTGGGACAGCGGGTTTTGATGGTTTCCGCCACTTTGGCACCCCGCTTTGGAAAAAGTTCCTGATCGCCTGTTTTCGAAACCGGATTTGGGGAACCCAAGCAAGAATCAGAATGTTTTTAGTCTACCAAGGAATGGCGATCGGGCCAAACAAGTTCAGAAGTGTTGAATACCGGGCCCTCCACGCAAACCCTTTTGTAATCCCATCCCTCGGGGGTTTTGACTTTGGTCACACAACTGAAACAGATTCCCAAACCACATGCCATAGGTGTTTCCAGGGAGACATGACAAGTTAAACCCCGAACCGACACCATTTGCGCAAGGGCCTCCAGCATGGGCTCTGGTCCACAACCAAAGATATGATCCCTGGTTGGATCCGGACCGAGCAGACCCTCAAGGCACCCGGTTACCCGGCCATGATAGCCGGTACTTCCATCATCCGTCGCCAGGTGGATATTTGCACCCGTTGAGCGAAAGTGTTCTACCCCGGCATGGAAGGAAGCGTTTCGGGCGCCGTACACCAAATGGACCTCAATGCCTCTGTCTCTCAGGGGTTGGCCACCATAACCTTTTTGCCCCATCAGTTCCCGGGCGTGGGCTAAAAATGGGGTTTGGCCAATGCCGCCAGCCACGAGAAACACTCGCTTGGCACCGATAAAAGGTTCGGGAAAGGGATGGCCCAAGGGTCCCCAAACCTCCACTGTTTCACCACCATTGAGCTTGGGAAGCTGGCGGGTGGCCCGGCCCAGCTCCATGTACACAACCTCGATACCGGCTATGTCCCCACTCGCATCCAACCAAGTGTCGTATAGGGCAAAGGGCCGCCCCAAAAGCGGGTCGGATGGCCGAGGAATGCGGACCATTACAAACTGCCCGGGACGGATCCGCTGGGCAAGGCCTTTACATTCCAACCGCATCAGCCAAATCCGGGTTGCAATCTGCCTGTTGACAACAATCCGGGCGGTGACTTGAATCGGTCCATGAGTGGAATGCGAGCCGACTCGATTGTCCAGGACCGTTGCACCATTCATTTGGAATCGTCTTCCTGATTGGGTTTTCTTCGAAAGGCTGGCTTGCCTCCCTTTCGTTGGTCCCTGCCTTTTTGGCGGGCCATGTGATCTGCCATAGGGGTGCCCCCTCGGCTAATCCTGCGGGGAGGACCCCCTTGACCCCGATCTTCAAACCGCCCACGAGGAGGCCCCTGATCGCCAAAACGGCCCCGGGGAGGCCCACCTGGACCCCGATCTTCAAACCTTCCACGAGGGGGCCCCTGGTCGCCAAAACGGCCCCGGGGAGGCCCACCTTGACCCCGATCTTCAAACCTTCCACGAGGGGGCCCCTGATCGCCAAAACGGCCCCGGGGAGGCCCACCTTGACCCCGTTCTTCAAACCTTCCACGAGGAGGCCCCTGATCGCCAAAGCGTCGACGGGGAGGCCCACCTTGACCCCGTTCTTCAAACCGCCCACGAGGAGGCCCCTGATCGCCAAAGCGTCCACGGGGAGGCCCACCTTGACCTCGTTCTTCAAACCTTCCACGAGGGGGCCCCTGATCGCCAAAGCGTCCACGGGGAGGCCCACCTTGACCTCGTTCTTCAAACCGCCCCCGAGGAGGCCCCTGATCGCCAAAGCGTCCCCGGGGAGGCCCACCTTGACCCCGTTCTTCAAACAGCTCCTGGTGGGCGGGATCATGAGATTCAAATGGTTCACCGGAGGGCCTATTTGGTCCCTTTGGTTCAAACCGGCTCCGGGGAGGAGAAACACCTGGTCGAATATCATCAAATTGGCCACGGCCCGGGATTGATGGGCCACGCCCATCGGCTTGTCCTGGGCCACGCCCATCGGCTTGTCCTGGGCCACTACCCTTGGGTCCTAGAATCTCTGGGCTAGGGTTTGCAGAACGCCTTTCCTCCATGGCTTTGTTGCGATTATGTTCCCTTCTGGCTGTATCCGCTGCATTACGAAGCTCCTCTATCTCATGCGGCTTAAGGCGCCTTGTTTTTCCCTTGGGCAACCGATCCAACCAAATAGGGCCAATAGCCACCCTTTTCAAGGCAAGGACTTTGTGACCCACCTTGGCAAGCATTCGGCGGATTTCGCGGTTTTTACCCTCCGCCAGGACCACCTTTAACCAAGTGCTTTCACCTTGCGATTCCATGACCTTGACATGGCTGGCCCGAGCCTTGCCATCGCTTAACCAAATACCCTCCGTGAGCTGGAAAAGTTGACCAGGCGTGGGGTGACCTGCAACCTGAACCTCATAGGTTTTTTCCACGCAGTAGCTGGGATGGGTAAGCCGAAAAGCCAAGTCCCCATCATTCGTCAAAAGCAAAAGGCCTTCGCTTTCTTCGTCGAGTCGCCCGACCGTGTACACCCGTTGGGGAACATGTTCTACCAGGTCAACAGCCAGGGGCCTACCCGATGGGTCGTGGTTGGTGCAAAGGTGGCCTTGGGGTTTGTTGACAAGCCAGTAAACAATTTCCTCCTGGGCTACCGGTTTGCCGTCAATGGTAACGACGTGACCTGGTGCGACTTTGGTGGCCAAGGTCTCGACCCGGATTCCGTCGAGAGCAATCCGCCCAGCCTTGATCATTTCATCGCATTGCCGACGCGAGCCAATGCCCGCATGGGCCAAATATTTGTTGATCCGATCCAGTTCACTCATGAAAATCTTTCCAATGGGGAGAATTGCCGACTAATCATTCTATAGACCCAAACCACTCTTGAGAGCGAAAAGCTCTTTTTCCAAGGTTTCTACCCGTAATTGCAGCTGGTCCAACATTGCCATCCACTCGGGGTTTGGTGTCAAACTTGCCTTGGGGCTTTGTTCCTTTTCGGATGACACCCCCATCGATTCCGCCTTTTTCCTGAGGGTTGACCTTGTTGTTGGATCATAAAAACAATGGGCAACAACAGCCCCCCGCCTCTCCTCGGGAGTCAAAAATTCCACCAAACCCCGGTTTTTCAGTTCCGTTAAATGGTCTTTAAGAGCCTCCAAATCCGGAATATCTTCCATGCGATTGGCACGGGTTCGTAATTCCCCCTCGGTTTGGGGACCGCGTAAAAACAGTTCTGCCAAGACGGCCATTTCTACCTTGGAAGGTTGGATAACATCGTAAAGCAAATGGCGAAAGCGATCCACTCGCCCGCCTATCACCCTGATGACCAACCCTTTTTTCTTCAAATCGTCGAGGATTTCGTCGATTTGCTCCTCATTCAGGTCGGTAACTGGTTCCCTGGCCGATTTTTGGTTGCTTCCCACAACCAAGGCGTTCTTTGTCAAAGGGTAGATTTCCGGGGTGGTTTTCTGTTTTTCAATGAGGACACCCAAAACCCGCTGCTCGCCCGGGGATAAAATCGGCCAAGGCCCTTGAGGAATCCCAAGGGTTGTGGACTTTGAAACCGAAGTGTTTGCAGCTGGCTGGGGCAATTCTGACATTTGGCCGTTTTTCCTGATACAACAACCCATTGGGATAACATTTCGGGCACAAAATGCACTCCGAATTCAACCCGCCTCAACATGGTATTATGGTACACCATGAAAGGCGTAATGCCAAATCTCACCACGGAGCCTTTCGAGAACATGAGCCTACACAGTTTGATCAGGGAATTAAGAGAAAACAACGGATCGAAAATTGTCCTGCTGGTCGCCGATGGGCTAGGTGGCCTTCCCATGGAAATCGGCGGCAAAACCGAACTTGAAAGTGCCCACACCCCCAATTTGGACGATCTAGTACGAGACGGGGTTTGCGGCCTCAGTACCCCGGTCTTACCCGGAATCGCCCCGGGAAGCGGGCCAGGCCACCTTGCCCTTTTCGGCTATGACCCTTTGGAGTGGCGCATTGGCCGTGGCGTCCTTGAGGCCCTTGGCATCAACTTTCCGGTCAGCGAAGATGATGTAGCCATCCGGGGAAACTTTTGCACCGTCGATGCCAATGGCTTGATCAAAGACCGTCGTGCAGGGCGCCCATCCACTGAAAAATGTATTGCCGTTTGCAACCAACTAAAAAACATCAAGATCCCCGGAGCTGAGCTATTTATCGAACCGGTCAAGGAACACCGCTTTGTTTTGGTGATTCGGGCCAAGGGACTGGGCGATGCGGTGAACGATACCGATCCCCAGGCGGTAGGTGTCAAACCCTTGGTCGCCAAGGGTGCTGATGGGCCCAGCCAAAAAACCGCCGATCTTGCAAATGCCTTCCTAAGGGAGGCGGCAAAAATGCTTGGAAACGAGGCGGGTATTAACATGGCTACCCTAAGGGGATTTGCCAAAAATCCGGCAATTCCAACCTTCAAAGATATTTATGGCCTTAATGCCCTCGCTTTGGCGGTCTACCCGATGTACCGGGGATTGGCACGGTTGGTCGGCATGCAAATTGGTGACGCAGGCTCGACCCTCAATGATCAGGTCGAGTCTCTTGGTAATGCCTGGAAGGATCATGACTTTTTCTTTCTCCATTTCAAGTACACAGACTCCACCGGCGAAGATGGCAACTTTCCGGGCAAGGTGGAAATGATCGAACGGCTGGACGATGTCATTCCCAAGATCCGGGCCCTCAAACCCGATGTTTTCCTTGTAACAGGCGATCACAGCACTCCAAGCAAACTCAAGGGACATTCCTGGCACCCCGTGCCCACCATTCTACAAGCGGCAAGTTGCCGAACGGACAGGGTCAGCGAGTTTGGGGAATCCCAATGCCTTGCGGGGGGGCTCGGCCAATTCGAGGCCAAATACCTAATGAGCCTCGCCATGGCGCATGCGGGTAGATTGGGAAAATACGGGGCTTAAAAACCTGTTTATTTGGGGACCTTGAGGGCCCGTTTCCATGGTTCCTCCTGCCAATCCAGTCCTTGGGTCTTGAGGGATTTGTTAGAAATTGCATAAAACGATAAAGGCAAAGACCTCGATTTGCAGGGCAAATTTCTTGCCATTTTTCCCATGCCTCCTTTCATGAGTCCAACCTGTCCCCATCAAATCCTTTTCGAAGGACCAGGCCCTTGGATCGGTGATGGGCCCATGGGAACCGAACTTTTGCGTTTGGGATGGTCGCATGCCCTTCATGGACCCACCCATCATTGGAATACGAATTTCCCCGACCTCGTGCGGGCTGTACATCAACAATGGGTCCGGTTAGGAGCGCAAATCCTTCGGACCAATACTTTTTCCCTTTTGCCCGAGTTTCACCAAAACATCCGTTCGACCGCAGAGGTCCTTGGCCAAGCCATTCTCCTAGCTCGCCAAGGCATTCACGTTGCCCGGCAAGCAAAGCCTAAAACTGCCGTGGTTGCTGCCTTTGGCCCTGTTTCCCCCGATCAAGGCCCCCCCACAAAACCCCTCCAGGGCATACTTTCCGAAACTTTAGCTCAAGCCGATGGAATCCTGTTGGAAACTTGGTCCCATCCCAATGTGGTGGATTGGGCGAGATGGCTTCAAGGTGACCGCAATCAGCCCTTGATCCTGAGCGGTTGTTTTCGGCGATGTCCCAAGGGTAATTTGGCCACTTTGGGCGGACTTTCTCCATCGGATTGGGTTCAAATGGCAAAGGAAACCCGGGCTTTAGCTGTTGGATATAACTGTGGCTTGGGATTGAATGGTATGGATATCCTAGATTTACATTTGGAAATGAGGAGACTCTGGGAAGGCCCCCTTTGGTGCTTCCCTGGCCCGGAGGCCCCCATCAAAGGTTGGCTCACCTCTGAACCAAGTAATTTTGGGGAAAATTCCATTTTAGGCGGCTGTTGTGGAGTGGATATTGCCACATTTCGGCAAAGAATAGCAATATCTAACTTAAAATAGCTCTCCTTTGCCTTCCCACAATTCCGATTTTTACTTTGGTATGGCGCTCATGTTTCCCGCCGGGTATATCCGATGTTTCCATGGTTGAAGGCTCTTTTTTTCGAGGTGGATCGAGGTAAATTGGGATATTCAACCATGAATTGCGCCGCATCCGCCAAAATTCACCCTACTGCTTTGATTTCCGAGGAAGCCATTATTGGCGAAAATGTCGTCATTGGTCCCTATGTAATCATTGACGGAGCGGTGGAAATTGGCGACGGGTGCAACATTCGAGCTCATGCGGTCCTCAAAGGGGCCCTGAGAATGGGCTCGGGCAATCAGGTTTACTCGGGTGCCGTCCTGGGTGAAGATCCCCAACATACCAAATACATGGGTGAACCAACCCAGGTCATCATTGGAAAGGACAACATTTTCCGCGAGCATGTTACCGTTCATCGGGGAACCACCGCCTCATGGAAGACCATCATCGGGGACAACAATTTCCTGATGGCGTACAGCCATATTGCCCACGACTGCATCGTTGGCAATCGGTGTATCCTTGCCAATGGAGCCCAGGTAGGTGGCCATTGTGTTATTGCCGATCATGCTTTGCTTTCAGGAAACGCTTGCCTTCATCAATTTGTCCGGGTAGGTCGGTTTGCCCTCCTTTCGGGTTGTTCCGTTGCTACCAAGGATTTGCCTCCGTTTATGGTTCACCAGGGCATCAACATCGTCCATGGGGTGAACATCATTGGAATGCGTCGAGCGGGACTCGCCACCACCTCCATTGAAGCCATCCGCAAATGTTACCGCATTTTGTATCGCGAGGGGCTTTCGATTCCGGGTTCCTGCACCCGAATGGCAGAAGATTTTGGTCACATCCCCGAAGTTCGTGAGTTGGTCGATTTTATTGGGGTTGCCAGCCGAGGCATATCGTTGGCAACGGACCGGATGGCGGCCTGATTGAATTTCCCGTTTGGGGATTGCCGTCACCATTAATGGTCACCATTTCCTTTCCATTTCGGTTCTCATTCCCATGCCAAACCAATGGATAGTGGCAAACGAATTGCATTGACGGGATTTTCCAAGTGACATTGGTCCGGTTTTGCCCGATAATAGAGGTTCCTACCTTTTTGGAGCCTCTTCCATGCCATTCCTTGGGGCCGCGATTCTTGCAACCCTACCTTTGATTCCCATGGCCGAAGGACCCATTCATTATGGGCGTGACATTCGCCCCATTCTTTCTGAAAACTGTTTCTATTGCCACGGCCAGGATTCCAACCAACGCAAAGGGGACATTCGGCTCGATACCAGGGAAGGTCAACTTTTGGCGGATATTGTGGTTCCGGGCAAACCTCAGGAAAGTTTGCTCATCGAAAGGATTCACCATACCGAAGCATCCAAGCTAATGCCTCCCGCCAAATCCAATCGCAAACTGACGCCCGATCAAAAAAAACTATTGGATAGGTGGATCAAGGAAGGAGCGAAGTTTGAAAACCACTGGGCCTTTGAGCCACCCCTCCGGCCCCATGTGCCTGCCATTGCCGGGATCACCCATCCCGTGGATGCATTCCTTGCCGTAAAGTTGGGGGAGCGGGGTATCCTTGCCAACCCCGAAACAGACCGGCCCACACTTATCCGCCGCCTGTCGCTTGACCTGATCGGCTTGCCCCCGACCCCCAATGAGGTGGAAGCGTTTGTCAAGGACCAAAGGCCCGATGCCTATGAATTGTTGGTTGACCGACTCATGGCTAACCCCCACTATGGGGAACGGATGGCGCTTCCCTGGCTCGATGCGGCCCGCTATGCAGACAGCAACGGTTTCCAGCAAGATGGGGACACCTTTCAATGGGTTTGGCGCGATTGGGTGGTTAAAGCCATCAATGACAATATGCCTTTCGACCGCTTCACGGTCGAACAACTTGCAGGGGATTTACTGCCCAATGCCACTCCCGAACAAAAAATTGCCACAGGATTCAATCGCAATCACCTCGTAAACGGGGAAGGGGGAGCAATCCCCGATGAACAGCGCCATGTGATTTATTTTGACCGAATCGATGTCACAGCAACCAATTGGCTTGGGCTGACCATGGCTTGTGCCCAATGCCACGACCACAAATACGATCCAATTACCATGAAGGAATATTACGGGTTGATGGCAGCCTTTAACCAGTTGTCGGAATCCGGGTTGGCGGGCAGGCAATCGTCCAAAATAAGGGTGTCACCGCCCTTTCTGGAATATCCCCTGCCCGAAAACAAGGCAGCCATGGCAAAAATGACCTTGGAGATCGCCGAACTAGCCAAGGAACTTGCCTTGAAACGAAACGAGTGGGTGAAAAAGGTTTCCCTGGATGAGAAGTTTGCTGACAAAAAACTACGCGAACAAATATTGTCCAGGGAGGAAACGAAAAAGGTCGAACGAGAGGCGGCAATCAAAAAATACCATGAGGAAAAAATCGAGCCCGCTTTGGTGGCCAAGGCCAAAGCCGCCCAGGAAAGGCTGACAAATTACAAAAACGATGAACTGCCCAAGGTAATGATTATGGCCGACGATAAGGCCAGGGAGACCTTTCTCCTCAACCGGGGAGAATACCAAAAACCGGGTGCCAAGGTATCATTCACTACCCCTGCTTTCCTTCCACCCCTACCCAAGGATGCCCCAAAAAACCGGCTAGGCCTGGCCCAATGGCTCATATCACCCGGGCATCCGCTCACTTCACGGGTTGCCGTAAATCGGTTTTGGCAAAACCTGTTTGGGTTGGGTTTGGTCAAAACCTCCGAGGATTTTGGAGTTCAGGGTGAAATCCCCGAAAATCGTGAGCTCCTCGATTGGCTGGCGGTCGAGTTTCGCGAAAAGAAATGGGATATGAAAGGGATACACAAACTACTTTTAACCAGTGCCGCCTACAAACGCTCCTCAAGGGTTACTCCTTCCCAATTGGCCCTGGATTCTGAAAACCGCTTTTTTGGCAGGTTTCCAAGGATCCGTTTGCCCGCCATGGTGCTTAGGGATGTTGCCCTTGCCACAAGTGGCCTCCTTGATGAACGCATTAGTGGCAAGCCTGTATACCCTTATCAACCCGACGGAATCTGGGATGCCCTTGCCATTACCAAGGAGCGGGATTTCACCTATCCTGCGTCCTCCGGTAAGGATCTGTATCGCCGAAGCCTATACACTTTTTGGCGAAGGACGGTGGGGCCAGCGAATATGTTCGACGCCTCGAATCGCCAAGTCTGCCGGGTCCGGGCGGGATCAACCAACACTCCCCTCCACGCATTGACCACACTCAATGACCCAACCTGGAATGAGGCGGCAAGAGTGCTAGCGGCAAAAATGATCAAAGAATCCCCCGAAACCAATACCCGGTTTGACCGGATCTTTGATTTAATCCTGTCCCGTAAACCCAAAACCCATGAGCGGGTGGTCCTTCACAAAATATTGGGGCAGCAACAAATG
This sequence comes from Planctomycetia bacterium, assembly GCA_005808665.1. Lineage (GTDB taxonomy): Bacteria > Planctomycetota > Planctomycetia > Gemmatales > Gemmataceae > SYLG01. Next base: position 1,738 of record SYLG01000153.1, on the reverse strand, counting down.
GAATTTGCCAAAGATCCTGTCGCCGCCAAAAAAATCATCGCCATAGGGGCTTCGTCCAAAGAAACCCAAATAGACCCAATCGCCTTGGCATCCTGGACAACCGTTTGTCTGGCAGTCTACAATCTTGACGAGGCCCTTACCCGGGAATAGATGATGAAAGAGATCTTTCATAATGCCATAGACCGATTTGGTCGTCGCGACTTTTTGGGCAAGGGGGGGACTGGCCTTGGCGTCGCGGCCCTGGCCGGCCTTTTGGGAGGGTCTACCCAGGGGGCTCCTTCTGGTTTGCCAGGACTAAAGGGCCTTCCACATCATGCCCCCAAAGCCAAACGGGTGGTCTACCTTTGGCAAGGTGGTGCCCCTACCCATGTGGATCTTTTTGATCCCAAACCGGTTATGGAAAAAATGAAGATGCAGGAACTCCCCGAAAGCGTTCGGGGGAAAACCCGCCTTTCCACCATGACCGCCGGATACAACAAACATCCTATTGTCCCTGCCATCAAACCCTTCAAAAAATATGGCAAGTCCGGGATGGAAATCACCAGCATGATGCCTCACCTCGGTTCGATCGCCGATGAAATCACCCTGATTCGGTCGATGAATACCGAGGCGGTCAACCACGCTCCCGGGGTGACTTATTTCCTCACCGGAGCCCAGGTTCCCGGCAGGCCCAGCATGGGAGCATGGTTGACCTATGGTTTGGGAACCATTACAAGCGAGCTTCCCGCTTTTGTGGTTATGACTTCTTCGGATCGTGGCAAAACATGCGGACAGCTCTTCTTTGATTACTACTGGGGTAGTGGATTCCTGCCTACCCGCCTTCAAGGGGTCCGGTTTCGTGGGGTAGGCGACCCGGTTCCTTATTTGAACAACCCCGAGGGAATCAGCCAAACTTCAAGGTCCAAGCTTTTGGCTGGAATCGACGAACTCAACCGCGCTCATTTGGCCGAATTTGGCGACCCCGAAATCGATACCCGCATCTCCCAATATGAAATGGCCTTCCGAATGCAGACGAGCGTGCCTGGTTTGCTTGATTTTTCGGATGAGCCCAAATACATCCTCGATATGTATGGTCCCCAAGTCCTCGAGCCGGGCACCTTTGCCAGGCATTGCCTTATCACAAGGAGACTACTGGAGCGAGGCACCCGGTTTGTACAGCTCATGCACGCAGGGTGGGACCAACACTCAAACCTGTTTACCCAATTGGAAAATCAATGCCTTGATACGGATCAACCCTCCGCCGCACTTGTAAAAGATCTTAAAATGCGCGGAATGCTTGACGATACGCTGGTAATTTGGGGAGGCGAATTTGGCCGAACTCCTTTTGGTCAAGGACCGGAAGGTAAACCCAACGGACGCGACCATTTTGGCAGGGCATTCAGCCTTTGGATGGCGGGGGGCGGAGTAAAAGGGGGCCATGTCCATGGGGCAACCGATGATTTTGCCTGGAATATCACCAAAGACCCGGTCCATGTTCACGACCACCAGGCGACAATCCTCCACCTTTGTGGAATTGACCATGAACGATTGACCTTTCGCTACCAAGGGAGGCAATTTCGTTTAACGGACATTCACGGAAAGGTCGTTCGTGAGGTTCTGGCCTAGTGCCCTGCCACTCAAAGGGATTAGGATAGTATTCAGCTGCAAGGCACATAGTATAAGTACCAACCAAGGAGGGTTGGTACCATGCGGAAAATTTACATAGTCCGGTTGAGTGGTGAGGAGCGGGGGTTGCTTG